>CAZLEO010000013.1:36966-59869 GCA_964558555.1 uncultured Rickettsiales bacterium | reverse complement strand
AGGACGTGGACGAGGACCTGGACGGAGACGGATGGAACGCGTGCCAGGGGGACTGCGACGACCACGATCCCCACATCCACCCGGGGGCTCCCGAGATCTGCGACGGCCGCGACGACGACTGCGACGGCGATCTGCCGCCCGACGAGATCGACGCAGACGACGACGGCTGGATGGAGTGCGAGGGCGACTGCGACGACCACGACGCCAGCACCCACCTCGGCGCGCTGGAAGACTGCGAGGACGGGGCGGACAACGACTGTGACGGTCTGGTGGACGGGGCCGACGACGAGTGCACGTCGGCCGACGACGACGACACCGCCGATGACGACGACGATGACGACTCCGCCGCCTCCTGGCCGGCGGACTCCGCCGGTCCCGGTCCCGACCACGATCCCGAAGGCTGCGAGTGCCACGCAGCTGGCTCGGCGAGCGCGGGGCTGGCGCTGGCTCCCTGGATGCTGGCGGTCCTGGCGGTGTTCCGCCGCCGACTCGGAGGACACCGTGCGTCGCCGGGCGCCCGGAAGGACAGGAGAGGCCGTCGAAACAGGGCCTGGCTCCTGGCGTTCCTCGCAGCGATCGCGCCGGCATCCCTGGCGTGGGCCTGGGCTACGGTTACCCCCCTGGCCGAGGCGGGCACGCAGCTCCACGGGGAGATCATCGAGGATCGGCTCGGCCGTTCCCTCGCCGGCGTCGGCGACGTGGATGGCGACGGTTTCGACGACTATCTGCTGGGCATGGAGCTCGGATTCGTCGCCGGACAGGGTGAATGTCATGGCGGGGCCTGGCTGGTTCTGGACGACCTGCAAGGGACGACGGGCCTGGTATCGGGCGAGGAGGCCCACTTCTTCTGGGGGGAGAATCCCGACGATCAGGCCGCCTACAGCATCTCGGGGGCGGGCGACGTGAACGGAGACGGGTTCGACGACTTCCTCATCGGAGCGCCCGGCAACGACGAGGCCGGTGACTCCGCGGGCCAGACCTACCTGTTCCTGGGAAAGGACCGATCCCGGACCGATATCCGCGAGCCCGACGCCTCGTTCCTCGGAGAGGAGAACGGGAGCTCGTCGGGGGCCAGCGTGGCTGGAGTGGGAGATGTGGATGGAGACGGCTTCGACGACTTCCTGATCGGGGCTCCGCAGTTCAGCGGTGACGCCGTCGAGGCGGGCAAGACCTACCTCGTCCTGGGCAAGGCCGAAGGCTGGGCCCTGGACACGAGCTTGATCGACGCCGACGCCTCGTTCATCGGCTCCGACGAGGGGGACCTCTCCGGCAACGCCGTAGCTGGCGTGGGAGACGTGAACGGGGACGGCTTCGACGACTTTCTCGTCGGTAGCTACCGACCTCCCGACCCCGAAACCGGGCGGGAGCGCGCGGGCGCCTACCTGATCCTCGGCGGGTCTCACGGCGGGTCTCACGACAGGAGTCTGGCCAGCGCAGACGCTTCGTTCTTCAGCGCGGTCGACCCCATCTGCGGCGCCCCCTTTGCCAGCATCGCCGGAGCAGGCGACTTCAACGGAGACGGACTGGACGACTTCGTGATCGGCGCCAACGAGAGCGGACTGTCCCCCCTGTGTACGTCCCAGGTGTACCTGTTCTACGGAAAGACCACGGGTTGGAGCCTCGACGGGAGCCTGGCGGACGCCGACATGTCAATCCGCGACGACACGGAGGGATCGACCGCGATGTTCGGAAGCGAGGTCTCCGGCGCCGGGGACGTGAACGGAGACGGCTTCGGCGACTTTCTCGTCGCCGATCCGACGGGCTGGTCCACCCACGGCAACGACGGCCGGACCTACCTGCTGTTCGGCTCGGAACGGGGCTCGATCGCTGGAGTCATACCCAGGACAGCGGCGTCCTTTCTCGGCGAGGCCGCGGGCGACAGGGCGGGCACGACCCTCTCGGCTGCCGGTGACGTCGACGGCGACGGCGTCGACGACCTCCTGATCGGTGCTCCCTACTCCGAGCACTGGCTGGTCGACACGGCCGACCCGGAAGAAGAGGACTACGGGCCCCGCAACAGCGGCAAGGTCTACCTGATCGCGGGATGCGCCGACCGGGACGAAGACGGGGACGGCTTCTCCGCCTGCGGGCAGCCCCCCTTCCTCGCCGACTGTGACGACAACGATGCATCCATCCATCCCGGGGCTTACGAGGTATCGGGCGATGGCGTGGACAGCGACTGCGACGGCCTGGACGACGGATGGGAGGATTGCATGGGGGGCGTGTTCCCAGACGATGGATGCAACTGCCGCGTGGCACGGGGCGAAGGCCCACCCGCCGTGTTCGGCTCGCTGCTCTGGCTATCCCTGCTGACCCTCCTGGTCCGGCGGCGCTGATCGGACGGGAAAGGAGAGTCCCATGCGAAACCCACGAGAACACTCCACGAATCCCCCGCATCCGGACTGGTCCCGGCGGCAGATCCAGGCGCGCGGACTCGCATCGAAGCTGCTGCTGGGGTCGAGCATCACCCTGGCCGTCGCTGCACTGGTCTTCTGCCTCCTGCACAAAGGGCGCGAGGGTACGGCCGCCGTGGCTGTGATCGTCATGGTGTTCGCCCTGGTGTACTTCAGCCTCGAGGCGAGCAAGCTGGCCATCCTCGCCGGGGATCGCGGGGAGGCCCTCTCCCTCGCCCGGCACCTGCGAAGGGTCCGCTGGTCCAGGCCGAAGCATCGCCTCGCCCCGCTCGGAGCCCCCCTGATCCTCGTCGGCCTCACCGCGGCGCTGCTGTCCCGGCAGGAATACGACGCGCTGTGGATGATCGCACCGCTGGCGATCATCGCCGCGGTCGGGCACGGGTTCGATCGTGCGCTCAGGAGGCGTTGCGACAAGCTGCCACGGTGAGTGGAGTGCGTGGGTACGAGAGCAAGGGGGATGCTCGGGGCTACTGGAGCTGGGCCAGGCCGTCTGCGGCGGCGCCGTTGGCGGGATCCAGGATGAGAGCGCGCTCCAGGCACTCGCGAGCCTCCTCGGGGCGATCCTGCTTGGCGTGGGCGATGGACAGGAAGGTCAGGACCTGGGAGCTGAACTCGTGGTCGGGTGAGAACTCGATCGCCTGCTCCAGCATCTCGATCGCCACGTCCACGTTGCCGCCAAAGGCGCGCGGCGTGAACAGCTTGGACAGCCCGATGCCGAAATGGGCATACGCGTTCTCGGGGTCGATCTCGAGGGCACGATCGAACTCGTCGCGGGCTTCGGACCCGTAGCGAGCGGCCGCGAGTCCACCGACCTCCCCGGCCAGGGAGCTGAGGGCCAGGCCCCTCCAGGCGTGGCCGTCGGCGCTGTCCGGGTGCGTCGCCAGGTAGGTGTCGACCCGATCGATGGCCTCCTGCAGCTCGCCGGCGGTGTGGAGCTGCTGGACCTGCTCCAGATCGGGATCGAGGGGACTCGCCAGGGACTGGGAAATCGTCAGGGTGGCCGCGAGGAAGAGGGTAGCGCTCAAGCAACGTCGCATGATTCGAACTCCATCGTGTGTGGTTCCATCGTTCATTGTCACAAACCACTATTCCTGATGGGAATAGTTTGGTCAACACTTTTCTCCCCGAGAAACAACCTTGACACGACTAGTCTCATCGGGAATAGTGATATCAGAACTCGCCGGCGAGGCCCTTTTGACAGAGCCCTTCGCCGGCCCGGACAATCGAAGGAGCGGTCACCTCGGGGGAGGAGGGCGTCATGAATCCAGCACTGACAGGCATTCTGTTCGTTTGCACGATCAACCTCACGATCGGATCGCTTGCGCACGCATCCACTCCAGATGAAGAGGAACTCGACACGATCGAAGATCTCTACTGGGCCGGCGACCTCGACGAGGCCCTCACCCGCGCCGAGGCATTCCTGGCCGATCACCCCGATCACGTGGAAGCCACCGCCTGGAAGGGATGCACGCTCGGCTCCATGGCGGCCGAGGCCACGGCGACGAGCGACCAGGCCCGCTACGGCCTGGCCGCCATCTCCGAGCTACGCACGGCACTGCGCAGGGACCCGGACTGCGCCGTCGCCCTGATCGGCATGGGGTATGTCAAGCTGGAGACGCCGACCCAGTACGGCGGCGATCTGGACGAGGCCATCCGCTACGTCCACGAGGCCATGGAGCGCACCACCGAACCGCGGCTGCTCGCCGCGTGTCACGTGGCGCTGGCCGAGGCATACATCGGCAAGAAGCAGCGGGAGAGGGGCGTCGCAGAGCTGGAGACGGCCCTGGAAATCGCCCCGGATCACCGGTCCGCGCGGGAGCTGCTACAGGGCCTGCGCGCCTACCGGCCCGACGCCCGGATCGAGGCGATCGCCGTGCACGGCAACGTACGTACCCGCCGCGAGTTCATCCTGCGCGGCCTGACCTTCGAGGTGGGCGACGTACTCGACGTCGACGAACTCGACGAGAACGAGGCCCGGTGGCGGGCCTCGGACCATTTTGGCGAGTTCTCCATCTCCGTCAGGGCGATCCACAGCGACGAGCACGTGGTCGTGGACATCCAGGTGACGGAGCACGCCCACGTGGAGTGGGGCGTGTGGCCCGCGCGCATCGAGCACACCCACCTGGCGGGCCGCAGGCACTCCGCCGGTGTCGAGATCTACCTGGACAAGGAGTGGGAGACCGAGGTCCTCGACAAGCCCTTCTTGTGGGGCAAGGTGAACTATGGAATCGCCGCCCACCCCACCGTGGGGATCGGGCTGGATGCGCAGGCCGGGTACATGTTCTTTCCGTACATCACCCGGTCGGGGGATGCGGAGGGCGCCGAGCACCTCTCCATGTACGATCTGCACACCGGCTGGATGCGGGCCGATCTGTCCTACGCCATCAGCGACGTCGTGACGGTGGGCGTGCGCGACCGGCTCAACTACTTCCACATCTCGGGACTCCAGCAGACGGCGGGCGACCCCTACTTCTTCCCGACCGACGACAGCTACCTCGACAACCTCGTCACGGCCTACGTGGCGCTGCACTGGACCCTGGGGCGCACGCGGCCGGTCACCGACCTGGAGATCCGGCTCGAAGAGACCCTCGCGGAGACCTCCCTGGGGGCCAAACACGACTTCAGCCAGACCCGCGTGTCGGCCATCTCCCGGTGGCATCTGGCCAGGAAGGCCACGCTGGTGGTGAGGCTGGAGGGGGGGACGTCGTTCGGCTCCATCCCCCACTGGCAGCAGTTCAGCATCGGGGGGGACCTCGGGCTGCGCGGCTATACCGTGTTCGACCACGTGGGCACGCGCATGGCGCTGTTCACCGCCGAGCTGCGGCTGGACGTGTTGACGCTGCTCAACGGCAACATGGTGTTCGAGCTGGCGCCCCTGTTCGACATCGGCGACGCGTTCACCGAGGGGGAGGCCTTCTCCTTCGACGTCTCGCGCTATCCGTTCGACTACGGCCTGGCGCTGAACCTGCACACCGCGCCGGGCCGGACGTACCGGGTCGGCATGCACGCCACGTTCAATCGCGAGGGCGAGTTCAACTTCGTCGTCTCGCTGTACTCACCCATCTAGGCCGCCACACGGAGGCAAGACCATGCGCAAGCACACCGCATTTTTCGTTTCACTCCTGCTGGCCTTCACGCTGCTGCCGGGCTGTGCGGCGAAGACCCGCATCCTGAACGTGGACCGCACACCGACCGGGGAAGAGGTCTTCCCGGTGGTGCCCTTCGACATGATCTACATCTACGGCACGGACCACGTGATCGCCTTCCTCGACGACCACCCCCGCTACGACGCCGTGGAGGTGACCTTGATCGAGGGGACGATGCCGCTGTTCATCGTCACGCTCAAGGACATGACCCAGATCGACTACATGGACAGCATGCCCATCGTCGAGCAACGGCAGTCCGGTCCGGCCGCTGATCGGCCGTGCGAGTACGCCGAGATCGAGTTTCGCAAGGATCGGCTCGAGGACGGCTCCGTGGCGGTGTACAGCAAGGCGGTGCTCCCGGATGGCGAGGTCATCGAGATCGACTGCGTGACCGAGCCCGATCTCATCCCCTGGCCCAAGGGCATGGTCATGCCCACCGGCGGCCACTCGCAGTTGCAGAGCGTCGTGGCCATGACACCGGGCAAGAGCGGCGCGGCGTTCGCCAACGCCGATTCCAGGGTGCTCATCGACGGCGAGGAGGTCGCGGCGTTACCGCTGGGAGACGACGGGACGGGCGGGCTGATGTTCGGCCCGGGCGGCTCGGACCGCAAGCTGTTCTTCTGGCTCGACGGGTTCGACCTGCGCATCCTGATGACGGGCGAGCGGCACGAGCGGATCATCGAGCGGACCCGGGACGAGGGGCAGGTCGGCTGGGTCTCGGTGGTCGATCACGGCGAGCTGACCGAGCAGTACGAGCACCTGGGCGTCTCGGTGATCGACGGCGTGGAGTACGAGCAGGTCCGCAAGGGGGGCAGCTTCAACACGACCATCGCCCACGTCCGGCGGATCAGCGGCGGGATGGAGATCAAGCGGCTCGAGGCGGTCACCATGAGCGACCGCAGGGCCCTCATGGACTTCTCGCCACCGGTGGCCGTGCTGGAGGACCTCCCCGACGACCAGCCCCGTCAATCGTTCTCGGCCTTTGCGCTGATGGACGGCGAGGGCTACGAGGTGATCCGGGGCCGGATCGACGCGGAGTCACGCAGGATCGATGATCGCGTACACACCCACCTGGACCTGCATCTGACGGATCCCAGCTATATCGCCGGCAAGGCGATGCAGTTCGACATCGAGTGGGAGGGCGTCGATTTCCACGTGGCCTCCCGGTTCGACGGCCCCATCGACGACGTCGTTCCCGACCGGGTGACGCCCTACGAGCACCTCACCTGGGTCGATTCGTTCGTCCTGCCCAAGGACCGCAGCATCGTGTTCCTGCCCGTGGGCGCCATCGAGGAGCACGGCCCGCACCTGCCGCTGGCCACCGATGCCCTGGGCGCCGACGGCCTGGCCCAGGCCGCGGCCGAGGCGTTCAAGGAGGAACACCCGGACTGGGCCGTGCTCGTGGCCCCGCTGGTCCCGTACGGCCACGCAGACTACGGCATGGCCTTCAGCGGCAACATCTGCATCCGCGCGGAGGTGCTGCGGGAGTACATCCGCGACATCTGCGAGAGCCTGGCTCGCCACGGCTACCGCAACGTCGTGGTGGTGGGACACCAGATGGAGCCCAAGCACGTCAGCGGCGTGCAGCAGGCCGTCGAGGACGTCCGCAGCCGCTACCCCATCCGCATCGTCTCGCCCACCGAGGCGGTGCTCATGGAAGCGGTCGGCGGGATGGACGACCCCGGCGCCGCCACCGACGCCCCCGCAGAGGACACGGATGCGCCGAGCTTCGGCCACGCCAGCGCAGGCGAGACGTCGATGATCCTGGTCCACCATCCGGACCTGGCCGACATGGAGATGCTGCGGATGCTGCCCGAGTACGACGTGGATTTCCCCGACAACCTCATGGAGACCCCCCAGTTCGATCAGGCGGGCATGGAGCTGGGCTACAGCGGGGATCCCAAGTGGGCGCTGGGCCTCCACGACGAGATCGGCTCGACCTACTTCTCGGGGTGGGGGGACGGCGTGGCTCAGCTCGCCGCAGACATGGTCGCCGGCGTGGAAGTGTACGACCGCGCCCGGTGGTTCGTGGTGGACCTGCCCATGTTCCAGCTCGGAGAAGACCTCTCCACCGGCGGCGCGGGCTCGGCCGCAGCCGGCGAGGCGGACGCATCCGATCTCCAGGCCATCGCTGACAGCCTCGCCCGGGTCCAGCAACTCGCCGTGGACGGCCAGCTCGCCGAAGCCCTCGAGATCGTCGAGGGGCTGGTCGAGGCGGCCCCGGACTCGGCAGACGTCCGCGCCTGGCACGGCATGGTCCTGGGCTGGATGTGCGCCGGCGCGGCCCCCATGGACGCGGCGAAGTACGGCATGCAGGCTGCCCAGGAGATCGAGCTCGCCCTGTTCCTCGGCCCGGAGAACGCCTTCGCCCACATGGGCGCTGGCATGCTCAAGCTGTTCACGCCTGTCGAGTTCGGCGGCAGCCTGGATCTGGCCGTGGAGGAGCTCGAGCTGGCCCTGGGATACTCGACGAGCGACGAACTCAGCGTCCAGATCCTCGGCTTCCTGGCCCAGGCCCACGACGGCCGCGGGGAACCCGACAAGGGACAGCAATGCCGCGACCGGGCCGAGGCCCTGTCCCAGCAGCCCCCTCCTTCTCCACTGGACGAATGATGGCAGAAGGAATAGTCTTATCGAGAACGCTCATCCAACCCCCTCCGCGGAAGGCTGATCTGAGATGTCCTCGACCACAGTGAGCATTCTCGGCCTGCTGGCCATGAAATCGATGCACGGCTACGAGCTCAACAAGCTGATCAAGGAGTGGCACATGGACACGTGGGCGCGGATACCGGTGTCCACGGTGTACCGGCGGCTCAAGCAGGTCGAGACCGAGGGGTTGGTGGAGTCCAAGGTCGAGCACGTGACCAACATGCCGCCGCGCACCGTTCTGACGCTGACCGAGGACGGACGCGCCAGGCTCGCCGATCTGCTGATCGACCTCATCCTCGACACCAAGAACCCCGAGGATCACTTCAAGCTGGCCTCGTTCTTCATCGGCCTGGCCGACCCGGACCGCGTGGAGGACGCACTCGAGACCCGCCTGGAGATGCTCGCCGGGCTGATGGCGGGCCTCGAGGCGGAGAAAGAGGCGCTCCCGGAGGGTCTGGCCGAGTCCTCGGCGATGCTCCTGTCCAACAGCCTCGAACACCAGGCTCTGACCGCCAAGCACACCCGACGGTACCTGAAGATCCTGCGGACCGATCCGGACAGGTTCTTCGAGCTGTACCCGCACGCCGAGCCGGAGGACTGATTCTTCAGGGGGGATTCGAGGTGGGGAGGGATCAGTGGTCGTCGTCTTCCCAGCCGCCGTTTTCGTAGTTCTCGCACTCCAGGGACACGGCGATGCTCTCGATCATGTCGGCCAGGGTCTGGTCGTCGGCTTCGAGGAACCGCTCGAGCAGTTCCGCGCGGTAGATCGCGGCGATCTCCGGTAGGCACTCGAGCAGATCGTTGCGGATGTCGGGGTCCATCTCGGCCGATTCGATGACGGCGACCAGATCGCAGTAGACGTCCTGCTCTTCCTCGTCTTCGATCCCCATCCGCTGAGCCTCGTCACAACCGTCGCTGGTCCTCTCGCAGCCCATGGAGGCCCCGAGGAGCAGGAAGGCAGCCAGCGCCGTGGTGGCGACGCGAGTCCGTATCCAGCCGCGCGCCGTGACCGGCGCATCCTCGTTGGAGGGGAGGGCGGATCGCAGGTCTGCGATGAGCTGGTCCACCTCCTCACCGCCGAGGACGACGGCGCCCCGGATCAGCGAGGGCCGAACCCGGGAATCCTCGAGGCGCCGGGTCAGGTCGGTCAGATCGCGCCAGAAGGCCGTGTCGTCGCGTCGTTCGCGCAACAGACCGTACAGAGCGTCCACCGCGGACGCAGGGGCACTCCAGGGTGGCGGCGCGCTGTCGTGGGTGGCGAGGAAATCGCGAACGTCTCGCAGGGTCGTCTGGGTGGTGATTGTCATGGTTCTTTCCTTTCGTGACCGAAAAAAGCGTTGCTGGAGAGAGCCCCCGATTCAGAGCCGACGTGGCGTGCGCGATCGTCGCTCCAGCCCTACTCGCCCCACGGCGCATCGCACTGGCCCAGGTCGTAGTGGGTCTGGTCGTGGTTGCGGCAGCCCCAGCACAGGACGCTGCCGTCGGATCGGTCCGCGCAGGTGTGGAATCGCGACGCGCTGACGTGGACGAACACACCGTCGGGGGCGTCGCACTGGCCGGCATCGTAACGGTCGTCTTCACAGCCCCAGCACTCGACGGTCCCGTCGAGGCGCAGCCCGCAGGTGTGGTGGGAAGAGGCGCTGACCTGGTGGAACTCCTCGGCAGGCGCGTCGCACTGGCCGAAGTCGATGGAGTCGACCTTGCATCCCCAGCACTCGACCGTTCCGTCGTCGATCACGCCGCAACCGTGGTAGAGACCGGCGCTGATCTGGAGGTAGTCGAACTCCCCGGGGCTGCTCTGTCCCATCTCGTCGTCGCCCCAGCAGAGCACCTCGCCGTCGGCCATCAACCCGCAGGAGAACTCCCCGAGGCCGGCGACGACCTCGACGAAGCTGGCCGACGGAGGTCGGCAGTAGTCGGGCAAGGAGGTACTCTCCGGATCGTCGAGGGTCCTGCCGCCCCAGCACTCGGCCAGGCCGTTGTCCTTGATCCCGCAGCTGTGGTACGTGCCCGAGCTGATCTGCGCGAAGGTCCCGTCTGGCGCCTCGGTCTGGTGGTAGCGCTGGCTGCCCCAGCACTCGACGGTGCCGTCCTGAGCCAGGCCGCAGGTGTGCTCCGAGCCGGCGCTGACGCTCTCGAAGGGGCCCTCCTGGGCGCGGCACTGGCCCCGGTCGTACAGGCCGTCGTAGAGATCATCGCACCCCCAGCACGTGATCCAGCCGTCGTCCTCGACGATGCAGGAGTGGTACGTCCCCGTGCTCACGACCTCGGGCGGGGGCGCGTACTCGATCTCCGGGTTGCCCCCTTCCGGCTCCGGGTCGCCGGGGCTGCCGGGATGACCCGGAATGAACGGACTGTACGCGCCGTTGGAGCATCCGGTCAGGGTGACGATTGCGGCGAGAATGAACCATGAGCTGGATCGCATGAGAAGTGCCTCCTTGCATCGAGTAGTGATGAGATCACTATTCCCAACGAGAGCAATTCTGTCAAGAATAATTCAACGACCGGCTAGGGCGAGGACACCGTGGTTGCCTCGGATCGAGGACGGCACTCGTGGTCTGGTGGAGGAGCGCGAAGGACGGCCGCTCCACTCTCCCAGACGACCGGGACCTCGTCCCACACCTCTCGCAGCAGATCGCAGTACTCGCGGGAGAAGACCCGCAGGTCCACGATCCCGTGGTCTCCCAGCTCCGTGACGATGTGGAGCTCGTCGCCGACGATCTGCAGGTGACTGACCGGGCCGTGCAGCCGGGCAGAGAGCAGCCGCGCGCCGCTGTCCAGGCTCCAGATGCCGATCCCACCGTTGGAATATCCCGCGACGACGGTGTTCCCTGCCGCGAACGCGATCTGCTCCACAGCAGCCATGGGGAGCTCGTCGAGTTCGAACAGCACACGGGCGCCGCCGGTCCGCGTGGGGACCCGCTCCAGTACGCCCTCTGGATAGCCCAGCACGAGGGATTCTCCCCGGCGCGCCAGTGCCGTCACTCCCTCGGCGGCGGAGTAGCGCTCCAGCCGTGATCCCGTGCTGCCGAGCGCCACCACGCCCTCGCCGGAGGCCAACAGGATCTGCTCCCCGTCTAGCGCAACAGCGGTCACCGCCTCTGCGAGCACCAGGCGCACGCCCGTGGGCGTGAACAGCTGCAACACGCCTTCGTGGGAACGCACGAGGCAGCCGCTCCCCAGCGCCAGCAGGTGGGCAGCCGACGAGAGCGGCTCGCGGAACTGCCGTCGATCCGAGGGAAGGTCCCACAGCTCCAGGTGGCCGTCGTGGGTGTGGACGCACATGATCTCGCCGTCGTCGTCCACGGCTGCTCGCCGGGCGTGCTGCTCGACGACCCGGCGCCATTGCTGTTCTCGGTGTCCCCGATCAGGTCGAGTTCCATCGAGCCGGATCCAGCCGCGATGGCTCAGCATCTCCGGGCCGTGGCGCAGGAGCACCGGAGCTCGCCATACGGGATTGCCGGTGGCCGTCTCCCACAGACGAACGGTGCCATCGTCGGATGCCGTGGCGGTCATCAGACCGTCCGGACTGAACCTCAGTTCGTTGACCGTGGCCCTGTGGCCGCGCAAGACCACCGGCTCCCCACCGCCGGGATCCAGCACATGGGCCGTGTGGTCCGCGCACGCAGCCCCGATGTGCGATCCGGCCGGATCATAGGCCACCGACCAGACGGCGTCGGGGAGCTCCGCGACCGTGTGCTGGGCTCCTGTTTCGATGTCCCACGACCGAATGGCTCCATCGAAGCCGCCTGTCACCAGCGGGCCACCCCGAGGGTGGAAGTCGAGATCCCAGGTGCCTCCCTCGTGGCCGCCCAGGCTCCGCAGCAGCCTGCCGGAGCTCACATCCCGCAGCTGGACAGGTCCGTTGTTGTTCCCCGTCGCGAGGATCCGGCCGTCCGGGCTGACCTGGACGGAGCGCCAGGTGTCTCTCTCCTCGAAGGACCTCGTCTCGAAGCCTCGACCGGATCCCCAGAGGCGAATGGTGCGATCCGTGCCCACCGACGCGACGAACCTACCCAGGGGATCGAAGCCAACGGCCCAGGTCCCTTCCGCGTGCCCGCTCAACGATCTGATCGGGTCGCCAGTCTCCCCGTCCCAGATGCGGATCGACCCGTCCAGCCCGCCCGTGGCGATCCGGGAGCCGTCCGGACTCACGTCGAGGCCGGCCAGTGCTTCTGTGTGCCCTTCGAGCACCTCGATCTCCGCTCCTGTGCGAACGTCCCAGAGGCGCGCGGTGCCATCGTGGCCCGCGGACACGATGCGGTCTCCGCCACAGCAGAACGCCACCCTCTCGATGCCTGACTCGTGGCCGCGATCCGGGAGACGGCTGTTCGGCGCGTCCATGTCCCACAGACGCAACACGCCGTGCAGGTCGGCGGTGGCCAGGTGGCGGCCGTCGGGATGGAAGGCCACCTTCGCCACACGCGCGTCATGGCTTCCCAGGGTCCACGGCTCCCCGGGTTGCGTCACCGGCCACACCCGCACCGTGTGGTCGTTTCCCGCGGAGACGAGGAGGCGCCCGTCCGGACTGAAATCGACCTGGCGCACGGCGCCGTCGTGAGCGGTCATCTCCATCAGGGTCTCTCCGGTAGCCGGATCCCACTGCCTCACCGAGCCGTCCACCTGGGCCATGGCCAGCGTACGACCGTTCGGGCTCACCGCGAGGTCCGCCGCCACGCTGGGCAGCTGGATGATTCGCTCCAGCGCGCCCGTGTCCGCGCTCCATTGCCGCACGGTTCCATCCAGGCTCGCCGAGAACAAGGAGGCGCCATCCGAGGTGAACGCCACGGATGTCGGCGACTCGGTGTGCCCCTCCATCACTCGCGCCTCGGAGCGGGTGTGGACGTGCCAGGTACGTATCGTCCGGTCCTGCGACGCAGTGGCGAGCATGGCGCCATCGGCGCTGAAATCGAGGCCGGAAACGCGGTGGGAGTGCCCACCAGGGAAGACGTCCAGCTCCTCCTCCGCCAGGTCCCACAAGCCCACCTGCCCTGTCCACGCTCCCCACGCGAGGTGCTGTCCGCCCGGCGAGAACGCCACTGCAGACAGCCGTCCGACGTCATTGCGCAGTATGCGTGTCGCCTGGGAGTGCACATCGATCAGGAGGATGGACTCTCGCCCTGCCACGGCGATGGTCCGGCCGTCGGGCGAGATATCCAGACCGCCCACGAGGAAGTGCAGCTTTCGCTCCCAGGTCACGGGAGTGCTCGTCAGCTGCATCCACAGCGCCCGGGCCATGGGGGAGTCCTGTAGTTCCAGCGACTCCCTCATCTTGGACCGCGCTTCCAGGGTGTCTCCCCTCAATCGAGCGGATCGAGCGCCCTCCCGGAGCGCCTCGGCTCGCTTCTGCTCGGCCGTGCGATGCCGCTCCTCGGCCCGCATTCGCTGCTCATCGGCGTGGATCTGCTGCGTCCAGGCGGTGAGGGCCATCCAGCTCATGGACAGCGCGAACAGGATCAGGGTGCCGATGGCCACTCCCGCCAACCCCCTCCTCCGTCTCGATCGCCGGCGTTCCAGCCGGATACCGGCGTCGAGGAACTGGCGCGCCACCCGCGGCAGTGGCGTGACGAGGTCGGCCCTTCGCACGGCGTCGCGCAACGCATCGCCGCGCCAGACCTCGGACGCCACCCGCCCACGCCGTTGCCACAGCTGCGCTGCCTGGACGAGCTCCGAGCGAAAGGCCACCTCTGCGCGGCCCTCGGAGATCCAGTCCGCAAGCCGATCCCAGCTCTGGATCAGCGATTCGTGGACCAGCTGCAGCTCGGCCTCGGCCTGCCCCGTCCCCGATCGCCCACCACCCCCACGCGCCCGTCGGACCTTGCGCGCCAGGAGCAAGCGACCGTGCACGAGCCGATCGAGGACCTCCTCCGCGCCCCCGGTCAGCCCTTCGAGCAGCTCGAACCGGGTGGCCACGCGCCCCGTCACCGGCGTGGCTCGGTCTGCGGCGTTCGCTCGCTCCACCGAGACCAGTCGTAGCAGCAGCTCGCGTGCCCACTGGACCTGCTCCGGGGACAGACCGCGCAGGACACCATCCGCGTGATGGGCGAGAGCTCCGGCCACCCCACCCACCCCGTCGTACACCTGCCGCTTCAGCTGGCGATTGTGACGATCTCGGCCTTCCCAGAGCATCCGGCCGCTGAACTGCAGCATGGGCAGGGCGGCGGGCTCGCCATCCACCGCAGCGATCATGTCCCCAACCAGCCGGGGATCGTCGTAGCTGTACCCCGCGGCTTCCACCGGCGCCTCGAGGATCTCTCGCAGGGCGCCGGAGCCCGGGCTCCGCAACACCATCACGTGACCCAGCACTTCTCTGGCGGCCGGATGCTCGGCCAGCCGCCCCAGAAAGTCCTCACGAGCCGTGAAGACCGTCCGCACAGGTCCTTCCGGGTCGTCCGCCGAGAGGCAGATCGCCTCCATGAACACGCGCCGCGTGGCCGGGTCGTCGACCAGGGTGTACAGCTCCTCCAGCTGGTCCACGAACAGCAGCACCCGGGTGCCCCCACGCTCTGCCAGCTTCCCGAGCTTCAGCGCCAGGCGGTACGGCGACTCCCACAGCTCTCGCGTCAGGGTTCGCGCCTCCTCCTCCAGCTCGTCCACCTCTGCATCCTCCAGTTCGGAGGGAGGATCCAGGGGCACCGAGATCTCGTCGCTGCATCGCTCGTTCCCGGACTGCAGTGATCTCCATCGAGTTTCGAGCGACATCAACCGCGCAGCCAGCGCTCTCATCGGCCGCCGCCCCGGACGGAGCTTCAGGACCAGCCATGGACCCTGCTCCCGCAGTCGAGGGATCACCCCAGCAGCCACGAACGAGCTCTTCCCGGCTCCGGACGGCCCGACCACGGGCAATACTGCCTGACCGCGCAGTCTCTCCAGGAAGGCCGCAATCTCGCCCTCGCGGCCGTAGAAGTCGTCGCTGTGGCGCTCGTCGAAGGGCAGCAATCCACGGAACGGGGAAGGGTCGAGCGGGCGATCCCTCCGACCTCTGCCCTGGAAATCGGCCAGCGTGTCGATCACGGTGTGGATGTCCGGCCGTCGGTCGGGAGCCTTGGCCAGGCACCCCTCGACTAGCTCGACCAGATCGGGTGGGACTCCGTCACCCAGGCGGGCCACGGGTGGCTTCATGCGAATCGCAGTGCAGAGGTCGAAGGAGTCGGCCCCCTCGAACGGCAACCAGCCCGCGAGCAGCTCGTAGAGCATCACCCCCAGCGCCCAGACGTCCGTGGCTGCCGTGCACCTTCCCGCGACCCACTGCTCCGGAGCCATGTAGGCCGGTGTCCCATGGAGCTGGCTGCCTCGCGTCTCGAGGGCGTCGAGACCGGGCAGCGACGGCACGGCCGACGTGAACGATGGCGGATCGCTCGCCTCCCTCGCTCCTTCGTGGAGTACCGTGGCCAGACCAAAATCCACCACCCGGACGCGGCCATCGCGGGTGATCATCACGTTCTCCGGCTTCAGGTCGCGGTGCAGGATGCGGTGCCGGTGGGCTTCGGCCAGGGCCTGCGCCACGGCGAGGCAGATCCTGAGGGCCTCCGGGCGGCCGAGACGACCCGCGTGGATCCGCTCTCGCAGGTTGGTCCCCTGGATGTACTCCAGCGCCACATAGGGCAGACCTCGGTACTCGCCCACGCCGTACACGGTGACGATGTGCGGGTGGCTGACGCGGGCCGTGGCCATGGCCTCGAACCGGAACCTCGCCCGGGCCTCGGCAGAGCCGAGGGCCCCGGGTCGCAGGACCTTGAGGACGGCTTTCCGGCCCAGCCGTGTATCGCGCGCCAGGATCACTTCCCCGGCGGCGCCACGGCCGATCCACCGCAGGATCCGGTAGTGATCCACCCTCGCGCCAGGCTCGACCAGACCCACGGGGAGAACACCTCCGGCCACGCGGCCGGGTGATCGCGGCGCCTCCCCGAGATCCCTTGCCGGGCTCCTGACCTGTGTGGGCTGTTCGCTCGACACCTCGGTTCGTCCCTCGCCCTCGCAGCCTGACCAGCCCTCTCCGTCGGGACTGGAAGGGGATGCCTTCTCATCATACATCCGATTCTATTCTTGACGAGAATAAAATCGTGGGAAATAATCACTACGAATCGAGCGAGGGATCAAAGGAGTCCGAACAGATGCGCAGAGCAACCTCTTTTCTTGGTTTCGCCACCGCCGCCCTGGCCGTCTGCGGGTGTGGCTCCACGGATCGCTCGCGGACATGGGTGCCTACGGGGGCGAGCCCGCTGGCAGATGGGACCTGGACGGGGACGGTTTCCCGGAGTGGTGGCAACCCGGTCCGTACGATCCGGTGACCTATCCGGGGTTTGGGTGGGATTGCGACGACCGGGACGCGAGCGTGTTCCCGGGCAACGGCTGTTGAGGCCGAATGCCAGGGGTGTCGTTCACCGCAGGCACTCGTGCTCCTGGGGTGGCGCGCGCGTGGCAGCCGCTCCACTGACCCAGGCCGTCGGGACCTCTCTCCACACCTCTTGCAGCAGGTCACAGTAGTCGCGGCTCAGGATGCTCAGATCCACCACATCCAGGTCTCCCACCTCGCTCGCCGCGAACAAGCGATCCTCTCGGAGGATCATGTGGGCCACGGGACCGCTGAGTTGCGTTCCGGCGAGGAGTGCCCCGCTGTCGAGGCTCCACACGCCGGCGAAACCACTGGCGTGGCCCAGGATCAACGTGTCTTGCGGTCCGTTCAGGATCTGCAGGACCGCCGACGCCGGCTGATCCTGGAAACGAACCGTGGGTGCGGTGCCGCTGCCGACGACGTCCAGGATTTCCACGGTTCCATCCAGGTAACCGAGCACCAGCAACCCGCCGACGCGGTGGACCGCCGTGACGTCCGGGGACGCTGCGTGGGTGGTGTGCTCTCCGTGCAGGGCGTCGCCCACCACGACCCGGCCCTCACCGGCCGCGAGCGTCGCGCCGTCCCAGCCGATGGCCGCCACTCCGCCGTACAGCGAGACCGCCGCACCTGCCCGATCCACGTGGTGGACCTGTCCGTCCCGATCCAGGGTCAGACACCCGTGGTCCGTGGCCACGACCTGGTCGAGCCCGTGCCGCGTGTCCCGCCAGATCAGGCGATCTGCCTCGAGCTCCCAGGCCTCCAGCTGTCCCTCGTGGGTCAACAGGTAGAGGCGTGTCCCGTCCGGGCTCTGTGTGGCGTATCTCGCCCCCTCCTCGACCGCTCGGCGCCACGCCGCGTCGGCCGGGGTAAACGGCTGCAGGGCCTCACCCATGCGGTACCAGCCCCGGTGGGTGTAGACCTCGGCAGGCTCGTGGAGCATGGCCGGAGCCCGCCACGTGGGGTGGCCGGTCTCGGCGGCGAACAGCCGCAACGCTCCATCCTCGCTGGAGATGGCCATCCCATCGCCATCCGGGTGGAAGGCCACGGAAGTGGTCTCGTCTCGTGCGCCGACCCGGATCTCGGCAACGGTCCCGTCCAGATCCACGACATACGCGTTGCCATCCGACGCGCCGAATCCGTAGGTCCGACTGTCGGGGTGGAACATCCCGGGCGAGGGCGCGAGGTCGACACGTTCCCACAGCACGCGGTCGGAGCCGCTGACCAGGTCCCACAGATGCAAGCGACGGTCGTTCCCTCCCACGACCAACCACTGCCCGTCGGGGCTGACGGCGAATCCGAAGGGAGCGCCCTGGTCGGTGGCCAGCCACCGTTCGTGACGGCCCGTCCTCCAGTTCCAGAGACCGAGCCGGCCATCGGTGAGCAAGGCGACGATTTTCGAACCTCCTGGCACGAATGCCAGGCGTTCGAGGCGATCGGGGAACATCTCCCGCGAACCTTCCAGCTGACCTGTATCCACATCCCAGGTGACGAATCGCTGCCCCGCACCGACGCCGATCACCTCTCCATCCGCCGTGAAGAGCGGTCCGTCCACCGGGTGTGGCGGCCCGGTCAATACGCGCACGACCCCGAGTGTGGTCGGTTCCAGCAGCTGGATGGTCCCCAGCGGATTCATCCGCGCCAGCAGGCGGCCGTCAGGGCTGAACCGGAAGGTCTCCGCCGAATCCGACGACGTGTCCCACAGGGGTTCCCCGGTGGTCCTGTCCCACAGGATGGCCTCGGCGCCCGTGGACAGGACCTTCTGCCCGTCCGGGCTGAACTGGGTCGACCACACGGCAGAGGTGTGTCGGGGTGTCTCCTGGGTGGTCGCCGCAGCGTCGACCGCCCAGATCCGGACGGTCTGGTCGAAGCTAGCCGACGCCAGTACGTCGTCGGTCGGCCCGAAGGCCACCTCCGTGACCAGGGCCGAATGACCGTGGAGCTGGTGCCGGTGCTCTGCGGTGGCCGTGTCCCACAGGTGGACTCCCGGGCCCACTCCAGCCGCGGCGACTCGCTCGCCGCTGGGGCTGAATGCCACCGAGAGGAACGCGTGTCCGGCCATCTCCAGGACGTGGGATGCCTGCCCCGTGCGCACGTCCCAGATTCGCACCGTCGAGTCGCGGCCGGCCGTGGCGAGCCAGTCGCCATCGGGGCTGAAGTCGACGTCGATGACTCCGCTGGTGTGCCCCTCGAGCGTGCGGTGGGGCCCCGTGTCCTCGATATCGAGGAGACGGGCCGTGCCACTGGGGTTGGACACGGCGACCAGGCGGCCGGTCGGATCGAACGCCACGTCGGTCACCGGCCCCGCGGACAGGATCTGGCGCACGGCGCCGGTCGACACGTCCCAGATCCGCACGGATCCGTCGAACGAGCCCGTGGCCAGGCTACGGCCGTCTGGGCTGAAATCCACACCCGTGATCGCATCGTCGTGGCCCAGCAGCTCGGCGAGCTGTTCCCCGGACTGGACGTCCCACAGCCGGACCGTGTCGTCGTAGGCACCGGAAGCCAGCATTCGCCCGTCGGGGGAGTAAGCCAGGCTCGCCACGGTCGCCCCGTGCCCCCGCAGCGCCCGCAGCAGGGTGCCCGATCGCGCATCGTACAGGCGGATGGGTCGGTCCTCGCCACCCACGGCGAGCTGGCTTCCGTCCGGTGACCACCGCACCGCGTGGGGCTGGTCCTTCAACTCCGCCTTCCAGATCCGGGGATCACGGGACAGCCCTCGCCACAGGGCGCGCGCGGCGGGAGTGTCGTGCAGTTCCAGCGTCTCGCGCGCCTTGGAGCGCGCCTCGAGCATCTCGTCGGTCAGCGCCGCCATGCGAGCCCCCTCGAGCAGCGCCTCGGCCCGCTTCTGTTCGGCCGTGTGGTGGCGGCTCTCGGCCAGGTCCCGCTGCTGGTTGGCCACCCGCGCCTGCAGGGCCAGCACCACGGCCACGAGCACGACCGCCCCGAAGCCGATCGCCAGCAGCGTGCGACGACGACGAGCGCGACCCTGCTGGCGAGCCTGGCTGGCATCGAGAAACCTGCGCGCCAGCGAAGGCACGGAGCTGGAGCGGCCCGCCCACCGCAGGCCGTCGCCCAGCGCGTCCCCACGCCACAGCTCCTCCTGGCGGCGTCCCCGCCTCTCCCACAGCTGCGCCGCCTGGAGCACCTCGGATCGAAAGACCTCCTTCTCGCGCCCCTCGGTGATCCACCTCGCCAGCCGATCCCAGCTGTGGACCAGGGACTCGTGCACGAGCTCGAACTCGGCGTCCCTCGCTTCCGGCCCCTCGCCGGTCTCGTGGTCCACGCGCGCCTTGTGGACCAACAGCAACCGCCCCTGGACCAGCCGGTCGAGGACCTGCTGGGCGTCTTCGTGCAGCCCGTCGAGGAGGTCTGTCCGGTCCACCACCTGCCGCGTCACGGGCGTCGCGCTCCCGCCGCGTTTGGGCCGTTCCAGCGCGACCAGACGAAGCAGCAGGTCGCGGGCCAGGGCCATCTGCCGCGTCGACAGCCCACGCAGCACATCGTCTGCGTGGTGGGCCAGCGCGCCCGCCACGCCGCCGATGGCCTCGTAGGACGACCTCTGCAGGAGGCTGTTGCCCCGGTCCCGGGCCTTCCACAGCATCTGGCAGGTGAACTGCAGCAGGGGCAGCGCGGCCGGTTCACCACGGACCGCATCCACCATCTCGTCCACGAGCGCTGGATCGTCGTAGCTGTACCCCGCCGAGGCCACGGGCGCCTCGAGGATCTCGGCCAGCGCCTCGGGACCGGGGCTGCGCAGCACGGTCACGCGTCCCAGCACGTCCCTGATCTCGGGCTCCTCGGCCATGCGCCCCAGGAAGTCCTCCCGAGCGGTGAAGACCGTCCTGACCGGGCCCTGCGGATCGTCGGCCGACCGGCACAGCGCTCCCATGAACAGCCGTCGCGTGGCCACGTCGTCCACGAGCGTGTACAGCTCCTCCAGCTGATCCACGAAGAGCAGTACGCGGACACCCTCCTGCTCGGCGATCTGGCCCAGCCGCAGGGCCAGGCGGAAGGGCGACTCGGTCAGCTCGCGTTCCAGTTCGAGCTCGCCCGCGTCGAGATCGTCGGCGCCGAGACCCGTCAGATCCGGGGGGGTATCCAGGGGCATGGCCGCCTGGTAGGAGTCCTGCTGCGAGTCGGTCTTCAGGCGCAATCCCGAGACATGGGGGGCCAGCAGGCGCGCGGCAAGGGACCGCAGGGGGCGCCGACCTGGCCGCATCTTCAGCACGAGCCACTCGCCCTGCTCGCGCAAACGAGGGATCACGCCGGCGAGGACGAAGGAACTCTTGCCCGCGCCGGACGGCCCGATGACCGGAAGCACCGGCTCCTCGCGCATCCGCTCGAGGAACGCGGCGATCTCTCCGGACCGCCCGTAGAACTCGGCCGCGTGACGCTCGTCAAAGGGAAGCAGACCGCGAAACGGTGGGCGCTCGTAGGTGGAATCGGTGCGAGCGCCGCCCAGGTGTTCGGCCAAGGTGTCCACCACGGACTCGATGTCGGGGCGCCGCAGGGGGTCCTTGACCAGGCAACTCTCGACCAGAGCGGCCAGTCCTGGAGGGACGTCCGCCTCCATCGGTGCCACCGGGTCCTCCTTGCACACGGCCACGCACAGCGCGTGCACGGTGGCGGCCTGGAACGGCAGCCACCCCTGGAGCAGCTCGTAGAGCATGACGCCCACAGCCCAGACGTCCGTGGCGCCCGTGCACTCGCCACCGGCCCATTGCTCCGGGGCCATGTACGAAGGCGTTCCCCGTACCGCGCCATCCTGGGTGAAGTTCATCACCAGTCCGGCCATGGAAGCCGTCGCCGTCGCGGACAGGGCGTCGGGATCGGCCCCTGGACGATCATCCGCGACGACCTTGGCCAGGCCGAAGTCCACCACGCGGATCCGGCCGTCCCGGGGGATCATCACGTTCTCCGGCTTGAGGTCCCGGTGGAGGATCTGGTGCCGGTGGGCCTCGGCCAGGGCCTCGGCGATGGCGCGAACGGTACGAACGACCTCTGGCGTGCTGAGCTGCCCGCTGGCGATGCGTCCCCTCAGGCTGTCGCCTCGCAGGTACTCGAGCGCCAGGTAGGGCTGGCCGTGGTACTCCCCCACGCCATAGACGGTGACGATGTGCGGGTGGCTGAACAGGGCGGTGGCCCTGGCCTCGAACAGGAAGCGTTCCACCACGTCGTCGGAGCCCAGCGCCACCGGCTTGAGGATCTTCAGGGCGACCTTGCGCCCCAGCTTCGAATCACGGGCGAGGTAGACCTCGCCCATGGCGCCGCGCCCGATCCGCCGGAGCACCTTGTAGTGGTCCACGAGCTCGCCGCGCTGCAGCAGAGTCGGGCGGGTGCGGACGGTTCGGGCGTCCCGAGGGGGTGTGTCCTCGTCCTCGGTCCCGGGCCGGCCCTTCATGGGCTGGGTGGGGATGCGGCTGGTTCCTGGGTGGGTCGGTGAGCCGGACGGCGACGGCCGCGGAGGCTCCTGTGGCCCCGCTGCCGCGTCCTCGTCGTGTCTGTCGCGATCGCGACGCTCGCCCACGGCCTCGCCTGTTGTCTCCCCGTCCCTCAATCAGAGGCTACCACCTGGCGAAATGGGGGGACAGTCGTCCGAGGGCTCTATCCGGAGATGGCGATGGCCGTGATGTGGTGGGCGCCGCCGGCGTCCTCCCAGCTCGGTACACCGACGTTGAGCAGGAAGGACCGCCCCTCGCTCGCGTCGGTGTACAGCACCTCGATCACCCCGTCGTTGCCAGGGATCGGGTGGTCGACACCCCAGATGTCGTAGTCCTCGCCCCCGGGGTTGCCGTCGTAGATCGACAGACCGAGGTCGTCCAGCGCGTCGCCCGGGATCAGGTTGGGACTGCCGTCGATCGAGAGGCTGTCCACGGCCTGCAGGTCTGGATTCCCGGTCATGCCGATGCGATACACCTCCAGCGCGCCACCGCTGGGATCGGCGATGGAGGCGCCGATGATGTGGGGGGCCAGCTGTTCCGGCATCAGCACGATGGGCCAGCCGACGCTGGGCAGCACGCGGAAGTAGAGGTGGTAGGACACGTTCTGGTCGGCAACGGTGTCCATCAACATCCACCCGTTGGCGCAGTCGAGCGTGACGTTCACCTCGGAGGTCTCGCCGGTGTTGCCCGACGTCTCCGCCCCGACCAGGGTTCCCGTGGCCGCGTCCACGTCGGTGAAGCACCAGTCCACGTCGGTGAGGGGGCCATAGTAGTTCTGCACCAGGAACTGCATCTCGGTCTCCGACGTGGCGCCCTCGTCGCAGGTGCTGTCGTCCACCTCGACCGTGGTGGTGTCGTCGTCGTCGTCGTCGGCGGCCGGGGGGGGGGCGGCGGCGGCGGAGGCCCGCCCGCGGGCGC
>CAZLEO010000013.1:0-36956 GCA_964558555.1 uncultured Rickettsiales bacterium | reverse complement strand
GGTAGTCGTCGTCCATCTCGTGGTCGTCGTCGTCGGCGGCGGGGGTGGCGTCGTCGTCGGCGTCGTCCGCCGGGTGGGCGTCCGCGGCGGTCGTGTCGTCGTCTCCCTTCTCGGAGCAACCGGCGCCGATGAAAGCGATGACCATGCAGAGTACGGCCCAGGTGGGCCACGGAATCCTCAGGTTTCTCATGTCTCTCCTCCTCGCGGCTGATTCTATGGGGAGTGGTCGTCGCGGGATACCCACATTTGATGGAGGTCCCGTGACGTCGTCACCCCGCCCTCGTTTCCAGCGCAAGACATTCGATCGTCAGCAGTCCGGTGCGCTCCCCGAAGGGGTGGAGCGCGCGGAAACGCGTGGGCTCCGAGCGGAGCGCACACAGGTAGCCCTGGCTCTGCTCGATCTCCGCGTTCACCAGCACGAGAGCCGGGTAGTGGATCCGCATCACGGCCAGGGCTCCGGATTCGATGCACGCGCGTTCCGCTCTCTCTATCTCTCGCTTCTCCCTGGCCAGGACGGCGAGCCGGAGCT
This sequence comes from uncultured Rickettsiales bacterium, assembly GCA_964558555.1. Taxonomy (GTDB): domain Bacteria; phylum Myxococcota_A; class UBA796; order UBA9615; family CAYRNR01; genus CAYRNR01. Next base: position 36,427 of record CAZLEO010000013.1, on the reverse strand, counting down.
GCAGGGCAGGTTCCACACAGGCCGGATCGGCGAGGCCGATGAAGAAAGCAGCCAGGCGGAACAGATCGTCACCGAGGCGGGATGCGCCGATGAGATCCACGATGATCTGCGTGAGTCGCGCGCGGCCTGGTTCGGTCAGAGAGAACAGGGTTCCGTGGACTCCGGCTGATCGCGATGCGACGGCGACCGATCCCTCCTCCTCGAGCCGGAAGAGCCGGATGTGGACGCCGGGTAGGCTGATGCCGGCCCAGCTGGCCAGCCTCCACTGCGACAGTCTGTCCTGCATGACGCCCGCGCTCATCGGCTCGCTCGCCAGCTGACCCAGGATGGTCAGGTCCATACAGCTCGTCATCAGCTGATCGTGAATGCCACCGCTCAATCGATTCATGTCGTTCCCCAATCCGAGAAGCCGCCCCCCCCTTCCTGGCTAAACTATTACATCTGACACTATTCGACGCAAGATGAAAATCCTCTCTCGCAGCGAGGAGGGCCCGCGTACACATCCGCCTCAAACGTCCTCACTGGCGCGCGGGCCGCCGCGTCCTGAACAGAGGTCAGGGGTGATGCGCCGCGTAGAACACCTCACCCCACTCCGACGACGGCGTCAGCTCCGCCCCCATGCCGCAGCTGTTGCCGATGTCGTCGTGCAGCAGGTTGGGATCGCCACAGTCCCAGTGGAAGGTCCAGGCGGCGTAGGGGATGCCGGCGCCGTGGGCCAGCGACATGAGGATGGCGTTGTCGTCGGCGGTGGAGGTGCCGGCCGCGCCGTGGGGATCGGGGCCGAGGAAGCCGATGAGCACGGGCAGGGTCTCGGCGGGATCGAAGACGCGCTCGGCGTACAGATCGGGCCCGTCGATGACGTGGACCTCGTAGGCGATGTCGGTGCCGTCGCCCGCCTCGAGGGGGTGGTCGAGGTAGTGGTCCAGCAGGCTGCTGGAGCGGTCGGTGCCGGGGGCGACGATGACGTGGTGGGGCGTGCCGTGGTGGTCCTCCACGGCGCGGATGGCCTCGGCCATGGTGTTCAGCTGCTCCCACAGGGCCTCGTCCTCGCCGTCCGAGGTCAGCTGGTGGCCCAGGCCGAACAGCACGTGAGGGGCGTCGACGAAGGCCTCGGCGAGCAGCTCGACGACCTCGACGGTGGCGTCGGTGGGCCAGCCGCGGTCGTCGGTGGTCGCCTCGATCGTGGGCACCACCTCCACGAACACGCCCTCGTGGGTGCCGATGTGGGCCACCAGCGCCATGAGGTCCTCGAGGTAGGCCTCGTCGTCGAGGATGCCCTCCCAGTGGACCGCGTTCTTGCCGGGCTCCTCGACGTGGCTCTCGAGGTTGAGTCGCACGAAGTCCACGCCCCAGGTGTCGATGAGGAGGTCGGCGCGGGCCTGGGTCTCCTCGAGCAGATCGTCGTCCGCGTCGCGGAAAGCGCAGGAGCCGCAGTAGCGCGTGTCGTGGAAGTTGGCGCCGCGGCCCGCCCAGGGTTCGCCGTCGAGCAAGAAGCCGTTGCCCGAGGTCTGCAGCCAGCCGACGGGGTGATCCGGAGGATCGGGCGGTTCGAAACAGCCGCCCAGGGCGACCACGGCGAAGAGCACGATGGCGAGTCTCATCGGATCACCACCTCCAGGGCGAAGCCGCTGGGGCCGTCCGCGTCCATCGGGACCGCCGCGGTGACGCCCATCTGGTGGGACCGGTGGGCCAGGTGGATGGGGATGGATAGCACCATCACGCCGGCGCCGACCCCCATCAGGGCGATGCCGACGGTGACGTCCCGGGTGTGCGACTGCCACACGCGGTACAGCTGGAACTCCTCGGGGTTCTGCGCCGAGGACGACGGGAACGGGGCGAACTCGCCGCTGCTCACGCCCTCGTTGAACTGCTGCAGCGATCGCACCGAGATGGCGGTCACCACGCCGCCGATGGCCGCTAGGCCCGCGCCCACGGCGAGGAACACCGGGGCCGTGCGCGAGGTGCGGAAGGTCACGAGGTTCGACGACGCCACGGGCGTCGAGGGGGTCTGGTCGCTGTCCGGGTCGAAGGGGACCGTGACGAGCACGCGGGCGTTCGGGTCCACCTGCAGTCGGACCGTCCGCACCGCGCCGCCTTCCGACGAGCGGACCTGGACCAGGTGCGTCCCGGCGATCACCTCGACCGAGTCGCCCGCGAACTCGACGCCGTCGATCCAGGCCGCCCCGCCCGCCGGCACCACCACCTTGAGCGCGGCCCGGGACCGGCGCAGGGCCGCGGCCTCGCCGTCGATGAACGCGTGCTGCGCAGGGGGCGGGTACTCGTCGTCCCAGACGTGGGCCGGGTCCGTCACGAAGACCTGCTCGAAGGCGGCCAGCGCGTCCTCGTCACGGCCGTCGCTGAAGGCGGTGACCCCCTCGAGGAAGCTCGGGCGGGCCAGGTCCGCCGGAGAGACCACGTCGGTGAGGCAGGCCTGCGCCTGTCGCACGACCTCGAACAGGCTCCGGGTCTCCTCCATGGCCACGGTCTGGTCGTACAGGCTGCGCAGCTGCGCCTGGTACAGATCGGGCATCACGGGGTCGCCCAGGCAGGGCAGGGCGTCCGCCCCGTACACGACCATGCCGCCGCTGCTCGTCCCGTCGGACGCGGCCGCGTCGCAGGCGATCACCAGGGCCAGCGCCAGGGCCAGCGTCCGGACCGGACTCCTCACGATCCCTCCCTCAGGTGCAGCCGCGCCGGGGCCAGCCGGAGCCGCGTGCGACCGGGCCGCTTCTCGATGCACCAGCCGTCGGTGCCGTGGGACTGGAACATCTGCCGCGTGTCGTGGATCAGCTTGTTCAGCGACGAGCGATCCAGCTCGACGGCGCGGGCCCGGCCCCAGATCCCCACCTTGAGGTCCTCGTCGTCCACCCAGCCGCCGCCTGCCCGCGCCAGCAGGACCAGCAGGACGAACGACTGCGACGCATGCGCGCTCCACTCGCCGTCGGGGTGGACCACGCGCACCGTGCCGTCCGCGGGTCCCTCGAAGGTCAGGTGCAGATCCAGGTCATGGTCCTGGGGCATCCTCCCGGCCCGCGCCGTGGCCGCCACGGGTGCGCTCCCGACCTCGGCCAGGGCCTGGACGATCCAGCCGGACGCCCCGCCGAAGCGCAGCCGGTCGCCGACCTTGATGGCGCGGCTGCCCTGGATCCGGCGGCCGTTGACCGACGTGCCGTTGCTGGACCCCAGGTCCCGCACGACCCAGCGGTCGCCGCTGAACTCGATCACGGCGTGGCGGGCGCTGATCTCGGGATCGCCGAGGACGAGGTCGCTGGTCGGGTGGCGCCCCAGGGTCAGCGATCCCACGAATGCGACGCGATCGCCGCTCACGGCGGAGACGATCGCACATTCGTTCGCGGGCGCGCTGTTCATGTCCCTCGCCTCAGTCCTGGCACGGCGCCATGGCCTCGAAGTCCCAGCATCCCAGGTCCAGGTCCTGTCCGTCCACATCGACCACGTAGGTCTTCTCTCGATTGCCCGCGCTCGCGCACACGAGGCGGATCTCGTGGCTGCCCCCGCCGAGCGGGTGATCCTTGAGCCGCACGTCGCTGCGGATCAGCTCGCCGTCGACGTGGATGTCCACCCAGGGGCGGCTGTACAGGGAGATGGTGCCGGCCGCCGGTCCGGGTGGTGGGGCCTCGGCGGTCGTCGAAACGGGTGGCACCTCGACGGGAGTCGTCGAAACGGGTGGCACTTCGACGGGCACTTCGACGGGCACCTCGACGGGGGTCGTCGAATCGGGTGGCACCTCGACGGGCACCTCGACGGGCACCTCGACGGGCACTTCGACGGGTGTCGAATCGGGTGGCACCTCGACGGTCGTCGAATCGGGTGGCACCTCGACGGGCACCTCGACGGGGTCGGCCGGCACCTGTTCGTGCACCTCCTCGATCCCCGCATCGGCCGGCTCCCGGGTCCGGTCCCACAGCACCCACGCCAGCGCCGCGGCGAGCACCACGACCAGCGCGGCCAGCGCCACCACGGGTGCCTTCGAGGGAGGCCTCTCCACGACGGATTGCGGAGGATCGGACGACGGGGAGGGGGCCGCCGCGAGGGTCTCCTCCACCACCACCGTCAGGCGCGAGACCACCGCCGCGAGGTCCTCCTCCACCGGGTACTCGCGGCCCAGCGCGAGCAGGTCGTCGGCCATGTCCGAGGCGTCCTCATAGCGCTGTTTCGGGTCTCTGTGCAGGGCGCGCGCGAGGATCGAGCGGCAGCCGGGCAGGGCGGCCTCGGCCTCGTCGAGGTGATCCGTGCCGTGCTCGTACACGATGGCGTGGATCACCGCGGGCAGCGACTCGCCCTCGAACAGCGACCGGCCCACGGCCATCTCGAACAGCACGGCGCCCATGGAGAAGATGTCCGACGACGCGGTGATCTCCTCGTCCCCGGTGGTCTGCTCGGGGGACATGTACTGGGGGGTGCCCTTGGCCCCGACCGTGGCGGTCGTGGCGCGCACGTTCGACGCGGCCCGCGCGATGCCGAAGTCGAGGATCTTGGCGGTGCCCGCGGCGTCGACGATCACGTTGGCCGGCTTGAGGTCGCGGTGGACCAGGTGCAGGGGCTCGCCGTCGTCCGAGCACAGGGCGTGGGCGTGGGCCAGGCCGCGGCAGATCTGCGTCGCCCACGCGACCACCGCGAAGCGGGGCAGGGGCTCTCCGAGGTAGGCGCTGGCGTCGAGCAGCTCGCGCAGCGTGGGGCCGTCCACGTACTCCATGGCCAGGTAGTACTGGCCGTCCACCTGCTCGAACTCGAGGATGTCGACGATGTGCGGGTGGTGCAGCAGGCCGCCGATGCGGGCCTCGTTGATCAGCGACCGCACCAGCCGCGGCTCCTCGCGCAGCAGATCCGCGCGCAGCTTCTTCAGCGCCACCCGCTTGGAGAACCCCATGGGCCCGGGCAGCAGCGCCTCGTGCACGCTGCCGAAGGCGCCCTCCCCCACCTGGCGCAGCACGCGGTACTTGCCGAACGGCGCGCCCCTCTCGTCCGCCTCTCCCATGGTCCGATCATACCAAAATGGGCCGACGTCCTCGGCTTTCACCTCCTTCGTAATCGCCGCGTAATCAGCCGCGCGACGATCACCGGCCAGAATCGACCCAGGACCGACAGCGGGATAAGGTCCGCGGACGAGGGAGGAACACCATGAAGATCACGAGCCTGCTGGGAACCCTGCTGGTCGGCCTCACCCTGGGCGTGCTCGGATGCCCCGAAGAGGACCCCGGCGACGATCCGATCCTCACGCCCCCGCCGCGGTTCGAGGTGGTGGCCGGCTCCACGACCCGGATCTGCCAGCTCACCGGCGAGTGGGACGAGGCCGAGGCCGCCCACGCCGACCTGTGGATCGACGAGGCCCCCACCCCCAACCAGACCGGCAGCCGCTTCGAGCTCTTCGGCACCGACCTGGGCAGCTCCTTCGAGCACGACGGCAAGCTGTGGTTCCTGTTCGGCGACACGTTCACCACCCTGACCATCCCCGGCGATCCCGAACACATCGAGTCCGGCTCCGGCGAGGGCAAGCCCCTGGCCGCCGACGCCACCGCCTGGTCCGCCGACGACGATCCCACCGACTGCGTGGACCTGACCTTCCTCACCGAGACCGGCACCGAGCCCGACACCTTCCTCAACCCCACCTTCGACGTGGACGGCGGCACCGTGCAGCAGGACGGCGTCAGCGTGGGCGGTTCCATGTACGTGTGGTTCTCGTCCCTGGGCTCCGAGCAGGGGTCCGCCCTCGCCCGGTCCGACGACCACGGCCGCACCTTCGAGGTGCTGTACGACGTCAGCACCGGCCCCTTCATCGGCATCCAGGCCGTGCTCCTCGACGACGTGGCGATCCCCGGGCTGGAGGATCTCGGCACCGAGTGGGTGCTGCTCTTCGGCACCGGCGACTACCGCGAGAGCGACCTCTACCTGGCCGCCCAGCCCCGATCCGACCTCGACCAGGGCGACGAGATCCACGTCTTCGCCGGCCTCGACGACGACGGCACCCCCACCTGGAGCCGCGACGAGGGCGAGGCCCGCGCCATCGTCGACACCGACAACCCCATGCGCACCGGCGACAACCCCTTCGGCTACGTGGACCCCGACAAGGCCGACGCCGAGGGCTGCGTCAGCGAGTTCTCCGTCCACTACAGCCCCACGTCGACGCCTGGATCGCGATGTACAACTGCGACATCTGGTCCATCGAGATGCACTCCGCCGCCGTCCCCTGGGGCCCCTGGACCGCACCCACCACCGTCTTCCACCCGGTCGACGACGGCGGCTACTGCGGCTTCATCCACATCAGCGAGGACATGGCGGCCGGCTACGGCCTCGACTGCGACGTCAACGTCACCACCCCCGACCGCGCCGATCCCGGCTCCCCCTACGGCCCCTACGTCATGGAGCGTTACTCCGAGCCCACCGCGGACGGCGTGGTCCTGTACTTCGTCATGTCCACGTGGCACCCGTACAACGTCCACGTGATGACGACGGAGCTGAGGCGAACCGACGAGGAGGGTTGAGTGGGGCTACCGAGACGCCTCTGCCGTGATGGCGCCAGTCATTTCTACTGCCGGTGCACCGCCATGGATCAACGGACGTCAAACCAGCGGTCGGGATCCGTGCTGCCGCGAAAGTCCCGTATCCACCCGTGGATGGCCAGCGTGTCGTTGCCGATGTGGCCCGCGCTGAGATTCCCGGGCGGGAGGTCGCCGAAGTGGGCCCGGTAGCTCAGCAGGAGGTCCGCCTCGGCGGCCGCGGCCTGGTCTCCGGTCATCGTCCCATCTCCGACGTCGTAGAAGACGACCAGGTCGTCGATGGTCAGCCCGAGGCTGCCGAGCAGGTCGAAGACGTGTAGATGCCAGCCCGCCACGTGTGGATACCAGCCGGTCGTCAGGCCTCTCGCCACCGAGGCGCGCAGGGCGCTCAGCCTCTTGAACACCGTCGAGCCGCCTGGGCGCGGTGTGCAGCCGATGCTCAACGTCCCCGTTGGATCGGGTAGGTACATCCTCTGCAGCTCGAGGAGATCCCCGCCCGCCATGGCGTGCAACGAGTAGGTGCCCTTGCTGTCCATCCGTGGAAGGCCGTGGTTGCTCGGGCGCACGTCGTTCAAACCGATGGGGCCGATCCTGGGCATCTCGGTCTCCTTTCCTGAGCCCGCCATCATTGCGGGCAATCTGTCCTCACAGGGTCCGAGTGAGCTGGTCCGGACGGGAGCCAGCTGATCACCTGATGACTACTGTAGCTACCGTAGCTACAGTAGTCAAGGGAGTGGTCCCGTCGCTCCAGTTGCAACTGGTTGAACCGTAGTCCAAGATCGCCGCGCTGGAGGGAAAGCGCATGCCCCTGAAGACCCTGACGATCCAGGTCCCAGAAGAACACGCCGAGTACGTCGAAAAGCTGTTCCGCAACATGGCGACGCGCCTCGAGGACGGCAACGGCGGTGGGGCGGAGATCCCCGCGACTCATCAACCCGCGGAGAATGAAGATCTGCCGAGGATGCTCTGGGCAGCCGTTCAGTGCATCTATCCGGTCGAGACGACCTCAGCCGATGAGGTTCTGGCGGCGGCAAAGCGGGTCGTGGATCGATATCGGACCCCGGAAGCCATGCGCCGCGCCACGTCCAGCCGCAGGGGCGAGCACTTCATCAAGATCGCAGGCAAGTCGTATCCCAAGAAGCCCCTCACCTTGCTGACGCTGAAGGAACTCGGATGGCTGGAGGACCCGAGGCTCCGGGCGCACTTTCCGCGCATCAAGGCCATGAAGGCCGTGGCCCTGAACACGGCCGAATGCACCGAATGGGCCGCGAAATACGGGCTGGACCATGGGCCCTTGAAGCTACGCTGAAGCCCCCTCGACCGCCGCCACCACCCGCGCCCAGTCCGAACCCCTGCCGATGAATCCCGCGCCGGCCAGCGCCTTGGACTCCCCCGACCTGCGGAAGATCTTGGAGCCGCGGATCTCCAGATCCGCCAGCGAGTCGAAGGTGTGGGTGCGCATGGTCATGCCCAGCAGGTTGCGCATCTCGATGCGGTCGGCGTGCACCACGAACATGGGCGCGAAGGTGATGCCCAGCGCCACGGCGCCGTTGACCGCGCCGACCAGCAACAGGTGCAGCGCGCCGGTGTACAGCCCGGTGAACAGCACGAACGCAGCGAGGACGAGCAGGACGATGCCGAAGGCGAGGTTGAAGCGGACGGGGATGGGTTCCATGGTCGTGCCCCTTTCGAAGCAGACCCGACCCTATCAGGAGCAGGGATCCACGGCCACGGCGGTGAAGTTGTCGTCCTCGTGGCACTCGAGGAGATCGTCGTCCTCGTCCGCGTAGGTCAGCAGCGTGGCGCCCAGGTCATCGACCGAGGTGTCCACGGTGGTCTCGACCGACGAGCCGGGCTCCAGGGGCTGGTCCAGCGCGATCTCACCGAGCAGGACCATCGAGCCGTCCGGGGTACCGTAGACCCGCACGGTCGCCGCCTCGGAGGCCGCGGCGCCGCCGTCGTTGAACACCTGCACGGCGAGCTGGGCGAAGCCGCCCGGATCGCAGCTGGCGACGCACACGTCGGTCACGTGGGCGCGCAGGTTGGGGCTGGCCGCGCTGTACAGGGCCGAGGGCTGGCCGCGGAACATCCGCGCCTCGTCGAGCCACGGCGGCACCGGCTGGGCGGGGACGGTCAGGTCGTCGGCGATGTTGCCGCCCGAGTAGGACTGCTGGTTGTACACGGGCCGGGCGTACGGCCACTCGCCCAGCGCGCTGCCCAGGGCGCGGACCCCATGGAAGGTCTCGCCGTTGGACGCGAACAGCAGCTCGGCCTGGCCGTCCCCGTCCACGTCGGCCACCGACGGGGTCTCGGCCGAGGTCAGCGACGAGTGGTCGTCCGCCAGGACCACGTGGGTGCCCGTCGCGACGTCGAACACGTGGAGGTCGTGCTCGTCGGCGTAGATCACCTCGGGGATGCCGTCGAGGGTCACGTCCCAGCCCATGCACCCTGCCGCGCCCGAGAAGTCGTCGATCGGCGCGTACCAGGCGGTGGAGCCGTCCGGCTCGATGATGTGCAGGTTCGACTTGCGCGGGTGCGCAAACTCCTGCAGGCCGTCGCCGTCGAAGTCCGCCACCACCACGGCGGGGCCCTCGTAGTAGGTCAGGTCCTGTTCGGACCACAGCGTCGAGCCGTCGTCGTCGCAGATCCCCATCCAGCCCCAGCCCGCGACCAGCAGCTCGGCGCGATCGTCGCCGTCCGCCTCGATGGGGTGCGGGAACGTCATCAGGCCCCCGTGCCCACACTCGTACAGCAGGTTGCCCTGGTGGTCGTAGACCTGGTTCTCCAGCAGGATCTCCAGGCGGCCGTCGAGGTCCATGTCCACGGCCACGGGCTGGCCCCAGGTGCGCCCCCCGCTGCCCTGGGTGAGCACCACTTCGGTGGCCCCGGTGGCGCCGTCCAGCACCCGGTCGGACACCACCACCTCCACGGTCCCGTCCCCGTCGAGGTCGGCGACCGCCGGCGCATTCGCCTCCTGCCACAGCTCGAAGGAGGCGGACGTCCACAGGGTCGTCCCGTCGTGGTTCAGCGCGACCACCGAGGCCTGCCCGGCGCCCCAGCTGAGGTACGTGTACACGATGATCTCGCCGAACCCGTCGAGATCCAGGTCGCCCAGGGCGACGCCGCTGAGGGAGTTGAACCCCGAAGCGGTCCACAGGAGCTCGCCGTCGGTACCACGCAGGACAGCCACCGAGCCGCCGTCCGTGTACTCGCCGGTGTCGTTGTAGGTGAAGGCCACCTCGGGCAGCCCGTCCCCGTCCAGATCGCCCACCGCGGGGATCGAGAAGACGTGCCCGCCTTCCCAGGCCCACTCCACGACCACGTTCCACGGCGCGGTCGGCGGCTCGCCCAGCTCCACGTCCCCCTCGCACGACGCGTCCACCTCGGCCACCGACGTGGGCAGCGTGGCCTGACACTCGCCGTCCAGGCAGTCCGCCACCCCGTCGCCGTCCACGTCGCCGAAGCCCTCGTCCACGAGCCCGTCGCCGTCGTCGTCCTCGCCGTTGCAGATCTCCTCGGCGAAGGTGTCGTCGTCGTCCCCGCCGCCGACCTCGGTCGTGTCGTCGTCGTCGCCGTCGCCGTGGGAGGCGAGCTCGAAGTCACTGCAGGAGACGCACAGGGTCGCCACCGAGATCAAACCCAGGGTGTTTCGCAGAGCGACCCACATGTAGGCGCCTCCCTTCCGCGCTCCACATGCATCATGGCCCGACACCCCGCCGTGGGCTGCCACACGGTTTACACGCGGCCCGACCGACCGCTCCCCTTGACAGTCGGCGTGCGGCCCTGTCCCATGCACCCCATGGCTGCCCCCACCTCCATCCGCGTCCTCGGCGCCCGCCAGAACAACCTGCGCGGCTTCGACGTGGAGATCCCGCACGGGAAGCTGACGGTGGTCACGGGCGTGTCGGGATCGGGCAAGTCGTCGCTGGCCTACGACACGCTGTTCCGGGAAGGCCAGCGGCGATATCTGGAGTCCATCTCCTCGTACGCGCGACAGACCCTGGGCAAGCTCGAGCGGCCGGAGGTGGACCGGATCGAGGGGATTCCAGCCGCGCTGGCGGTGGACCAGCGGGCGGTGGTGCGGTCGCCGCGGTCCACGGTGGGGACGATCAGCGAGCTGTACGACCACCTGCGGCTGCTGTTCGCGCGGGTGGGGCGATACGAGGGCGAGGGGGAGCCCGGGCGGATCACGGCGTCGGCGCTGTCGTTCAACACCCCGGTGGGAGCGTGCCCGGCGTGCAAGGGGCTGGGGGTGGAGGACCGCGTGGACCCGCTGCTGCTGGTGGCGGACCCGCGCCGGACGCTGCGGGAGGGGGCGCTGGTACCCACCACACCCACGGGCTACATCGTGTACTCGCAGGTGACCGTGGACGTGCTCGACCGGGTGTGCCGGGTGCACGGGTTCACCGTGGACGAGCCGTGGTGCGAGCTGGACGAGGAGCAGCAGCGGGTTGTGCTGTTCGGGTCGGACCGGATCAAGGTGCCGTTCGGCAAACATCCGCTGGAGTCGCGGATGAGGTGGAAGGGGATCACGGCCAAACCGCGTGAGGAGGGCTTCTACGGCGGCATCGTGCCGGTGATCGAGGAGATCCTGAAGCGCAACCGCAACCGCAACGCGCTGCGGTTCGTGCGCACCGAGCCGTGCAGCGCGTGCGGGGGGAGCCGGCTGGGCGAGCGAGCGCGGGCGTGGCGCATCGAGGGGCGGTCCATCGCCGAGGTCGCCGGGATGACGGTGACCGGGGCGCGGGACTTCCTGGCCGGCGTCGAGTGGGGGCAGCGGGAAGGCGCCGTGGCCGAGCCGACGCTGGCGGCGTTCGCCGGGCGCTGCGACCGGATCGTCGATCTGGGTCTGGGGCACCTGCGGCTGGACCGCGGGTCGCCCACCCTGTCCACCAGCGAGGTCCAGCGCCTGCGCCTGGCGCGGGCCGTGGGCGTGGGCATGCGCGGGGTGCTGTACGTGCTCGACGAGCCGTCGGTGGGGCTGCACGGCAGGGACCACGGGAGGCTGCTGGGCGTGCTGCAGCGGCTGCGGGATGCGGGGAACACCGTGGTGGTGGTGGAGCACGATCCGGCGACGGTGGCGGTGGCTGACCTGGAGATCGAGATCGGGCCGGAGGCGGGGACCGCTGGGGGGCGGCTGGAGTACGTGGGGGCGCCGAGGGAGGAACCGGCGCAGAGCGCCGAGGAAGACGTTCCCACGGAAACCGTGGGAACGAGAAGTGAGGGACAGGAGACCCTGTGGGTCCGCGGGGCGCGGGAGCACAACCTGCGCGGCATCGACGTGGCGCTGCAGATCGGCGCGCTCAACGTGGTCACGGGCGTGTCCGGAGCGGGCAAGACCACGCTGGTGGAGCGCACGCTGGGCCGGGCGCTGCGGGCGAGGCTGCACGGCGCCATCGCCGTGCCCGGACGTCACGATCGCATCGAGGGGGCCGGGTCCATCGACAAGGTCATCGTCGTGGACCAGGCGCCCATCGGCCGCACACCGCGCAGCAACGCGGCCACCTACACCAAGGTCTTCGATCCGATCCGCGCCCTGTTCGCCCAGGTCGCTCTCGCGCGTGAACAGGGCTGGGGCAAGGGCCACTTCTCCCTCAACGTCGTGGGCGGGCGCTGCGAGACCTGCCAGGGGGCTGGCGTGGAGTCGGTGGGCATGCACTTCCTCGGCGACGTGGCCGTCACCTGCCCCGACTGCGGCGGGCGACGGTTCAACGCCGAGACGCTGCGCGCCCGCATCGACGGGCTGTCGGTGCTCGACGTGCTGGAGCTGCCCGTGGACCGCGCGGCCGACGCGTTCGCTTCACACCCCAAGGTCGCGCGGATGCTCAGGGCCCTGCAGGACGTGGGGCTGGGCTACCTCACCCTGGGCCAGCCCGCCACCACCCTGTCCGGCGGTGAGGCCCAGCGGGTCAAGCTGGCGTCCGAGCTCGGCCGCCCCTCCACCGGCCACACCCTGCTGCTGCTGGATGAGCCCACCCGCGGCCTGCACCGCCGCGACACCGAGCGTCTCCTGACGTCCCTGGACCGGCTGGTGGCGCGCGGCAACACCGCCGTGGTGGTGGAGCACGATCCGCAGGTGATCCGGGCGGCGGACTGGGTGGTGGACCTGGGCCCGGAGTCGGGCGAAAAGGGCGGCGATGTGGTGGTGGCCGGGCCCCCGGACGTGGTCCGCGACACCCGAGACTCCGCCACCGGCGCCGTGCTCCGCGGAGACGTGCCCCCCGTCCGCGGGGCCGGCGAGATCATCGACGCCAGCACCCCCATCCAGCTGCGCGGCGTTCGCACCCACAACCTCCGCGGCGTGGACGTGGACATCCCCCACGGGAAGTTCACCGTGATCACCGGCGTCTCCGGCAGCGGCAAGTCCTCCCTGGCCTTCGACACCCTCTACGAGGAGGCGCGCGCCCGCTACGCCGAGGGGCTGACCACCCAGGTGAGGCGTCGCACGGGCGGCCGCTCCGGCGCGGTCCTGGACTCGGCGCGCGGGCTCACCCCGGCGCTGGGCATCGGCCAGGGGACCCTGGCGCGCAATCCCCGCTCCACCGTCGGCACCATGACCGAGATCCACGACGGGTTGCGGCTGCTGTTCGCCCGCGCTGGCGAGCGCGTCTGCCCGGTCTGTGGACCACGCCTCGACGGCCACCGCTGCCCAGCCTGCGGCCTCACCGGCGTGCGCGACCTGCTCGCCGCCCACTTCTCGTTCAACGACCACCGAGGCGCCTGCCCCGCCTGCCGCGGCCTCGGCGAGATCACCACCTGCGACCCGACGGCGCTGGTCTCGGACCCCACCCTCCCCCTCGCCGGCGGCGCCATGGACGGCCACCGCGCGGGCAAGTACTACGGCGATCCGAAGGGCCGCCACATGGCCATCCTCGACCAGGTAGCCCGCGAGCACGGCCTGGACCTCTCCCCGCCCTTCGAGCAGCTCGATCCCCGCGCCGTGGACGTGGCCCTGCGCGGCACCGGCGAGCGCGAGTACGACGTCACCTGGAGCTACCAGCGTGGCAAGCGCACCGGCACCCACGAGTTCCGCGCCACCTGGGACGGCCTGGTCGCCTACGTGGACGAGGAGTACGACCGCAAGCACGCCGACCACCGCGGCGAGGCCATGCGCCCGCTGATGATGGACGTGACCTGCGAGTCCTGCGCCGGCGAACGCCTCGCGCCCGAGTTCCGGGCCGTCCGCTTCGCCGGCCACACGCTGGGCCAGCTCGAGGCCCGCCCCGTGGGCGACCTGCTGTCCTGGATCGACGCGCTCGACGGCCTGGACCCCCGCGCCGAGGCCGTGGCCGCCCCCCTGCTCGCCGACGCCCGCCGCAGGCTTCAGACCCTGGCCGACGTGGGCCTGGACTACCTCACCCTGGACCGCGCCGCCCCCACCCTGTCCAGCGGCGAGGCCCATCGCGTGCGCCTCGCCGCCCAGCTCAGCGCCCGCCTGTTCGGCCTGACCTACGTCCTCGACGAGCCCACGGCCGGGCTCCACCCCCGCGACACGCGGCGCCTGCTCGACGTGCTGCTCCAGCTCCGCGACGCGGGCAACACCGTGGTGGTGGTCGAGCACGATCTGGACGTCATCCGCGCGGCCGATCACGTCGTCGACCTCGGCCCCGGGCCGGGCGAGGCGGGTGGGAGGATCGCCGCGCAGGGTCCCCCTGTTCACCTGACCGACGATCCGTCCTCCCCGACCGGCGCGGCCCTGGCCGGTGACACCGCCGCCATCTCTCGCGCGCGTCGCACCCCGGGGCCCGGGCTCGCGGTCTCGTCCGCGCGCGCCCGCAACCTGCGGGGGATCGACGTGGATCTCCCCGGCGACGCCCTCGTGGCCGTCACCGGCGTGTCCGGCGCCGGCAAGTCGGCCCTGCTGTTCGACGTGGTGGCGCGATCCCTGAAGACCGGGCGACCCGTGAACTGTGCGGCCGTGCAGGGCGCGGATGACTTCGACGCGGTCGTGACCGTGCACGCCGCGCCGCCCACACGCGACGCGCGCACCACCGTCGCCGCCCTGTGCGGGATCTACGATCCCCTCCGCGCCCTCTTCGCGAAGACCCCTGCGGCCCGTGAGCACGGCTGGGGCAAGGGGTGGTTCTCCCTGCACGCCCGCGGCGGCCGCTGCGAGGCCTGCGGCGGCACCGGCCGCGAGGACGTGGAGATGGGCTTCCTGCCCACGGTCCGCCTCCCCTGCGACACCTGCGGAGGCGGCCGGTTCGCTCCCCCGACCCTGACCGCGGTCCACGAGGGGATGACCATCGCCGACGTGCTGGCGATGCAAGCGGACCGGGCGCTGGAGCAGTTCGACGGACACCGCGCCATCGCCGCGAAGCTGCGCCCGCTGAAGGACCTGGGCCTCGGCTACCTCCCCCTGGGGCAGGCCGGCGACACCCTGTCCGGCGGCGAGGCCCAGCGCCTGCAGATCGCCGCGGGGCTCGCCGACCGTGCCCGCGGACGCCGGCTGTACCTGCTCGACGAGCCGACCCGCGGTCTGCACGTCAGCGACGTCCGCCTCCTCCTCGCCGCCCTGGACAGGCTGGTGGGCGACGGACACTCCGTGTGGGTCATCGAACACGACCTGGACGTGATCGCGGCGGCGGACTGGGTGTTGGACCTGGGGCCTGAGGGTGGGGCGGGCGGGGGGATGGTGGTGGCACAGGGGACACCCGAGGCGCTCACGTCAGAACCGCAGACGCATACGGGAGAGGCGCTTCACCGCCGTCACAGCGCCTCGGCGATCCCGTCCTTGTGGTGGGCAAAGTAGTAGGTGTCGGCGGCGTCCTTGCGCACGGCGTGGCCCGCGAAGAGCTGGGTCGAGGGGCCACGTGCGACGAAGTGCACGTACAGCACGGCGCGGTCGTCCCCCTCCTCCTTGCACGAGATCTCGAAGCTGTAGTCGCTCAGATTCCCTCGCGCGATCTCCTCCCTGGCCCAGCGCTCGTCCAGGACGGAACAGCGGACGAGCAGGTCGAGCATCTGCCAGCACTCGCCGCCGAAGGGGTTGGTCAGGGGAAACCTCCAGGACCGCTTGAGCAACACCTGTGTCCGGATCGAGGTTGGCGGGGTGGCGGGTGGCCGGCGGACTTACTGGATCTTCTTGTCATCCCAGGGATTGCAGCAGAAGTACCCCAGGTTGACCTGGCCGCAGCCGTACAGCTCGCCGGCGACGAGGTTGCCCGTGATGAGACCTGCCGAGAAGTTCACGACGGCCAGCGGGGCGAGGATGTTGACGGCGTGGTTGCCGCCGGAGAGGTCGAACTCGGTGGCCTCGAAGTAGTTGAGCAGGGTGTTCTCGGCGAGGACGCCGCCGGTGTAGTTCCACACCAGGCTGTCGAGGGTGGCCTCGGTGCCGATGACGTTGATGTAGACCGAGGCGTCGGCGGGGCCGTCGATGGACACGCCCCAGGCGTCGTCGAGGTCCTGGGCGTCGATCTCGACCACGTTCATGCCGGACACGGCGTCGATGGTGATCTCGCCGTAGGACCCGCCGGCGGTGAGGGTGGCGGCCTTGTGGCCGGCCACGGAGCTGAAGGTCTCCAGGTAGACGCCGAGCACGTACAGGTCGAGGGTGGAGGCGAAGGCCGCGCCCTCGGACAGCGTGCCGCCGTAGGAGATGGAGAAGCCGGCGTTGTTGAGGCCGGCCAGGGTGATGTCGCCGTTGATGTGGCCGCTGCCGTCGAGGCTGCCGCCCCCGTAGAGGCTGTCGTCCACGGAGATGCCGTTGAGGTCCATGTCGCCGGCGGCCTCGACGCTGCCGTGGGACACGGCGCCGGTGAAGCGGAGCTCGCCGCCGACCCACAGGGCCACGTCGGTGGGGCTGTTGTCGAGGTCGTTGAGGGAGAAGCCGGCGAAGTGCGCGTCACCGCCGATGGCCGCGGCGCCCTGGAAGTCGCTGCAGTAGGGCGCCTTGGGCTCGCCGATGTCGCCGATGACGATGACGTTGAGCTCCATGGGGTGGAAGCCGAAGTAGGTCTCCGGGTCCACCGGGCCCACGTCCGGGATCTCGATCTCGGGGGCATCCGCGGGGACCATCTCGGCGCGGATCATGTCCGCACCGAGGATACCGCCGGCGTTACCGGGCTCGAGGGGATCGAAGGCCCCGGGCACGCCGACGCCGTCCAGACCCTGGACCACGCTGTAGTCGGTGGTGTCCTGCTCCACCACGTCGCAGGCCATCAGGACCAGGGGCAAGCTCACCAGAACCAGGACCGAAACTCGGAACATGTCGTTCCCCCGCCGTTGTGTCGGTCGCCACCGTAGTCGCGGGCGCCCGACGGGTTCAAGCTACTCGTCGCTGCATCGCAGTATACCAGCGGAATGGGGTGCGTCGAACCAAATGAGGGCGCTGTGCTTACGCGATTCTTACATCCTGGACGACGGCGCTAGACGTCTCTCCCGTGCGCGCACGGGCCGCAAAATCTACCGATTCTGGGTAATTCGCGTAAATCCCTAAAAGCCCTGGGCTTTACCAGGCTCGCGCCCACCCATGGCGTCGAGGACGGCCCGCCAGAACTCGGGATCGTTCCAGTCCCGGGGCTCGGCCTCGGCGAGGCGCCGTCGAGCCAGGGCGCGGGCGAGGCGGAAGCGGGGACCGAGGGTCGCGTATTCGAGGGGTTCGCCGGCGGCGAGGGCCCCCTGCACCGCGGCGAGCAGACCGAAGGTCAGGCCCGCGCGCAGGCGCGCCGCGAGGCCCCGCAGCAGCAGCCACACGGGCATCAGCGGCGGCAACCACAGGGCGAGCCAGGTCAGCGGCGCGCAGCGCGCCACCACCGGCAGCACGGCCAGCGCCGCGGCGCGGCCGAGGGTGTTGCCGGTGTACAGGAAGTGCATGGCGCAGATGGCCCGCACCTGGGCCACCACGGACGCCGCCGGGCTGGCGCGCAGCACGGGCAGGCGCGACGTGATGGTCAGCGCCCCCGACACGATCTCTGCGGCGTAGGGCAGCCGGCGGCGCATGTGCCGGGCCAGCCGCAGGACCTTGTCCTCGAGCGCGGCCTCGAGGTCGGCGCGGAGCTCGTCCACGCCGCGCAGGTCCAGCGGCGCGTCCCCGTCCAGCTCCGGGTCGTATCCCCACGTGGTGGTGAGGTGGATCTCGTCCACGCCCAGCGCCTCTCCCCACTGGTCCACCACCTTGTCGAGGGCGGCCTCGCTGTAGCGGTCCCACTCGTCGATCTTGTTGAGCACCACGAAGGTGGCCTCGCAGGCGCGCTTCAGCTCCTCGTAGAGGCGTCGCTGGGTGTCGTCGGCCGATCCGGTGACCACGAAGATGCCCACGTCGATGCTGCGCAGGAAGTCGCGGGTGATCCTGGAGTTCTCGGCGCGGATGTCGTCGAGGCCGGGCGAGTCCACGATCAGCACCCAGTCGTCCAGGCGGATCAGCTTGAGCTCGGTGGTCACCCCCGACTCCGCCCCCACCTCGGCCACCACGTCGCCCCGCTCCCGGCCGAGGATGGCGTTGATCAGCGAGCTCTTGCCCGAGCTGACCTGCCCGACCACGGCGATGTTGACGTGCTGGTGCAGCTGCCGCTCGAGGTCGGCCAGCGAGGCATCCAGCTCCCGGGGGTGAGACATGCGGCCTACTTGTACATCAGGTCGTGGAAGGCCTTCTTCCAGTAGTCGGGGTCCTTCCAGTCCCCCGGCGACGAGTCGACGAGGCGCTCCTTGGCCGCGGAGTGGATCCCCTGGAACTTCTCGGCGAGCAGCTCGCGCTCGTGCAGCTCGTGGCCGTTGGCGAGCAGGTTGTTCACCGCAGCGAGCATGGCAAAGGTGATGACCACGGCCAGGGCGGCGGCGGCGGCGTCGAGGATGCCGGTGGGCGGGAACAGGGACTTGGCCCACAGGAACAGGGACTGCCCCGCGGTGCGCGCGGCAAAGCTCGGCAGCATGGCCAGGGCCGACTTCTTCGACAGGATCTGGCCGGTGTACAGGTAGTACAGGGCGCTGATGGAGGCGGCCTGGGTGGCGGTGATGTACACGGCGCTGCCGGGCAGGAAGGCCTCGGTGCCCACCGCGGTGAGCGAGCCGACGATGATCTTCCAGGCGTAGTCGAACTTCTCGCCCATGTGCCGGGCCAGCAGCAGGTCCTTGCCCGAGTCGGCGAGGAAGGCCTCGATATCCTCGCGCAGGGGCTCCACGCCGCGGACGTCCAGGGGCAGGTCGTCGTCCACGTCCGGGTCGTACCCCCAGCAGCAGACCGGGTAGATGGTGTCCTCGTTGAGGCTGTCGCGCCACTGGTCGATGACCTTGTCCAGGGCCGAGGGGCTGTAGCGGTCCCAGCGGTCCACCTTGTTGAGGACCACGAAGGTCTTGTCACAGGTCTTCTTCAGGTCGGCGAGGTACTTGCGCTGCGACGCGTCGGCGGAGCCGGTGACCACGAAGATGCCCACGTCCACGTTGCGCAGGAAGTCCTGGGTGATCCTGGAGTTGTCCGCGCGGATGTCGTCGAGGCCGGGGGAGTCGACGATGCGCACCCGGTCGTCCAGGCGCAGCACCTTGAGCTTGGTGGTGACGCCCGAGATGGCGCCGACCACCGCGGCCTGGTTGTCGCGCTCGCGCTTGAGGAAGGCGTTGATCAGCGAGCTCTTGCCGGAGCTGACCTTGCCCACCACGGCGAGGTTGAGGGTCTTGCCGAAGTCCTGGACCTTCTCCTCGAGGGCGGCCTCGAGCTTCTCGGTGAAGAAACCCTCGTTGCCGAGATCGGGCAGGGCCGGGGCGATGGCCTCGAGCATGCCGCCCGGCATGGCCCCGTCCTCGACGGCGGCGGCCTCCTCGTGGTCCGACACATCGTGGTCCGACATATCGTGGTCCGACATATCGTGGCCCGACATATCGTGGTCCGACATATCGGCAGGGGCCTCCTCGAGCACTCCGCCGGTCACGGCGGCCGGCGCCTCGTCGGCCGGCGCCTCGTCGGCGGGCGTCTCGTCGGTCGGCGCCTCGTCGGCGGTGTCCTGGGCATCGTCGGGAATGTCGGTCATCCGGTCGTCCTCCGCGAGGCTCCATGATTCACGAGGGGTCAGGGCCGGTCAATCGCCCTCCCAGGCGATCCGGTCCAGGCAGCGCCGGGCGTAGACACGATTCAGCGGCCGCGCGCACCCCTCGACCATGGCGGTGCAGATGTGCGAGGCCAGCTCGGGTTCGTGGTTGCGGACGGCCTCGTCCGCCAGCGAGAGCAGCCCATCAGCGCGGACGTCGAGCACGTCGGGGGCCACCTCGGCGTGCTCGAGCAACTCCAGCGCGCGCTGCCGCGCCCACGGCTCCACGCGCAGGCGGTTGCGCGAGAACCCCGCCAGGAACCACGTGACGTGCAGGAACCGTACGGCCTCGTCGTCGGGCCGCTGGGCGATCAGGTCCTCCATGGTCCGGCGGCCCTCGAACCACGTCGCGCGGGTCAGGGTGCGGGCCACCACGTCGCGCAGCTCGGGATCGCGCAGGCTGGCCGCGAGCAGGGCCTGGTCGGGGGTGGGCTCCTGGATCGCGTCCATGTCCGCGAGCACGCCGTCGAGCTCGGCCCACCGCTGCTCGGCCATCAGGCAGAACATGCGCTCGCGCAGGAAGCGGAAGCGCTCGTCCTCGGGCAGGTCCGGCGAGGCCAGCACCCCGTCCACCACGGGCAGGGCCTCCCCCTCACGCTCGAGGCTGCGCAGGCACTGCACGATCTGGAAGGCCCACCGCGGATCCGGATCCTCGGCGTACAGCGCGCGGTAGATCTCCAGGGCGCCGACGATGTCCCCGGCGCCCCAGCGCCGCTGCGCGGTCGCGTCGCGCTCGGTGGCGGGGGAGCCGAGCTTGGGGCAGCACTCGTCGCTGTACGACGGCTGCAAGGTGGGATCGAAGGACTCGCGCGCCGCGGCCATCTGGGCCAGGTCCACGGGCACCCCGTCGAGGAAAGCCCGCCACTGCTGGTCCAGGGTCTCCAGGTCGTGTCCGTAGGCCTGGCGGTAGTCCAGCGTCATCTGCAGGGTGTCGAAGGCCTCCCAGCCGTACTCGTGCAGCAAGAACCCCACGAAGGAGCCGGCCGCGTCGTAGGCGTTACCCTCGTCCACGGTCCAGAAACCGGTCAGCGACATGACCTGGGTCGCCGGCGGCAGCGTGTCCCCCCGGTGGGCTGCTGCGAGCTGGCCGTGGGCGTGGGGGTGCAGGGCGTAGCCCTCGTCGTAGGCCATGGCGAAGCCCTCGATCAGGCCGCGCCCGAGCAGGGGCATGCGCGCGCCGACGCGCTCGAAGTGCAGCACGTGCACCAGCTCGTGCATGAGCGTGGAGGTCAGCGCCCGGTGCCAGGTGAGGTTGATGGCCCGGCTCTGGGCGTGGGCGGAGCGGGTCAGGGTGAAGTCGGCCATGTCGTGGCCGTCCTCGAACAGGTAGATCCACACGGTGGTGTCCGGCTCATACCCCCACTGCTCGGACAGCCAGTGCCACCACCACTCGGCGTCGCGGGCCACGGCCGGGGCAAAGAGCTCGCCCTGGCCGCCGGGGGCGTGGCGCACCACGAGGTGTTCGGTGCGGATCTCACCGGACAGGTGCCGGTGCAGGGCCCCCCGCCCCCAGCCGAGCCCCACGTAGCTGGGCACGAGCACGACGCAGACGACCACCAGGACCGCCAGCGCCGCGCCCCGGTGGCGGGCTGTGCGCGCGGTCACGGCGGCGTCCGTGCCCACCTGGCGGCGTCCGTGGCGCCACAGGGCGAGGTTCCACACGGCCCCGGCGATGGCGGCCAGCCACAGCCGCTGCAGGCCGTGGACGCGCGGGATCTCCATGCCGGCGCGCACGTCGAAGGCCAGCGGCTTGCCCGCGATCACGTCCACGATCTGGGGCCCCCACATCGCCTGGGCCGCGTCGTGGAGCAGGGACAGGCCGACCACGGCGCCGATGGCCGCGGTGAGCCAGTGCCAGCGCCACTGCCGCTCCCCCAGCAACGCACCGATCACACCCGTCAACGCTGCGGCCGGCGGCCAGGTGATCCAGAAGAACACCGATCCCTCGACGAGGTGACAGCCGTGCGCGACGAGGCTGGCCACGACCATCACCGCGTAGGTGCTGGCGGCCATGGCGAGGGCGCACCAGGCGGTCACGGCCAGGCCCAGCGAGAGGCGCGTGGTGACCTCGGTCCCCCGCTGGACCGGCACCCACCGGACGCACCACGCGGCCAGGAAGAACACCACCACCGCGGCCACCACCGTGAACAGCTGGGTGAACTCGTGGGTCAGGACGTGGAACGGCGGGAGGGCCTGACAGGCCAGCGGCAACCCCACCCCCACGCCCACGGCGACCCCAAGGGCACGCGGCCACGGCGATCGACGCGTCAAGGCGTTCGGGATCGGGGCACCCACTCGCACCGATTATGGTGCGTTCGCCTCGATCGAGCTACCATCGCCCATCCCGAGGAGGCGACGACAGGGTCATGAAGGACTCGGACACCAGCAAGCACGAGCATCGAAACATCGCCTGCCCCATCTGCGGCGGGCGCGAATTCTCGTGGGGCCACCTGCAGGGCAGCGCGCTCAACGTGGTGGAGGACGAGACCCCGTTCGCGGCCAAGTGGCTCACCATGGGCCTGCGCGTCCGCGCCCGCATCTGCAAGTCCTGCCAGAACGTCCAGCTGTTCGCCGAATAGACCGGCGCCTACCGGGCGCGATCCCTTGGATCCAGGGCGGCGCTCCGCGGCGCAGGCACGCGTGCGGGCAGGCTGCCCGCGATGAACTGATCCTCGGTGGCCGTGGCCAGGGGCTGCAGGGTGGCCCAGAGGATGCGGGCCGAGGCTTCCAGGTCCTCGATGAGGATGGTGTCGATGGTGTCCTCGGGCGTGTGGTAGTAGCCGTGCTCCCCGAGGCTCAGCGCGAGCATGGCGGGCACGCCGGACCAGGCGAAGCAGCCGTGATCGGAGTTGTAGGATGACGGCCCGGGCTGCACGGTGAGCCCGAGGCCGGCGTCCTCGGCGGCCGCTGCGGCCAGGTCGGACAGCCAGGCGTAGGGCTCGTAGTCCGCACCGAAGAACATCAGCCCGCTGCCGTCCCCCGCCCCGACCATGTCGATGCTGAGCATGGCCACGGTGTCCTCGAGGGGGTAGGTGGGGTACTCCACGTAGCGGCACGAGCCGATCAGGCCCAGCTCCTCGGCGTTGTAGGCGCTGAACACCACCGTGCGCGCCGGCGTGACCCCGCCGCGGGCCATCAGCCGCGCCATCTCCAGCATCACCGAGCTGCCCGAGGCGTTGTCGTCGGCGCCGTTGTACACCACCCCCTGGGCGTCCGTGCCCACGTGGTCGATGTGCGCGCCGTAGATGATCACCTCGTCGGCGAGGTCGGGATCCGACCCGGGGATCACGCCGTGGATGTTGGCCGTCTCCGTGGTCACGATCTCGGCGTCCACGGTCACCGTGGCTGTGATCCCCGTGTCCATGGAGACCGGCGCGTCGGTGCCATCGATGAGCGCCCACCACGCCTCGAGGTCGGGCACGTGAGCCTCGACGCGGTCCCGGCGCGGCGAGACCATGGGCATGTCGGGCACGATGTAGTCCCCGCCGATGTACCCCTCGACGATGCCGCCACCGTGGTTGTAGTCCCCCACCAGCATCACCGCGGCAGCGCCGTGCAGGTCGGCGTTGGCGGCCTTGTACCCGAAGGTCCACTGGTCGCCGGGGGTCAGGGAGGCGGCGCCCTGCGGGCACTCGTCGATGTACACCTCGTCGTCGTGGGGGCCGTGGCGCAACATCAGCGCGATCTTGCCCGTGACGTCCACGGTCGCGTAGTCGTCGTAGCCGTCCTCGCCGAAGGGACAGTTCGGGTACTTCACCGCGTCGAAGGGCGGCACGGTCAGCCCGTAGCCCACGAACACCACCTCGGCGGTGACGTCGCCGCCGCCGGAGCTGGAGAACACGCCGAAGTCGCTGCCCTCGGCGAGGGTGTCGCCGCCGAGAACCAGCTCGGCGGGGGCGAGCTGCTGCCACTGCTGGAAGTCGAACCACTGTCGATAGGTGCCGTCGTCGCCCGCGGGCTCCAGACCGTAGTCGGCAAACACCGCCTCCACGTACTGCAGGGCCTCTTCGTTGCCCGTGGTGGCCGGGGCGCGGCCGCCCAGTTCGTCGGACGCGAGGTAGGCCACGTCGTCGTAGATGCGCTGAGGATCCAGCTCTTCGAGGGGGAAGGTGTCGTCGTCGTCGTCGTCGCCGGTGGCGTCGTCGTCGTCCGCGGTGGTGTCGTCGTCGTCCGCGGTGGCGTCGTCGTCGTCGTCGTCCGCGGTGACGTCGTCGTCGTCCTCGGCCGCATCCTCGGGGCATCCGGTCGCACCCAGCAACAGGCACAGCGTGAGCAGCAGGCCGATTCGCGCGTGGATCATGGATCCATCCTCCCTGTCGCCCCCGTCGGGCCGACGCACCCCGAATCCTCCGGGGAAGACAGCATGATAGCTGACGGCGCGCGCACCCCCGCGGACATT
Source organism: uncultured Rickettsiales bacterium (assembly GCA_964558555.1). Lineage (GTDB taxonomy): Bacteria > Myxococcota_A > UBA796 > UBA9615 > CAYRNR01 > CAYRNR01. The sequence goes on along the minus strand of CAZLEO010000013.1, from coordinate 12,491 downwards.
GCTGACCGCCGTGCATCGAGCGACCCTGTCGAGGGTGTCAGGGAGTGTGGTATCTTCGTGACCATGCCACGTCGGCCCCTTCCGGACCGACCGCAGGGAGGATGAAGGAATGGACAAGCTGCGATGGATTCTCGTGGGTGTGCTGATCGTCGCGCTGCCGCTGGCGCTGTGCGCCTGTGGTGAGGAAGAGGTCGAGGGCGACGAGCCCGGCGAGTGCTCCGACGGCGCGGACAACGACCAGAACGGGATGTTCGACTGCAACGATCAGGGGTGCTTCGGCAGCCCGGACTGTGACGGGGCCGACGACGACGACGACGACCAGGGCGACGACGACGACCAGGGCGACGACGACCAGGGCGACGACGACACCAAGCCCGACGACGACGACGACGACGTCCAGACCGACGACGACGACGGCACCCCGCCGGGCGACGACGACGACGGCACCCCGCCGGGTGACGACGACGACACGGGCAGCAACAAGGACTGCGAGTGGCTGTGTCAGGACCTCGACATGTGCGGCCTGTTCGGCCAGGGGTACCCCTGGGGCGACAACATGGGCCAGTGCGAGACCTGGTGCGCCAACAACATCGGCGACCCGCCGCCGGTGAGCTTCCTCAAGTGCGCCGAGATGAGCGTCAAGGGCTGCGACGCCCAGGGCATCCTCGACTGCCTGTAGGCCCCGCTCTCCTTCCCCAAGCGATCACGCCAGCGTCACGGTGACTCCGAAGCCGGAGGGAGGCACACGTCCGCCGTGGACGCGGACGCCACCGAATCGCCGATGAAGCGGTCCGCGGTCTGCTCGACCGTGCCGGGGATGCCGTCGCAGTACGTGTTGAGCGAGTGGGTCTTGGACACGCACATGCCCGCGTCCGGCTCGGGCGCGGCCACGCAGAAGGTGGGGGCGGTCCCGGAGCGGTCCGGGCAGTAGCCGGCGCAGGGCAGCACACAGAACCCGCGCGCCTCGCCCGTGCCCGCGTCCTCGAAGCCGTGGCAGTAGCCCGAATCCCCGTCGTCCTCGAAGGCGCAGTCCGCGTCCGACTCGCACACCTGGCCGACCCAGGGCTCGGGCTCGGGGATGATCCCGTTGAGCCGCGGGAACGTGTCCACGTCGTCCAGGGTGGTGAACGTGTAGCCCTCCTCCTCGAGGCGGGTCATCAGCCCGTCGAGGTTCTCGGCGGTGAAGCTGTGGATGTCGTGGAACAGCAGGACGCCGCCGTCGCGCAGGTTGGCCTGGTACAGCGTCAGGCCGATGAAGTCGTCGCGGTAGGTGTCGGGCACCGATCCGAAGGTGGACGAGCTGCAGTAGCCGTAGCCGCCGGTGGAGCTCTGATAGCACCAGTCGGCGGAGTCGATGTGCCAGCCCACCACCGAGTAGCCGTAGGCGGTGACCGCGTTGTAGGTGTCGCAGTTGGCCGAGCCGTAGGGGAAGCGGAAGAACTTCGGCGTCTGGCCGTGCTCGCCGAGGATGTCCACCAGCTCGTCGTGGGTCTGGCTGATCTCGGAGTCCCACGACGCGGCGGACAGGGTCACCGAGTTGGGGTGGTTCTCGGTGTGGTTGGCCAGGATGTGGCCGCGCTCGACCATGTCGTGGAGCAGCCGGTAGTCGTCCTCGCTGTTGATGGAGCGGCCGTTGACGAAGAACGTGCCGCGCGCGCCGTGGCTCTCGAGGATGTCCATCACCTCGGCGGTGCGGGTGGAGTGGGGGCCGTCGTCGAAGGTCAGGGCGATCTTGTGGTCGAAGGGCCCCGAGTCCGGCGGGACCACACCCGAGCATCCGCTGCGCGGCACGCCGTGCAGCTCGTCCCAGGCGTCCTCGTAGAGGTGGGTGGGCTCGGACTCGTCACACCCGGAGCAGGCCAGGGCGACCGACGCCGCGGTCAGCAGGAACAGGGACCTCTTCGAGGATCCGAACGTGCTCATGTCGTCCTCCGTGCCACCTTCGGCGGCGCGGACAGAAGTCTGCAAGGGGCGGGCCAGAAAGGGCCTGCGGCCAAACAAGAGCGTTTGTCTTTTGATCTCGGGAGGTTACGAATCGCTACAGGGGTGTGTCACCCCTGTGCACCGGTGTGCGGCATCACCGTCGCCGCACCACCAGCAGGCCCAGGCCCAGGGTCAGCGCCGCGGCGCCGACCGGCCGCTCGCTCGCGGACGAGCACTCGCACCCGCCCTCGCCGTCGTCATCGTCGTCGTCCGCCTCGGACTCGGCGTCGTCGTCGTCCCCGCCCGACGTGTCGTCGTCATCGTCGTCGTCGTCCCCGGGCTCGACGCAGTCCGGATCTTCCTCGTCGCAGTAGTCGTCGCAGATCCCGTCCTCGTACCACTCGTTGATCTCGCACACGTCGCGCGAGCCATGCACGTCCTCCACCCAGTCCAGGATCCAGTCGGCGGCGATGTCCGTGCGCGTCGAGCCGCTCTGGACCTCGCAGAACTGGTCGGCCCAGGAGTGGACGGCGGCCTCGATCCAGCGGCCGTTCTCGTGCTCGAAGAACTGGGGCCCGCCAGAGTCGCCACTGCACACGTTGGCCTCGTCGGGATTGGAGCTGGAGTTCGAGATCAGGAAGTTGTCGTCGTACTCGTCCAGGGTCAGCAGCGCCGAGCGCTTGGTGCCCGAGCCGTCCCCCTCGGGGCCGGTCACGCCGAATCCCACCGACATCATGTCGCGGTCGAGTTCGTCGTCGGTGATGGGGTCGCGGTTGAACCAGGTGGGCTCCGCCGTGGCGGGCTCGGCCAGCACGAACACGGACAGGTCGTACTCGCCCAGGGTGCCGCCCAACCCCGACTCCAGGGGCACGTAGTCGGGGTGCACCTCGAAGTCCACGAACCCGATGGCCTCGTCGTAGGACTGGATGTCGTCGCCGAAGAACGCCTGGCCCAGCCCGACGATGAGCTCGATGGGGATGCCGTCGCCGCAGTGTCCGGCGCACAGCACGATCTCGGGCGTGATGAGGTTGCCCGTGCACATGCTCATCAGGTAGCCGCCGATCTCACCGCCCATGGACACGGTGGAGGGGAAGCCCGACTCCAGCGACCCGTTGACGATGGGGGCCTCGGACGTCTCGACCGGGTCCTCGTGCACGGGGGCGCAGCCCGCCACCAGCGCGAGGGCCAGGGCGATCAGGACGGCAGTTCGCATGGGGGGATCTCCGGGGAGGGGTTCAGGGGCGGCGGCGCAGCGCGGCCACGGCGATCAGGCCCGCCAGCAACGCGGCGCCGTGCGCGGGTGCGTCGCCGGCGCTGGCACAGCCACAACCGCCGCCGCCACCGCCGGTGGCGTCGTCGTCGTCGCCCGCCTGGCAGTCCTCGTCGTCCGCGTCGGTGAAGCCGTCGCAGTCGTCGTCGTAGGAGTTCTCGCAGTCCTCGGCCACGCCCGGGTTCATCGCGGCGTTGGTGTCGTCGCAGTCCTCGCCGTAGGCGCCGCCGTCGTAGCCGTCGCCGTCCATGTCGGTGAGGTCCTCGCCGGAGCAGTCCTGGTCGATGTTGTCGTAGGGGATCTCCGTGGAGCCCGGGTTGGTGCCGGCGTTGTAGTCGTCGCAGTCGGCGCCGCCGCAGCCGGGGTATCCGTCGTGGTCGAAGTCGATGTTGTCGTCCACCACGCCGTTGCAGTCGTTGTCCTTCTTGTCGCAGACCTCGGTCTCGGCCGGGTTCATACCCGCGTCGCCGTCGTTACAGTCGCCCTGGCAGATGGAGTAGTTGTCCAGGTCCACGTCGGCGTTCTCGTCCGTTTCCGGATCGCAGTCGTTGTCGAGGGTGTCGCAGGTCTCCTCGGCGCCGGGGTAGATGGCCGCGTTGCCGTCGTGGCAGTCCCCGTCACACTCGGACAGCCCGTCGCCGTCGTCGTCCACCTCGGTCTGGGCCAGGTCGTCCATGCAGTCGCTGTCGATGCCGTCGCACTCCTCGTACGCGGAGGGATAGACGTCGACGTTGGTGTCGTCGCAGTCCCCCTCGCACAGGCTCCAGCCGTCGCCGTCCTCGTCGAAGCCGTTGTCGGCCCAGCCATCGCAGTCGTTGTCGATGTAGTCGCACTGCTCCGGATTGCCCGGGAAGGCCTGCGGCTCGAAGTCGTCGCAGTCCCCGTCGCAGTTGGTGAAGCCGTCTGCGTCGTTGTCGGCCTGCTCGTCGGCCTGGCCGTCGCAGTTGGAGTCGATGCCGTCGTCGCAGGTCTCGGCGGCGCCGGGGTGGATGGCCGCGTCGGCGTCGTCGCAGTCCCCGTCGCACTGGGTCCAGCCGTCTCCGTCGTCGTCCACGCACGAGCCCGGCGGCTCGAAGCGGATGGCGTAGTCGTCGGACAGCGACAGCGTGTTGTGGGACACCATCAGGTAGTACCCCTGGACGGCGTCGACGATGCCGATGGTGGCCGAGGCGCCCCCGTCGTACCCGGCGTCGCCGAAGTTGACGTCGCGGTAGTGGAACTCGATGGAGTCGTCCACCTCGAACAGCTTCACCTCCACGTCCACGTTGCCGATGTAGTAGTACGGCGCCACGTTGGTCATGTGCGCCGCGCCCCGCCACTCGGCGATGAACACGCGGTTGGGGGCGATGCCCAGCGTCTCGTAGTAGACCTGACCCGCGCCGCTGAGGTTCATGTCATCCCAGAATGGGAAGATGCCGGTGAACTCCGTGTAGGGCAGCGATTCGTTGTCGCCCGGCAGCGCCACCTCACCGTCGAAGTGCAGCCCCCCCTCGGAGGTCAGGGTGACCTCGTCGTAGGTCACGCCGTACAGGTCGAAGTCGAAGCCGATGGGCGTGACGTAGATCGAGTCGTTGCCCATGTTGGCCGACGTGGTCGCCTGCTCGTAGAGGTACGTCACCTCGTCGTGCCAGTTGTAGCCGAAGGCGTCCGGCCCGCCCCCCAGCGCGTCCGCGCGCTCGGTGCGGATGGGCACCAGGGCAGCCAGCCCCAACAGGATCAGTCCCCAGAAGAGGAAACGACGCTTGTATCGGATCTGCTCACCCATGCTGGCCTCTCTCCATGCCGGTCCGCGGACCGGAGTTCGTGCCCAAAGGCTATCGCCGATCGACTCGACCTTCTACCAAGAGTTGGCGCAAGCGTCACCTCGCGTGCGCGGGTAGCGCGCGATCGCGCGCGAGCAAGTGCCCCCGCGACCCCCCGGATTCGGGCCGATTTCGACCGATATCGGCCCTTTTTGCCCTTTTTTTCGGGAAAAAACGCGTTTTGAGCAATTCTAGGCTTGCACAACAGGCCGATCCGGACCAAGAATCTCTGTCGATGGAGTGCAGGCTAGCGTTTAGCTCCTGCTTTTGTCAGAAATCACCCAGGCGGTGAAAAGGATCACCGCTGCAGAAGGAGGGGCCTCATGGCTGACAAGAAGAATTTCGTGCTTTTGGACAACGGTGGCGACGACACCAACCACGTGTTTGCTGCCCGCCAGCCCCGCGGTGCTGCCCTGAAGGCGGCGAGCCGCGGTTTCACCGACATCAAGCTCCGTGAGCGTGGGACCAAGACCATCCACATCTTCGAGGGCAAGCGCGAGCAGGTTGACGCTCCGGCCAGCGCCCCGTCCTGGCTCGGCCCGAAGATCTGGAAGTCCAACGTCAAGAAGCTGGGCGTCGAGAAGAAGGGCTAGTTCCCTCCTTCGGACTTCACTGTCGCCCCGGGCATCGCGTCTGCAAAGGCGCGATCCTCGGGGCGATGGCAGTTCTGGGGCTTCGGGTCGGGGCTATCCGTCCCAAGAGAACGTCGTGATCTCGTCGGCGGTCTCGCCCTGGTTGGCGTCCTCGGGCGCATAGGCGCCATCGAAGGCCTCGACCTCCTCGCCGCCGAGCACCACGGTGACCCGGTAGGCCACGTCCAGGCCGTCGCACGAGTCGTAGAAGTTGGTCCACACCTCGTACTCGCCCACGGGCGCCGCGCCGTCGGGCCAGAAGATGTTCTCGTTGTTGATGCCGTCGATGTCGCACAGGGCGTTGCTGTCGAGGTCCAGCTGCCCGCCGGTGGCGCTGATCGGGTTCGCGTGCCAGACCACCTCCCCCGAGGGCTCGACCACGAACAGGTCCACGTCGTTGTCCGTGTCCCAGTGCACGCTCACCTGCACGTCGCCGGTGAGCACGGGCGTGATGTCGATGGGGATCTGGACGTACTCGCCGGTCACGGGATACCCCTGCTCGTCCGACCCGTCGGCGACCCCGACCCACAACACGAAGCTCTCGGTCACCTCCTGGAGGATCTCCACGACGATGGCGTAGGGATCGGGCGAGTTGGTGAGCTTGTCGCGGTAGAAGCCGTCGTCCTGCACCCCCACCACGAGGTCCTTGCCCGTCAGGGTCTCGCCGGTCCAGTCCAGGCTGAACACCGCCGAGGCGCCGTTGACCAGGCTCGTCGCGCCCTCGTAACCGACCATGTCCACCGCCCCGCCCGCCGGTGGAGGCAGGTTGCACGTCCAGAACTCCCCCTCGAACTGGAAGTAGGACGAGCTTCCGCCGGGCTCGCAGACCGACGACGCGGGGGTCGTGTCGTCGTCGTCCCCGGTCCCCGCGCCGAAACCGTCCCCCGCGTCCGCACAGCCCAGCGCCAGCCCGGCCGTGAGTCCCAGGATGCCCGCGATCCGTCCTCTCATACTTCCCCTCGCCCGGCCGCTGCACGGCGAGCCAGCGCATTCTATCGGTTTGGAGGTAAACTGGCGCTTCCGGAGGAATCGAAGTCATGGCGATCCTGATCATCCGCGAGGGAGTCAACAAGGGCGCGACGTTCCGCCTCGGCGAGCGCCACCTCACCGTCGGCCGCGGCGCCAACAACCTCATCCAGCTGGTGGAAGACCGCGTGTCGCGGCGGCACGCCGCCATCCGCTGGAGCGGCACCGAGCACCGCATCACCGACCTGCAGAGCCACAACGGCGTGTTCATCAACGGCGAGAAGGTGCACGACGCGGCGCTGGCCGTGGGCGATCGCATCCAGGTCGGCGAGACCCACCTCGAGGTGACCACCGACGAGCAACTGGTCCACGACGGGGTGCTGGATCGCAAGGTGGTCGAGCCGTCCATCGTCGGGGCCTCGACCCAGCAGATGGCGTTGCCGGGCGCAGACGTCCCCGTGGCCGAGATGATCGCCACGGGCCAGGTCATCGACGTGGACGAGGTGAGCATGGGCCGCAAGCTCGAGCAGTCCCGCTGGCTCTCCGGGTTCCAGCGCGTGGTCCGCAAGGGGGACGCGAAGGAGACGGTGCGGGCGGCGCTCGAGGGGATCCAGCAGTTCGTGCACCCCGACCGCTGCATGGTCATCCGCGTCATGGAGGACCGCAAGGTCGGCAAGCTCGACGCCTGGGTCTCCGACGACGTCCCCGAGGGCCTCCGCCTGGAGCGCCCCTACATCCCGGCCATCTCCAACGCCATGAACGAGCGCAAGTCCGTCATCCGCAACGACCTGCAGGGCCACGCCAAGCTCGGCACCGCCGCGGCCGTTCCCGTGCGCGGCGAGCGCAACACCGTCGTCGGCGTGGTCTACATGGACTCCTTCGCCGACAGCCGCCAGAGCTACGTGGAGGACGATCTGTTCCTGCTCAATGAGGTCTCCGCGCTGATCCCGGAGACGGTGACGGCGTATCCGCTGAAGAAGGCGTAGCTACCTCACCAGCACCCTCGACGAGTTCCCCGCCATGAACACCGAGATGAAGTCCCCCGAGGCCTCGAAGGTCTCGCCGGTGAGGATGTCCGTGTAGGTGCCGTCGGCGTCGAGGCCGGCGAACGACAGGCTGTTCTCGAGCGTGGTGTCCCACCAGCCACGGTGGAGGATGACCAGGACCTGGTCGCCGCCGGCGACGCGGGCATAGGCCAGGGTGTCGGCGTCGGTCCACCACTCGGCCTCGGTGCCGGACCACAGGGCGGGGTGCTCGGCGCGGGCCTGTCCCAGGGCGGAGACGTGCCACAGCACGGGCTCCATGTCGGCGTGGTAGAGGCCGGCGGCGTAGTCGGCGACGCCGAACGAGCCGTCGGTGCCGTCGGCGATGGCCGAGGAGTACCACCAGAAGGGGTGGCGGTTGTCGGGGTCGCGGTAGCCGGGCATGCCGATCTCGTCGCCGTAGTAGATCAGCGGGATGCCGGGCTGGGTCATGAGGTAGGTCCAGGCCAGCTGCAGGCGACCGTACCACCAGGGATCGCCAACGGCGTCGGCTATGACACACGCCGACTCCTCCGAGTCCGCCCAGCCACCCTCCTGGCCGTAGGACACGAAGCGCGACACGTCGTGGTTGCCCAGGAACGTGCTCATCAGCGCGCCGTTGTAGCTGGCGTTGGAGTCGGCCATGGAGGCCTGCAGATCCTGCAGGGTGGCCGTGTCGTCGACGAACGCCGCGCGTACGGTGCCGTACAGGGGGAAGTCGAACTGGGCGTCGAGCTCGTTGTCGTTGACGTAGGCCACGATCAGGTTGCGGTCGAAGGTGAAGGTCTCGCCCACGGTGTAGAACTCGAAGCTGCCGCCCGCCGCGCCGTGCTCGATCTCCTGCTCGATGCGCGACGTGACGTTCCAGATCACCGAGTGGGGCACGTGCTTGGCGCCGTCCACGCGGAAGCCGTCGAGGTCGTACTCGCGGGCCCACCAGATGGCGTCCTCGACCATGGCGTCGAGGGCGGCGGGCTCGTAGTAGCGGATGTCGGGCAGGTACTCGGCGAACCAGCAGGTCTCCGGGATCAGGTCGAAGTTGGAGTAGTCGTCGCCGACCTTGCACAGGATCTGCTCGTTGAACCAGTCGCCCGCGTGTTCGAGGTAGTACGGGTGGTCCTCGTGGACGTGGTTGCACACCCAGTCCATGACCACGCGGATGCCACGGGCGTGGGACTGCTCGACCAGGTCGCGCAGGGCCTGGTCGCCGCCGTAGTGCTCCTCCACGGCGAACGCGTCGTCGGGCCAGTAGCCGTGGTAGCCCGAGTAGGTGCCGCAGTCGCCGCCCCAGGGGCCCTCGGCGTTGTCCTGGGGGTTGGAGATCCAGATGATGTTCACGCCCAGATCCTGCAGGTAGTCCAGCGCGTCGATCAGCCCCTGCAGGTCGCCGCCCATGTAGCCGCCGAGCTCGTACGTGGCGCCCTCGGAGGTGTCGATGGAGGTGTCGCCGTTGGCGAAGCGGTCCATGAACGCGTAGTACATGACGCCGCGGGACCAGCCGTCGGAGTCCTCGATCCAGAACGGCACGTGCAGGGGATCGGCCTCGCGGCCCGCCCCATCCTCGCCGGTCACCGTCAGCGTGTGGCGCCCCTGGGCCTGATCGGTCAACGAGGCGGTCAGGGGGGCCTCGCCCGTGGCCGTGAGGAATTCGGCCCCGTCGAGTGCGACGGCCATCGTCCCCGGGCCGTCCCCGGCGCAGCCCGGGCGGATCTCCACGGTCAGGTCCACGGTCCCGGACGAGGCGTCGATGGACAGGTTCGTCAGGACCAGCCGCGGCAGATCGAAGTCGCCGACCACCACCATGGAGTTGCACGACTCCTCGCCCGCGGTGCAGTCCTGGGTCCACGAGGTGTCCGACGGCTCCTTGTAGCCTTCTTCACAGTGAATCAGCGCGGCGCCTGGATCGCAGTTCCAGGCTTCGTACGCGCCGGACAGCTCCGCGAACTTGTACGGGTACGCGCCCGGCTCCCACTCCTCGCCCGGCACGAACAGGGTCCACGTCCCGTTCTGCTGCTCCTCGAGGACGTGGGTGTCGGTGGCCCAGTCGTTGAAGGTGCCGGCCACGGCCACGGTGTCGGGATCGGTCTGGGGCTCGTACACGAAGGTCACGCCGCAGGGATCGACGAACGGATCCACCGTGTCGTCGTCATCATCGTCGTCGTCCCCCACCGGCTCGCCCACGGTGACCTCCACCGAGGTCTCGGCGGTCTGGTCGCAGTCGTCGGTGGCCGTCAGCACCACCTCGGCCACGCCCTCCCAGCCGGGCTGGGCCTGTAGCAGCAGCGTGGAGCCCTCGGTGTAGGCGATCAGCCCCTCGTCGTCGCACACGGCGTCGAAGACCAGGTCGTCGCCCGGTTCGGCCACCCAGGCCAGCAGGTCGAACTCGCCCGATCCGTCCTCGAGGTGGATGGGATCGACGGTCAACCACACCGGTGGGTCGCCGCAGCAGCCGGCCAGCCACACCAGGGCCAGGGACAAGATGATGGGTCGCATGGGTCCTCCCGATCGCGGGGGAATCTATACAACCTATTCGCGGTGGCTGGGTAGCTCGAACTGCGCCGCGCCCCGGCGGATCGGGGCGTGACAGTCGGGGTGGTTGGATAGTTCAATGCACACAGGAGGGCCGCCCATGTTCCACATACGTGTGTTCGCCATTTGCGCTGCGACGCTGTGGCTCGTCACGCCCGCAGCAGCCGAGGAGACCGACGACCGCGTCGCGTTGATGTTCGTGGCCTGCCCGCAGGACGATCCCGAGCTCTGGGCTGCCCAGGTGGAGCCCTTCCGCTCGGACTACCAGGTCGTCACCGTGAACCTCGGCACACCGGGGGAGGAGCCGAACGAGAAGCTCCTCGTCGGTGACCTCGGCCACATCCTCGGCCACGCTGGCCTGGAGCGGATCGTGCTCGTGGCGCATGGCTGGTGCACGCGGATCACCCACGAGACCGCCACGCGCAACCGGGATACGGTGATCGATGCACTCAGCGTGGGCAGCTTTCGAGGGTCGCCCATGCAGGCAGATCCCGAAATCTACAACGAGCTGCTGCGTGAGCGCCTGGACAGCCTGCTGAGACCGCCGACAGAGGCCCTCCCCGAGGACACCCCGAACGGCCCCGTGCCTCCCCCCACCGCGGCAGAGATCTCACACCCCACATTGCTCGACGCCATCGTCGGCAGTAACGCCAGCGCAAAACGATGCCTGGCGGCCTCGACGATCCCCATTCCCCCAGACGTCCACATCCGGATGAACGTCCACCCCGACGGGCGTGTCTCCGACGTGAACATCGTCGACGAGCAGGTGCGCACGGCCGAGGTCGGCGATTGCCTCCGCCACGAGATCGGTCGCATCATGTTCCCCGCGTTCGAGGGGGAGACGACCCTGGTCGAGGCCTCCCTCTCGGCGCCCTGACACCCGGAGGAACCCTTGCCCCGTTGCTTCGTCCTGCTGTGCGCCCTCGCTTTCTGTGCCTGCTGCGGCACCCCCGACACCGAACCCCGCGATCCGGACCCCACGCCCAAGCCGCCCACCGACGCCCAGGCCCCGGTCGTCGAGGAGCCCGAAGCTCCCACCGAGGAGGCCCCGACCCCCGACGAACCCGGCGACGAACCCCCGGCCGACGTGGCCGTGTTCGTCACCGAGGAGGGCCAGTGCGCCTGGTCGGTGGTCCAGCCCGGTAGCGAGGACCCACCCCAGCCCATCGCGACGCTGCCCATCCCCTGCCACGAGAACACGCTGCTGGGCCCCTCGCCCCGCGGCGACAAGGTGGCCGTGATGATGGGCGAGGGGCTGTTCGAGGTGGATCTCCGCGCGCACACCGCCACCGCGGTCCCCGGCCTGGCCGGGCTCCCAGGGAGCCTCGAAGCGTGGGGCTATCGCGAGGACGGTACACGTGTGGCGCTGGCCCAGGGCACCTCCGAGGCGGTCGTCGACGCCGAGAACGAGACGGCCCACTACGCCGTGGACGGCGAGCGCATCCCCATCAGCTGGGACGACTACCAGTACGCGCCGTTCATCATGCTGTGCCTACGCTACGTGTGGCGCGACGGCGGCTGGCGCCGGGAGGCCGCCGAGGCGGTCTCCATGGGCGAGGGGGTCTCGCCCCCGTTCTGCGCCTACAACGGCGAGGGCTGGGACATCCCCCTGATCGAGGTCCACCAGGGCGGCGGTCACGGGTACTTCGATCTGGTGTCCATCCCGGAAGCCAAGCAGACGCCGGCGCTGGGCAAGTTCTCCATCGGCGAGTACCAGAACTGGGGATCGCTGGACCTGGGCATCGCCCACTACGCCATGGCGTACGACGAGCTGGAGGGCCAGCACTTTGCCCCCCCGCTGCTGATCTGGCGGGACGGCGACTGGCGCGCGGTCGAGGGGCTGAACGAGCGGGGCAGCCTCTCCCTGTCGTGGGGCGAGGACGTGTTCATCGGGTGCAGCGGCGAGCGGGCGGGCGTATACGCCAAGGCCAGCGGCGCGCGCCTGTGGTCGGGCCACACTCCGTGTCCGGTGTGGTGGCCGCTGACGCCGAATCGCTGATCCGGTCTCGTCTCAGGACGCGTCGGACGGCATCTCCTCGATGGTCACCATGACCACGGGTACGCCCCCGCCCGGGCGTACGAGCAGCTCCGTGGACACCCAGAACCGGACAGGCCCGTCCACGCGGTCCAGCGCGGTCGCTACCCTTTCGTGGGGCTGTCCAGACAGGTGGGTGTCCATCACCGTGCGGCGGATGGTGCACGTCCTGCAGTGTTCGGTCTCACCACACCCTTCGGGCAACCGCGCATTCACGCATTCCATGGCCTCGCCGCCCAGGAAACCGCGCATCAGCGGCCTAGCAGCCTGTCGCGCATAGACGCGACAGGCTGCTCCCGTGCCCAGGGCGAG
>CAZLEO010000012.1:35360-60834 GCA_964558555.1 uncultured Rickettsiales bacterium | reverse complement strand
CATCGCAGTCACCCAGTGCCTCGGTCCAGCCGTCGCCGTCTCTGTCTTCGTTCGGAGCGGTGTCGTCGTCCTCGACTGCGTCGTCGTCTGTGCCCGCGTCATCATCGATATGAGGCGGTGTGTTGCTCGGGCAGCCTGTTGCCAACGAGATTAGCGAAGCGACCGCGAAACCAAAGACCCTGCGCATGGCAAACTCCTTTGAGTGGTCCGGCATCGCAGCAGTGGTCCGTGATCGAACCCCTTGCTGATCAGATCCCCGAACAGGAGCAGGTGGTCGACTCGAATTCGTCTTCACACATGTCGAGTGCGTCCTCCTCAGGGTATGTGTCGACAAAGTAGCAATCGTCGCCGGTGCCGGCGCCACCGTCTAGGGTATCGTTGCTGCTGTCAGCATTCAAACCCGTACCAGCGCTGCCACCGCACAAGCAGTCGTCATCACCCTCGCCATATAAACTATCAGCTGCTGCCTCGCCCAACAAGGTGTCGTTGCCGCCACCGCCGTACAGAGTGTCCACACCTCCACCTCCCAGAATCTTGTCTACACCTGCTCCGCCACGGATGGTATCGCCTTCATCGCCCCCCTCGAGTACATCGGCCCCACCGTTGCCAGCGATAATGTCGAGTTGGCTTCCACCGAGGACAGTATCGACCCCTGCCCCTGCTTCGATTTCGTCTTCACCTCCGTTGCCCTCGATATAGTCATCTCCGTCATAGGTCTTGATGGTGTCGCCATCGTTGCCACCGTAGACATAGTCGTCGTATTCACCTGTAGGACATGTGTAGATCTGGTCAGCCCCTCCCTGACCCTCGATATCGGCCGTCGCGTCCCACATCTGCACCCCGAATAGCTCGTCGAGACAGTCTCCCACGTTCGCGTCCTGCAGACAGATGACATCATCTCCCCCGTCTGCCTCGATGATCACGTGCACGGCCGTCGTGGTCCCCATGTCAGTTCCGTCACAGCAGAAGTCAGTCCCCGTTCCGCCGAAGTCAATAGTCCCATAGGCGAAAGGGTTGTTTCTGTACTCCATTAGGATGATCTTGTCTTTGATGTTACCGGCCGAACTTCCGTCACAGCAAACCTGCTGCGTGCTGCCATCGTCGCAGTCATAACAGACATCCCCCCCACCGGGCAGAGCTCCGCAGCCGAAAGTCCTGTATGAGTGCCCCTCGGGTAGTGCGCCGCAGGCTGACGCCTTCATCGATTGACAGGAAAGGTAGACATGACTAAATAAGTAAAGCAGGGCTAACGCGGCGCAAGAGCGCCTCTGGAATACCGATGAACGACACGTACAAGAACTACATCGCCGGGAGGTGGGTCGACTCCGACTCGGGCGAGACCTTCGAGAACCGCAACCCGGCCGACGATCGAGACCTCGTCGGCCGCTTCCAGCTGTCCAGCACCCACGACGTGGATGCGGCCGTGGCCGCGGCGAAGCGGGCCTTCGACGCGTGGCGCAAGACGCCGGCGCCGCGTCGGGCCGAGATCCTGTTCAAGGCCGGCGCGCTGATGGTGGACCGCAAGGAGAAGCTGGCCCGCGACATGACCCGGGAGATGGGCAAGGTGCTGGACGAGGCCCGCGGCGACGTGCAGGAGGCCATCGACATCACCTTCTACATGGCCGGTGAGGGCCGGCGGCTGTTCGGCCAGACGACCCCGTCGGAGCTGCCCGACAAGTTCAACATGTCCATGCGCGTCCCCGTGGGCGTGTGCGCCCTGGTCACGCCGTGGAACTTCCCCATGGCGATCCCGGCGTGGAAGGTGATGCCGGCGCTGATCGCGGGCAACACCGTGGTGCTCAAGCCGGCCACGGACACGCCGCTGTCCGCGGTGAACCTCGTGAAGATCCTCGCCGAGGCGGGCGTGCCGTCCGGGGTGGTGAACCTGATCACGGGCAGCGGCCGGGACGTGGGCGATCCGCTGGTGGGGCATCCGGGCGTGGACCTGGTGTCCTTCACCGGCTCGAGCGAGGTGGGCCGGCAGGTGTCCGAGGTGTGCGCCCCCCTGTTCCGCCCCTGCGGCCTGGAGATGGGCGGCAAGAACGCCATCATCGTCATGGAAGACGCCGACCTGGATCTGGCCGTGGAGGGGGCGGTCTGGGGCGGGTTCGGCACCACCGGACAGCGGTGTACGGCGGCGTCGCGGGTGCTGGTGCACCGCGACGTGATGGAGGAGTTCCTCGATCTGTTCACCGCGGCGGTGCAGCGGTTGAAGGTGGGCGACGGCCAGGACGAGGACATGGACGTGGGGCCGCTGGTGTCCGCGGCGCAGCTGCGCACGGTGCAGCAGTACGCCGACATCGGCAAGCGCGAGGGGATCCTGCTGGCCGGCGGCGACCCCCTGGAGGGGCCGGACCACGAGCACGGCCACTTCTTCGCGCCGACCATCCTCGCCGGGACCCACCCCACGTCGGTGGTGGCCCAGCAGGAGATCTTCGGCCCGGTGGTCACGGTCATTCCCCACCGCGGCCTGGAAGACGCCGTCGAGATCTGCAACAGCGTCCAGTACGGCCTCTCCGCGGCCATCTACACTCGCGACGTCAACCGCGCCTACCGCGCCATGCGGGACGTCCACACCGGCGTGTTCTACATCAACGCCTCGACCATCGGCGCCGAGGTCCACCTGCCCTTCGGCGGCACCAAGGCCACGGGCAACGGCCACCGCGAGGCGGGCACGGCCGCGCTGGAGCTGTTCAGCGAGTGGAAGACCGTCTACGTGGACTTCTCCGGCCGGTTGCAGCGGGCACAGATCGACGAGGTCGCCACGGCGGCGGCGGGATAGGAGGACGTCGTGCGCATCGAACGCGACAGCATGGGCGAGATGGAGGTGCCGGACGACGCGTTGTTCGGCGCCCAGACCCGCCGCGCGCAGCTGAACTTCCCGGTCAGTGGCTGGCCGGTCCCCGCCGGCGTGATCCACGCGCTGGGACGGATCAAGGCCGCGGCGGCGGTTGTGAACTACGAGCTGAAGATGCTCGATCCGGACCGCGCCGCGCTCATCGAGCAGGCGGCGCGCGAGGTGGCCGACGGCCGCCACGACGATCAGTTCGTGGTGGACCTGTTCCAGACCGGCAGCGGCACCTCGACGAACATGAACGCCAACGAGGCGATCGCCAACCGGTCGATCCAGCTGGCCGGCGGTGAGATCGGCAGCCGCGATCCGGTCCACCCCAACGACCACGTCAACTTCGGTCAGTCCTCCAACGACGTGATCCCCACGGCGATCCAGGTCGCGGCGGTCCAGGCGCTGAACGACGACCTGCTGCCGGCGATGCGCACCCTGGAGGCCACCTTGCACGCCCGGGCCCGCGCCTTCGACGACGTGGTCACCCTGGGGCGCACCCACCTGCAAGACGCCACACCGGTGCGGCTGGGCCAGGTCTTCGGCGGGTACGCGGCGCAGATCTCCCGCAACCGGGCGCGGCTGCGCGCGGCGCTGGAGGTGCTGCTGGAGCTGCCCATCGGCGGCACGGCCGTCGGCACCGGGGTCAACACGCACCCCGACTTCGGCCGGCGCGTGGCCCGCGCGCTGGCGCTGGAAACCTCGCTGCCGTTCAAGGAGGCGCCCAACCACTTCTCCGCGCAGGCCACGGCGGACGTCTTCGTCACCGCCATGGGCGCGGTGAAGGGCGCGGCGGTGAGCCTGGCCAAGATCGCCAACGACATCCGCTTCCTGGCGTCGGGCCCGCGGGGCGGCCTCGGCGAGATCACCCTGCCCGCGGTGCAGCCCGGCAGCTCGATCATGCCCGGCAACGTCAACCCGGTGATCGCCGAGTCGCTGATGCAGACGGCCGGCTGGACCGTGGGGGCCGAGGCCTCGGTGACCTGGGCGGCGTCCATGCTCAGCAACTTCGAGCTCAGCGCGGCCCAGCCACTGATCGCCCACCATCTGCTGGAGTCGATCCGCCTCATGGCCGCGGCGGTGCGCAACTTCGAGCAGCGCGCCGTGCGCGATCTGGCTGCGGATCGGGAGCGGTGCGAGGAGCTGGTGGAGCGGTCGCTGGCGCTGGGAACGACCCTGGCCCCGCGGATCGGCTACGACGCGGCGGCGAGCCTGGTCAAGGAGGCCCACGAGCGGGGCAGCACCGTCCGCGAGATCGCCTCGGCCCGCCGTGTCCTCGATGGCACGGAACTTGAAAAAGTCCTCGATCCCCGGTCCATGACCGAGGCAAGTTGAGACACCCTGGAGACATCCCATGCCCCCTCGCCTCTCTGTGGCCTCCCTGGCCTTGCTGCTCACCCTCGGCTGGAGTGCCGTCGCTGCCGCCCACTGCCAGATCCCCTGCGGCATCTACGACGACGAGCTGCGCGCCCGCCTGATCGGCGAGCACATCACCACCATCGAGAAGTCGATGAACAGCATCGTCGCGCTGGCCGAGGCCGAGGACGCCGATCCCAACCAGCTCGCCCGCTGGGTGGCGAACAAGGACCAGCACGCGGACGATCTCGTGGACATCGTCACGTACTACTTCATGGCGCAACGCCTCAAAACGGCGGATCTCGACGATCCGGCGAAGAAGGACGCGTACCTGAAGAAGCTGACGCTGCTGCACCAGATGATGTTCCACGCCATGAAGGCCAAGCAGACCACCGACCTGCAACACGTACAGACCCTGCGCGACCTGCTGGCCGAGTTCGAGGTCGCCTACTTCGGCCACGAGCTCGACCGTGGTTGAGGTCACGGGCTCCTTGCGGGCCTTTGTGCTGGTCGCGGCGCTGCTGACTTCGGCCTGCAGCTCGGCCAGCGAGGAGCTGGACCTCGCCGAGATCCCGGGTCCGTGGGACAACCGCCTGGTCGAGCTGCCCGACCGCGTCGAGACCTCGGAAGGGCTCGAGCCGTTGACGGTGCACGTCCTCGAGGCGGGCCCCGCTGACGCACCGCTGGTGGTGCTGTTGCACGGGTTCCCGGACCTGGCCTACTCGTGGCGGGAGGTGATCCCGCTGCTCAGCGACGACTACCGGGTCGTGGCACCGGACCTTCGCGGGTACGGCGCCAGCGACAAGCCCGAGGGCGGCTACGACGCGCTGACCCTGGCCGGCGACGTGGCTGCGCTGCTCGAGGCGTTGACCGGGGATGGGGAGAAGGCGCACCTTGTGGGCCACGACTGGGGCGCGTTCCTCGCCTGGACCGCCGCCATCGAGCACCCCGAACGGCTGGCGACGCTGACCGCGGTGGACGTGCCCCACCCCGCGACCATGGAGACGTTCCTGCGCGAGGACCGCGAGCAGCGCCGCAAGAGCCGGTACATGAAGCTGCTGGCGTCGAAGCCGGCTCCGCGTTTCCTGGCGTCCATGGGGATCAAGCGGCGCGGCAAGATGCTGCGGTCCAACCTCGTGCGCGCCGAGGGCCTGACCGACGACGACCTCGCCTGGTACCACGCCGCATTCGACTCGGTGGAGGAGACCCGCGGTCCGCTGCTGTACTACCGCGAGTCCCTCGCGCTGCGGAAGGCCTTCGCCGACCAGCCCATCCCCGACGCCCCCGTGGTCGTACCCACCCTGGTGTTGTGGGGTGAGGACGACGCCTACGTGGGCTCGGAGATGGCCGAGCCCAGCTGCGAGCACGTGACCGCCGACCGCTGCGAGGTGGAGATCTTCGAGGGCGCCGGGCACTTCCTGCAGTGGGAGGACCCGGAGGGATTTGCGGCGCGTCTGCGGGAATTCGTCGAAGCAGGGGAGTGAGGGGCGGTCCTCAGGGAGGGACGTCGCCTTCGCGGCTCTTCCAGTTGCGGAAGGTCTCGAGCAGCTCCTGCTCCAGGTGATCGTCCACGTCGGGCGGGGGAATCTCGCCGCAGCTCTCGATGGTCAGCTTGAGCTGGTCGGCGTAGTTGCGGCAGTGCCCGCATAGGGCCAGGTGCATCTTCATCTGCATGCGGTCCGCGAAGGTCATCTCCCCTTCGAGGTACTCCGTGAGCAGGTTCGTGATGTCCTTGCAGCTCAGCATCGCTTCTAGTTTCCAGCCAGGTGCTTCGCGAGGGCGGCTCGTACTCGGGTCCGGCCTCGGTGGAGCAAGACTCGCTGATTGGTCTCGCTGATGTCCAGGGCGTTACACACGTCCGCAGATTCCCAGCCGTCGATGTCGCGCAGCGTGACCACGGCGCGCTGGTTCGAGGGCAGCTGATCCACCGCCTCGACCAGGGCCGCCATGGCCTGCTTCCGCTCCAGCAGCGCCTCGGGCGAGGTCGCGCCCCACGGCGAGGGAGGCGTGGCCCACTTGCCCCGGGACGTGAACCGATCCGCGTCGAGGGGGTTGCCGTCGTCCTCGCGGGCCAGCGCCGAGAACGGCACGGTGCGGCCCTCTCGGACCCCGCGCGTCTTGGCGCGGTTGGTGAGGATGCGAAAGATCCAGGTCTTGAGCGTGGACCGGCCCTCGAAGCGCGCCAGGCCCGACAGCACGCCCATCCAGGCCTCCTGGACGACCTCGGCGGCCACGGCCTGGGAGGACACGAACGACATGCACAGGCGCAGCATGGACGCGTTGTACTGCTTCACCAGCTGCACGAACGCGGCCTCGTCGCCGTCGAGGATGCGGCGGATCAGATCCTGTTCCTCGGCGGTGATCCTGAGCTGGTCCGGTGCGGTGTCCATGATCTCTACCGAACTGGTAGGCAATCTTCGTGCCAGGAGGTCCACCTCGCGCCAACAGGAGAGGTAGACTGCTTCTGTTCGGGGGAATCCCAGGGATGCGGACGAGACAATCCAGAACGTCGAGTGTCTCATCCGGGACACGAACGAGACATCCCCGGCGGGGTGCTTCGCCCGCGATGGACCGCCGTGGCCGCCTTGTCACCCCTGCGGCCTGCTGGTACGGAACTTGCCTAACCTCATACCCGGAGCCGAGCCCGGGACAGGAGGGACGATGAAGCTCCAGCGTATCCCCCACGTGGTGATCATCGGCGGCGGATTCGGCGGTCTGTACGCCGCGCGCGCCCTGCGCCGCGCCCCGGTCCGCATCACCCTGCTGGACCGTCGCAACCACCACCTCTTCCAGCCGCTGCTGTACCAGGTCGCCACGGCCGGGCTCAACGCCGCGGACATCGCCCACCCCATCCGCCGCATCCTGCGCGGCCAGCGCAACGCCACGGTGCTCATGGCCGAGGTCACCGACATCGACGTGGACGGCAAGCGCGTGATCATGGGCGAGCGGGAGATCGGCTACGACTTCCTGATCGTGGCCACGGGCGCCACGCACGCCTACTTCGGCCACCGCGAGTGGGAGGACCACGCGCCCGGCCTCAAGAGCCTCGAGGACGCCCAGGAGATCCGCCGGCGGGTGCTGGTGGCCTACGAGAACGCCGAGGCCGAGACCGACCCCGAGATCCGCCGCCAGTGGCTGACGTTCGTGGTCGTCGGCGCCGGCCCCACCGGCGTGGAGATGGCCGGCGCCCTGGGCGAGATCGCCCACCGCACCCTGGCCCAGGACTTCAAGCGCGTGGACACCCGAGAGGCGCGCATTCTGCTGCTCGACGCGAGCGACCGCATCCTGGGCACCCTGCCCGAAGATCTGTCGGACAGCGCCGTGAAACAGCTCGAGACCCTCGGCGTGGAGGTCCGCACGGGCGTCCGTGTCACCGATATCCACGAGGGGGGTATCGAGTGCGAGGATGGCCACATCGACGCCCGCACCGTGCTGTGGGCCGCCGGCGTCAAGGCCTCCCCCCTGGGCGCGTGCCTGGGGGCCCCCCTCGACCGCGCCGGGCGTGTGAAGGTCGAGCCTGGCCTGACCATTCCGGGTCACGACGACGTCTTCGTCATCGGCGATCTGGCCTCCCTGGTCCAGGACGACGTGCCCGTACCCGGCGTGGCTCCCGCCGCCATCCAGCAGGGGGAGTACGCCGCCGACGCCATCGTCCGGCGGGTCACGAACCAGGCCGCGCAGCCCTTCCGCTACCGCGACAAGGGCTCGCTGGCCACCATCGGCCGCGCCCGGGGCGTGGCCCTGTTCGGCGACACGCGGTTCTCGGGCATCGTGGCCTGGTGGCTGTGGCTCGCCGTTCACATCTTCTTCCTGATCGGTTTCCGCAACCGCTTCGTGGTCATGTTCGAGTGGTCCTGGGCTTACTGGACCTGGCAGCGGAGCAACCGAGTCATCCTGCAACGGGCCATCCCGCCGGTACCGGCGAGGGACCCCGGAGATATCCATGAGTCATTCCAATAGCTTCGATGCGAGGGCCACCCTCGCCACCCCCGCGGGCGAGGTGGACTACTTCCGCCTGGCCGCCCTCGAGGAGCAGGGCGTCGCCGACATCTCCCGTCTGCCGTTCTCCATTCGCGTGCTGCTCGAGTCCGTGTTGCGCAACGAAAACGGGCGCGACGTCACCCGCGACGACGTGTTGAAACTCGCCCAGTACGACCCGCGCGCCCCCGAACGCGTGGAGTTTCCCTTCAAGGTCGCGCGCGTGGTCCTGCAGGACTTCACCGGCGTGCCGGCCGTGGTGGACCTGGCGGCCCTGCGCAGCGCCGTGGACCGGATGGGTGGCGACCCCAGGCGGATCAACCCCCAGAATCCCGTGGACCTGGTCATCGACCACAGCGTGCAGGTGGACGAGTACGGATCGGCCGCCGCGCTGCTGATCAACGCCGAGAAGGAGTTCGAGCGCAACCGCGAGCGGTACGAGTTCCTGCGCTGGGGCCAGCAGGCCTTCGACAACTTCCGCGTGGTGCCGCCGGCCAGCGGCATCGTCCACCAGGTCAACCTCGAGTACCTGGCCCGCGTCGCGTGGCGCGGCGAGCTCGACGGCCGCCCGGTGGTCTACCCCGACTCCCTGGTGGGCACCGACTCCCACACGACGATGATCAACGGCCTGGGCGTGGTGGGCTGGGGTGTGGGTGGCATCGAAGCCGAGGCCGCCATGCTCGGCCAGCCCATCTACATGCTCATCCCCGAGGTCATCGGCTTCAAGCTCACCGGCAGGCTGCCCGAGGGCGCCACGGCCACCGACCTGGTGCTGGTGATCACCCAGATGCTGCGCAGCAAGGGCGTGGTCGGGAAGTTCGTGGAGTACTTCGGCCCCGGCCTGTCGTCCATGACCCTGCCCGACCGTGCCACCGTGGCCAACATGGCCCCGGAGTACGGCTCGACCATGGGCTTCTTCCCGGTGGACGACGAGACCCTGCGCTTCCTGCGCCGCACCGGCCGCCCCGACGACGTGGTGGCCCTGGCCGAGGCGTACACCAAGGCCAACGGCCTGTTCCGCACCGACGTCACGCCGGACCCCGAGTACCTCGACGTGGTGGAACTCGACCTGTCCACGGTCCAGCCCTCGCTGGCCGGCCCCAAGCGGCCCCAGGACCGTATCGAGCTGACGTCCATGAAGTCGGCTTTCCGCGAGGCCCTCACGGCCCCGGTCGGCCCGTCCGGCTTCGGTCTCGACGCGTCGCGCCTCGATGCCGTCGCCGCGGTCACCGCTCGCGACGGGCAGCCCACGGAGCTGCGCCACGGCGACGTGATGCTCGCCGCCATCACCAGCTGCACCAACACCTCCAACCCGTCGGTGATGCTCGCCGCGGGGCTGCTGGCCCGTAACGCCGTGGCGAGGGGCCTGTCCGTGCGACCCACGGTCAAGACCAGCCTCGCCCCGGGCTCCAAGGTGGTCACCGACTACCTCGACCGCGCCGGCCTGATGCCGGACCTCGAGGCGCTGGGCTTCCACGTGGTCGGCTACGGCTGCACCACCTGCATCGGCAACTCCGGCCCCCTGCACGAGGGCCTCGTCGAGGGTATCCAGGGCGAGGACCTGGTGGTGTCCGGTGTGGTGTCGGGCAACCGCAACTTCGAGGGGCGTCTGAGCCCGCACACGAAGGCCAACTACCTCGCGTCGCCACCCCTGGTCGTCGCTTACGCCCTCGCGGGCACCGTGGACATCGACTTCGCCGCCGAGCCCATCGGCACCGACGGCGACGGCAACGACGTATTCCTGCGCGACGTCTGGCCCACTTCGGCGGAGATCGGCGACGCGCTCGAATCCGCCCTGACCCCCGAGATGTTCGGCAAGGCCTACGACGGCATCGAGTCCTCCAACGCCGACTGGAACGCCATCCCGGTCAGCGGCGGCGAGGTCTACGGCTGGAAGGAGGAGTCCTCCTACATCCAGGAGCCGCCGTTCTTCGTGGACATGGCCCCGGACGTGGAGCCCATCGCCGCCATCGAGGGCGCCCGCGTGCTCGCCAAGGTGGGCGCCTCCACCACCACCGACCACATCAGTCCGGCCGGGGCGCTCCCCTCGGATTCGCCGGCCGCCGACTACCTGCGTGACCGCGGCGTCGCGTTCGCCGACTTCAACTCCTTCGGCTCGCGCCGCGGCAACGACCGCGTGATGACCCGCGGCACGTTCGGCAACATCCGCCTGCGCAACGAGCTCGCGCCGGGCACCGAGGGCGGCTGGACCACCAACTGGCTGTCGGGCGAGGTCACCTCCATCTACGAAGCCGCGCAGGCCTACAAGGCGGCGGGCCAGCCCACCCTCGTGCTCGCCGGCGCCGACTACGGCATGGGCTCGTCCCGCGACTGGGCCGCCAAGGGCACCTTCCTGCTGGGCGTCAAGGCCGTCATCGCCACCACGTACGAGCGCATCCACCGCTCCAACCTGATCGGCATGGGCGTGCTGCCGCTGGAGTTCAAGCCCGGCGAGTCCGCCGCCTCCCACGGCCTGACCGGCCGCGAGACCTTCTCCATCGCCATCGACGACGATCTGCAGCCAGGTCAGGACGTGGCGGTCACGGTAACCGGCGAGGACGGCACCGCAAAGGACATCACTGTCGTGTGCCGCATCGACACCCCCATCGAGGTGGACTACTACCGCAACGGGGGGATCCTGCACACGGTGCTGCGAAACCTGGTGAAGGACTGAGCTACCTGGAGACGCCCTGAGGGTTCACAATGAACTCGTGGGTCGTCATCTCCCCTGGACCGCACTCCTGCTCTTCGCCCTGGCCGTTGGCTGCCAGGACGACGACGGCGGCTTCCACGCCGGCGACGACACCGCGGCCGACGACGACGCCACCGAGGAACCGCCGGACTGGGAGCCCAGCGGCGAGGATGGGCCGGCCTGGTCGGAGCCGACGCGGGTCGATACGGTCCACGGCAGTACGCCGGCGGTCCTGATCCGCGACGCGTCCCTCGCCCACGTGTTCTACAACGACGCACACCAGCCGGCCGGGGACGACGGCGCCCTGTACGTGAGGGATCACACGGGCGACCTGGCGGCCCTTTCCGAACCTGTGTCTCTGGACTTCGACGGGTCCTGGCCGCGGGCGACCGTGCGCGACTCGGAGGTCCACCTCCTGGGCACTTCGCGCTACGCGATCCACTACCTCGTCGGCGACGACACGGCGCGGTCCTTCGAGAGCGTGGCCCTGGTCGCCTCCACCAACTCCGGCGGGTGTGACGGCCGGGTCTACCCCAGCCGCCTCGCCTGGACGGACGCCGGGGAGGTGTTGATGGCCCTGGGGTACGTGGACCACAACGCCGTGTTCGGCTGCGTGAACCACGTGCACTTCTCGCGCCTCGAGTCCGGCGAGTGGACCGAGCCCGCCCATGTGGGCAACGGCTGCCCCTCCGGCCTGCTGTGGTGGCCCGACGATCGGCTGGTCCTCGCCGCGAGCTCCGCGGTCTACACCAGCACCGACGACGGCTCCACCTTCGACGAGTACATCGACGGGGATACCACGCAGGACATCGTCGCCGGGGCGGACTCGGTGCAGCTCGACGACGGCACGATCCTGCTGGTGCGCATCTACTCGTGGGCTGATTCGTCCTACCTCGCACTGGCCGCCGGGGATCCCGCGACGGGCGAGTGGACATCGCCGTGGGTCCGACTCGGTGAATCGGATCTGGGCTTCGAGGACGCCCGCATCGCCCGCCACGGCGACACCCTGGTCGTGGCGTGGCTGGAGGCCCGCACCGACGAGATCATCGCGGGCTACCGACGCCTGCAGGCCTTCACTCGCGTCAGCCACGACAGCGGCGCGACCTGGTCCGAGGAGTCCCCGCTGTCCGCCAGCGATCCCGGCGAGCAGCTGCGTGAGCTGGCGCTCGCCGTAGGGGAGGGCAGGGCGCTGGCGGCGTACGCGCTGATCCGGGAGGACGGCGCCCGGGAGGTGCACCTGGCCGAGGCGACGTGGTGAGGTCGAGGCTGCGGTGCGCGCCCGCGGATGAGCGGTGAGCTCGCCTGGTATCCTCCGCGGTGGAGGCGCCATGCCCAGATCCGGTCTCTACGTCGTCGTGCTCGCGTACGTCCTCTCCCCACTCGCTGCTCTCGCCGCCGGGTGGCCCTCGGAAGGCCGCGACGCCCGCCACACGGGCCAGAGCGATGTGAGCGGCCCCCGTGACGCGACCGACTGGGACAGCTACGCCGTCCCCGAGGGCGTGTCCATCAACATCCCCGCCACCGTGGCCGCCGACGGCACGGTGTACTTCGGCACATGGGGTGTTCTGCGCAGTTACGACTCGGACGATCGGACCACCTGGCACAAGTACGACGGCAAGGTGTACGCCCTGGACTCCTCGCTCGCACCGGCCTGGGACGAGCCGTACCCCGGCCACCTCGTGCCGTACTGCTACGAGTACGACGGCCGCTCCGATCCCCTGATCTGTCCCGACGGCGGCGCGGCGAACACGTACAACGGCACCGTGGAGGGCACCGCGGCGTTGAGCGCGGACCAGTCGGTCCTCTACGTCGGCCGCGGCGACGGCAAGGTGTACGCACTGGACGCGGACACCGGGGCCGAGCAGTGGGTCTTCGCCACGTACAACCCCCAGGACCCGGACGATCCCACGGGCGGCGGCCAGGTCATGCAGGGCCCGACCCTGGCCGCGGACGGCACCCTGTACTTCATCACCGTGGGGACCGGCGACCACGAGACCAACGCCCTGTACGCCGTGTCGCCCGACGGCGACGAGCTGTGGCGCTGGCCCGCTGCCGAGCCGTCGTCCCCCAACGTCTTCCTGGCCCCGCCAGCGCTGTCGCCCGACGGCGCCACCTTGTACCTCGCCGGTGCCTGGGGTCCCAAGATGAACGAGTGGGACGTCGGCGTGCCTGGCGCGGTCCGCGCGTTCGACACCGCAGCTGGTCCGCTCGACGGCGACGACCGCCTGCTGTGGACCTACGAGCCGTACAACCTCGACGAGTGGTGGGACCCCACGGTGTGGACCACCGCCCTGTCCGTGGGCAGCGACGGGACGCTGTACTGCGCCGGCGCCGAGTTCACCGCCGGCGATCACACCGCGGTGGCCTTCGCCCTGCACGATCTCGGGGACCACGCCGAGCTCGCCTGGCCGGCCATGGTGGACCTCGACCGCGACCGGGGATCGGTCTCCTACGGCCTGGCCCTGCGCGAGGAGGGTGGCACCACGACCCGCGTCTACGCCACCTCGGGCAACGTGTTCAACGCGCTGGGGGACTCCTACTCCGAGGGGGGCAAGCTCTACGCCCTGGACCCGACCACCGGCGAGGCCCTCTGGCCGCAACCCTTCGACCCGGAGCAACACGGCACCGGAGGCTCATTCATGGGCCTGGCCGTCGACGCCGACGGGGTGATCTACACATCGGTGTCGGGGCTCGCGGACGACGGCCATGTGTTCGCCATCGAACCGGACGGCGGTGTCCTCTGGACCTACGTCGCTGGCGACCTGCTGGAGTGGTCCCACCCCGTCCTCGGCCCCCAGGGGAACCTCTATGTGGCCGAGTCGAGCCGCAGCCTGTGCATCGTCGACCCCATCGAGACGGGCGCCTGTGATGGCGTGGACATCGATCCGGTGATCCACGTGATCCGGGCGGACGACGAGTGGATGCCGGACGACGACGATGACTCGGGGGATGACGACGACGCGGGCGACGACGACAGCGGCGGCCCGTCCGACGACGACGGCCCGTCCGACGACGACGGCCCTGGTACCACGGACTGCCTCTGTGCTGCCGGCGGCGGGGGCACGTTCCCGTGGTCCGTGGCCGTGCTCGGCCTCCTCGCCCTGCTGCGCCGGCGGTGACGTTGAAGTAGCGGCTCGGTAGATCGTCTGCCACGATGCATCGGGAGGGAGGGACCCTTGCACGTACCCGCTCGACTGCAATCCGGCCGCGGGCTGGCGGCGATCCTGATCTGGAGCCTCCTGGGCCACCTCGTCCTGCTGAGCTGCGCGGCCCTGTCCGATCTGGCCGCCGGAGGGGACTTCCTGCACCGATGGATGCCGGGGGGCGGCGCGTCCCTGGCGGAGCCCTGGGTCGGGGCGCCGCCCATCGCGCGGCTTCTGGCGATCCTGATGGCGGGCCTGACCGGCGTCTCCCTGGCGCGGTCGCGGTTCGGGCGGATCGCCCCCGTCGTGGTCGGGGCGCTGGTGCTGGTGCCCTGGGCCCACCGAGGGTTCGCGTTCCTGTTCGCCGGGGACGGCCTGGCCCTGCAGGTGTTCCTGCCCGCGCCGTTCTGGTTGCTGGGCCTGGTGGTGGGGTATGGGCTGACCCGGGCGTGGCAGATCAAGTACGCCCCCGAAGCGCCCGATTTCGAACCCACGACTCAACCGCAGGCATGGCTCGCCGCCGCCGGGATCATCCTCGTGGTGACGCTGGGCCTGGGCGAGGCTGGCGCGAAGTACGCCGCGAGCGTCGCGTGGAACGGTTACGTGGACCGCATCCGCGAGGAGGTGGCCGAGCTGGACTGCCAGGCGAACACCATCGCGCGCATCGCCTTCGTGGAGACCTACGCGCCGGACGCGGTGATCGCCCGGGTGGCGGGTGGGTGCGAGTCCATGGTGCCTCGCCGGACCCGGGTCCAGCGGGAGCGGCCGAAGCAGCTCGAGGCCATCCGGCCCCAGCGCCCGGCTCGAGGCCTGGAAGGGGTGAAGCGGCAGTTCGGCACCCTGGACGAGGAGGAGCGCGCCCGGCACCTCGCGATCCTGTACCAGGGCCTGTACGGCAGCGGCGCCCAGAAGATCAGCAGCGACCTCTCGAACGTATCGACGATCGTCCGCACGGTGCGCGACACCGGCGTGCCCACCGTCGTGTTCGACGTCGGCAGCCTGACCCACCTCTCCACACACCCGCCCCGAGATCCCCAGGCCGCCGGCCTGGCCGCGAATCGCACCCTCGACGCCGTGGAGATCATCGGCTTCGACGCGCTGTGCCCGGGCCGGGGGGACCTGGCGCTGGGGCTGGACTGGTTGCGGATGCAGGCCGACCTGCGCGGGCTGCCCTACGTCTCGGCCAACCTCTTCGACGCCGAGGGGCGGCAGGTGTTCCCGTCGCACCGCGTCGTCCAGGCGGGGTCCTGGCGCGTCGGTGTGGTGGGCGTCACCGGCGCCAACAAGGAGTGCACCGAGTGCGACGTCCGCGATCCCGTCGAGGCCGTGCGCGCCGCCGTCGAGGAGCTGAGGCGCACCTCGCCCGACGTCGTCGTGTGTATGGGCGGCCTGTACGGTCCCGGCTTCGTCCAGGACGCGGATCTCGTCCGCCAGGTCGAGGGTATCGACCTGTTCCTGGGCACCAGCAGCAGCACCGGCTCGAGGGACCTGGAGTGGGCGAGCGGGACGCTGCTCTCGCGCACGCGGTCCCGCAACGCGCTGGTGGAGGTGTTGACCGTCGCCTCGGTCCTCGGCGGTCAGGGGTTCCACTCCGAGAAGGCCTCGGAGTGGGCTCGCAAGCGCCAGGATCGGCTCGTCCACCAGATCGCCGAGGCCGAACAGCGCCTGGAGCAGAATCCGAACTACGCCAACGACTACCTCCGAGAGCAGCTCGAGGCCAACCGGGACGAGCTGGCGACGATCGACGCCGCCGACCTCTCGCCCGACGGCAAGCATCAGGTCACGCTCCGGCACCTGCCCGGGACCGTGGCGCAGCCGGATCCCGAGGTCGCGGCGGCCCTGCAGAACCCGTAGAACAGTACGATCATGCCTACGCCGTTCGAACCCACGTGTATCGGTGATCTCCAGCTGCGCAACCGCCTCGTGCGATCCGCCACCTTCGAGGGCATGGCCGACGCGGACGGTTCGCCGTCGGATCACCTCTTCCGCCTGTACCGCCGGCTCGCCCGCGGTGGCGTCGGCCTCATCGTCACGGGCTACGCCTACATCTCCACCGACGGCATCAACCCCTTCGCCGGCATGCTCGGCATCGACCGCGACGAGCTGGTCCCGCGCTACCGCGAGCTGGTGGAGCACGTGCACGAGCACGGCGCCAAGATCGCCATGCAGATCGCCCACTGCGGCCGTCAGACGACCGCGGCGGCCATCGGCGAGCAGCCCATGGCCCCTTCGGCCGTGTTCGACACCTCCACGTTCACCCGCCCCCGCGTCATGGACGAGGACGACATCGAGCGCGCGGCAGAGGCATTCGGCCGCGCCGCGGGGCGGGTCAAGGCCGCCGGCTTCGACGCCGCGCAGCTCCACGGCGCCCACGGGTACCTGATCAACCAGTTCCTGTGCCCCCACACCAACCGCCGCACCGACGGCTGGGGCGGCTCGCTGGACAACCGGATGCGCTTCGTCCGCCTCGTGTACGAGCGCTGCCGGGCGCGCGTGGGCGACGACTACCCCCTGCTCATCAAGATCAGCGCCTACGACAAGATGCGCCGCGGCCTGCGCGTGGAAGAGGGCGTCGAGATGGGCGTGCAGTTGGCGCAGATGGGCATCGACGGCGTCGAGGTCAGCTGCGGCATCGCCGAGGACGGCATGTCCTCCCTGCGCGGCGACGTGCCCATCGAGGTCTTGCTCGACGAGTGGGACACGCACCGCGATCGCAACTTCCTGTACCGCTTCGTGATGCGGTACTTCGGCCGTCTCATCGTCCGTCCGCCGCCGCTGACGCCGGCGTTCAACCGCCACGCCGCCCGCGCCATCCGCGAGCGGGTGGACGTGCCCGTGTTGTGCGTGGGCGGCATGAACGATCTGGCGACCATGGAGGACGTGCTGGAGTCGGGCGACGCCGATCTGATCAGCCTGTGCCGGCCGCTCATCGCCGACGCACGGTTCCCGGCGAAGTTGCGCAAGGGCAGCCACAGCGAGTCCATCTGCGTGCACTGCAACCTGTGCCTGGCGTACATGGCCGTGGCGCCGTTGCGGTGTTATCACGGCAAGCGGTTGGAGCCGATCGGGCCGCAGCGACAGCTTGCCGCGCCCGGTGAGGAGTAGACGATGAGACGTTCGCAGCTCGTGGTTGCGGGGCTTGGCCTGCTGATGGTGCTGGTGCTCGTGGCGCTGCTGTGGATGCGATGGAACCGTGGCGCCGAGTCCGCACGGGATCCCGGCGACGGGGTCGTGACCGCAGCCGCGCTCTCACCGTCGAGCACGGCCCGTTCCGTCCGGAGCCGTGGATCGAGGCCCGGTCCTGCGGATCCCTTCCCCGAGTCGACGGACGTGGTCGAGGACGAGACCCCCGTCGAGGTCATCACCGTCCAGGTGGGCGACTCCAGCCGCCGACCCCGGGTGCTGCGGTACATCCTGTTCTTCCAGTCGCACACCTTCTGGCCGTCGGCCGAGGAGGCCCCCCTGCCGTCGGGCCCCGTCTCCGACGACCTCCAGGCCCTGCTCGACCTCGAGGGATCGGGCGAGGGCAACCGCGAGTCCATCGCCGCCGCTCGCGACACCTTCTTGCAGTCGGCCCGGGACGAGGGCCTCCTCGACCCGGAACCCTCCCTCGCTGCCGACCCGTGGAGAGCCCTGGTCGCCCTCGAAGCCGGCCACCGTGAGGCGAACCGGCAATGGCTCGCCACCCTGCGAGAGGCGCGCGACGCGGGCAACGACGAGCTCGCCGACGGCCTCGAGAAGGACTACGCGTCGGTGTTGCAGCTCGCCCAGGCCGTGGTCGAGCAGCACCCGGACGAACCGGCGGCGGACTTCGCCCGTCTCTACGTGATGGACGCCTACGCCGAATCCCTGGCCAACACCCACGATCCCGAGGCCGGCACCCGGATCATCCTCGACATCCTCTCCTCCACCGACGACTCCCTCGTCGCCGAGACCGCGGCGAGTCAGCTCTCCAACCTCTCCGGCACCCCAGCCGTCGACGCGGACCAGCTCGACGGCCTCCTCGATCAGCTCGGCTCCCAGTACGACCCCCGCGCCCGCACCGCGCTGGCCCAGTACGGCCTGGACCAGGCGTTCGCCCTGGGCGACGCCGAGCGCGTCGACGCGTGGCTGAATCGATTCGCGGAGATCGTCCTCGGCCGCTGTCCGGACGAGCGTGGCGAGGAAGCCTGCGAGGCCCTGCACCAGGAGCTGGCCCTGACCCGCGGTCAGGCCGCCGCCGCCTGGAATGCCGAGGCGAGCGACTGGCGCTCCGCCCTCGTCGCCGCGGTCTGGCGCTGTCACCTCGAGGAGCCCTTCGCCGGCCCGGACACCACCGGCGAGGGACGCTGGGAGCAGGCCTGGACCTGGGACGCGTGGGAGCCGGGGGAGACCGCCTTCACCGATTGCCTCGAGGAGAAGACAGTCACCTCGCCAAGGCCGGCCGACGGAGGAACCGTGCGGCTGCGGGTGAAGGGCGGATCGAGGATGATCCTGCTCTGAGGCGGGTGGAGAAAAGGGACGTTCGCAAGTAAGCAACTTTTAGGAGCGGAATTAGTTGCTTACTTGCGAACGTCCCTTTTCCGTCGAACGTCCCTTTTCCGGCTCACAACCAGATCCCCAGCTCCGCCCTCACCTCCTCGTTCGCATCCACCTTCGGGTCCCACGGCGGCTGCCACACAAGCTGTACGTCCACGGCGCCGGCCCAGGGCAGCTGGCCGGCCGCGTGCTTCACGGCGGCGATGATCTGGGGGGCCATGGGACACATGGGGCTGGTGAGGGTGAGGTAGATGTGGATGTTGTCGTCGTCGCCGTGGACGTCGACGCCGCGGACGAGGCCGAGGTCGACGATGGAGATGCCGAGTTCGGGGTCGATGACGGGGATGAGGGCGGCGCGAGCGGCGTCGATCTTCTCGGACCTGGCGAAGGTCATGGTGGCCTCAGTTCTCGGTCGTGACGGTGCCGGCCGAGCCGGTGTGGTGGTTGTCCAGGGCCTGGACGAGGGTCATCCAGGGCAGCAGGGCGCACTTGATGCGGGCGGGAAACTTCTGGACGCCCGAGAGGGCTTCGAGGTCGCCCAGCTCGATCTCGGCGTCGGGGGGGTGGCCGTGCATCATGGTGACGAGCTGGTCGGCGAGGTGGCGGGCCTCGGGGATGGTCAGGCCGACGATCATCTCCGAGAGGATGGATCCCGATGCCGTGGAGATGGCGCATCCCTGACCGTTGACGGCGATGTCGGAGATGGTCTCGCCCTCGAGGGCGACGTGGATCGCGACGGTGTCGCCGCACATGGGGTTCTCGCCGTCGGCGTGGGCGTGGTGGTGGTCGAGGTCCTTGCGGCCGCGCGGGTGGCGGTGGTGGTCCATGACGACCTCGCGGTACAGCGCGTCGAGGTTCATGAGAAGTAGCTCCTTGCGTACTCGAGGCCCTCGATGAGGGCGTCGACGTCGTCATGATTGGAGTACACGCCGAAGGAGGCGCGGGTGGTGGCGGCCAGGCCGAGCTTGCGGTGCAGGGGCTGGGCGCAGTGGTGGCCGGCGCGGACGGCGACGCCGCGCTGGTCGAGGAGCTGGGCGAGGTCGTGGGGGTGGACCTCGGGGTCGTGGAAGGAGATGAGGCCGCCGCGCTCCGATGGATCGGGCGGGCCGAGGATCTGCAGGCCGCCGAGGCCGTTGAGGCGCTCCAGGGCGTACTCGACGAGGTCCTCCTCGTGGTGGCGCACGTGGGGCAGGTGGAGGTGATCGAGGAGGCGGATGGCCTCGGGGAACGCCGCTGCTGCGGCCACGTTGGCGGTGCCGGCCTCGAAGCGGTGGGGTACGGGGGCCCAGGTGACGTCGTCGAAGTCCACCCTGGCGATCATCTCGCCGCCGCCCTCCATGGGCTCGAGGCGGTCGAGGATGGCGGGGCGGCCGATCAGCGCGCCGAGGCCGGTGGGGCCGTAGGCCTTGTGGGCCGAGAACACGAGCAGGTCGGCGCCGGTGGCGGTGAAGTCCACGGGCATGTGGCCGACGGCCTGGGCCGCGTCCACGACGACCAGCGCGCCGATGCGGCGGGCGCGGTGGGCGATCTCGGCGACGGGGTTGATGGTGCCCAGCACGTTGGAGACGTAGGTCAGGGCCACGACCCGGGTGCGCGAGTTGAGCAGCGTGGGCAGGCGGTCCAGATCGAGGCGGCCGTACTCGTCGAACGGCAGCACGCGCACGTTCAGCTTGCGGCGCTTGGCCAGCATCATCCACGGCACGAGGTTGGCGTGGTGCTCCATCTCGGTGACGAGGATCTCGTCGCCCGGATTCAGGCGGTGCTCCCAGCCCCGCGCGACGAGGTTGAGCGCGGAGGTGGCGTTGCGGGTGAACACCACGGACTCCGGGGTGGGGGCGTTGAGCCAGCCGGCCACGCGGGTGCGGGCGTCCTCGTAGGCCTGTGTGGACTCGGTGCCCAGGGTGTGGACACCGCGGTGCACCGCGGCGTTGTGGACGCGGTAGAAGCGGGCCTCGGCGTCGATGACGGCGTTGGGCTTCTGGGACGTCGCGGCGCTGTCGAGGTAGACCAGCGGCCGGCCGTTGACCTGGCGGGACAGGGTCGGGAACCAGTCGCGGACCGAGCCCAGCTCGCCATCCGAGGAGGATCGGAGGGCCTCTCCGAGGGCGTAGACGCTCATTCTTCCTCCGCCTCCACCTCGACCCAGCCGTCCTCGGAGACGCGCGCGTCGAAGGTCTCGATGCCGGCGGCGGCGGGCATGCGCAGCACCGCGCCGGTGGTCACGTCGAAGCGGGCGCCGTGGCGCGGGCACTGGATGACGTCGCCGTCCAGGGTGCCCTCGCCGAGGGGACCGTCGTCGTGACTGCAGCAGTTCTCGATGGCGTGGACCGCGTCGGGGGCGGTGCGGCACAGCAGCAGCGACTCGCCGTCCACCTCCACCACGCGGGTGGCGCCCACGGGGACCTCGTCGATCCTGGCGGTCTTGAACCAGCTCATCGGGTGACTCCTTTCAGGCGCGCGATGCGGCGGTCCACCGCGTCGGCGACCCGCTCGCGCAGGGGCGACGGGATGCGGTCGAGCACGGGCTCGAAGAACCCGCGCACCACCAGGCGCGCGGCCTCGTCGCGGTCGATGCCGCGGCTCTGCAGGTAGAACAGCTGGGCCTCGTCCACGGGCGACGCGGTGGCGCCGTGGGAGCAGGTGACCTCCTTGTTGAGGATCTCCAGCTCCGGGATGGTCTCGGCCCTGGCCTTGTTCGACAGCAGCAGGTTGCGATTGCGCTGGAACGCCTCGCAGTCCTCGGCGTCCGACTCGATCCGGATCAGGCCGGTGTACGCGGAGTGGGCCTTGCCGCCCAGGGCGACGCGGATGTCCATGTCCGACGTGGTTCGGCCGGCGTGGTGCTGGTGCTCGGTGTGCAGGTCCAGGTGCTGGCGCTTCTCGCCCAGCGCCATGCCGACGATCTCCGAGTGGGCGCCCTCGCCCCCCAGCAGGGTGCCGACGTCGGCCTTTTGCAGCTTGCCGCCGAGGCTGGACACCACGGTCAGGGCCCGTGCGTCGCGGCCCAGCACGGTGCGGTGGGTCAGCAGACCGTGGACGCCGGCCTCCCAGCCCTGGTGCACCACGTGGCGCAGCTGGGCGTCGGCCTCGACGAAGATCTCGGACACGGCCAGGACCCGCGAGCCGGTCCGTCCGCCCATGTGCTCCTCGACCAGCGCCACCTCGGCGCCCTCGCCGACGACCACGAGCAGCCGCGGCGCGTTGGTCGTGGCGTTGGCCGGGATGCGCACGTGCAGCGGACCGCGCAGTACGGTCCGCGCGGGGACGCGGATCAGCAGACCCGCGCTCCACGCGGCCAGGTTCAGGGCCTCGAAGACGCCGTGGTTCGCCGGCACCGCGGTGCCGAGCAGATCCCGCTGGGCGCCGCCGCGGGACAGGGACGTCACGGCCACGCCGGCGCGCTGGGCCTCGGGGGACAGCCACACCGACGGCACGCCGCCGGGCTGCGCCACGATGGACCCGCCGCCGTCGGGCAGCTGCGGGGGCTGGGCCGCGGCCACGGGCTCGGCCGGATTGATGTCCTCGACCGGCACGAGGCCGGTCGGATCGGTGTACCGCCACAGGTGTCTCACCCGGTCGGGCGGGTCCTGGTCGCGGTACTGCTCGGCGGCGGCGAGCCGCCGCTGTGTGAGCTCGGCGGGCTCGCCGAGACGGGCGGACAGGGCTCGGATGGCCTCGTCGGTGATGCCGGGGCGGATCGCCTCGGTGGATAATGCGTGCTCAGCCAACGGAACCCTCCATTTCCAGCTCGATGAGGCGGTTGAGTTCGACCGCGTACTCCATGGGCAGCTCGCGCACGAACGGCTCGATGAACCCGTTGACGACCATCAGTCGCGCCTGGTCGGGATCGATACCCCGGGCCTGCAGGTAGAACAGCTGTTCGTCGGCCAGCTTGGACACGCGGGCCTCGTGCTCCACGCGCACGTCCCGCTCGGCGATCTCCATGGTGGGGTAGGTGTCGGATCGTGCGGCGTCGTCGAGCAGCAGCGCGTCACATTCGACGCTGGTCTTGCAGCCCGTGGCCCCCTTGTGGACCTTGATCAGGCCGCGGTAGCTCGACCGCCCCTCACCCTTGGAGATGGACTTGGAGATGATGCGCGAGGTGGTGTTGGGCGCCGCATGGATCATCTTGGCGCCCGCGTCCTGGTGCTGGTCGTCGCCGGCAAAGGCGATGGACAGCACCTCACCGTGGGCCCGCTCGCCGACCAGGTAGACACAGGGGAACTTCATGGTCAGCTGGGAGCCGAGGTTGCCGTCCACCCACTCGACCACCGCGTCGCGGTGGGCCATGGCCCGCTTGGTGACGAGGTTGAACACGTTGGTGGACCAGTTCTGGATGGTGGTGTAGCGGATACGGCCGCCCTCGAGCGCCACGAGCTCCACCACGGCCGAGTGCAGGGAGCTGGACGAGTACACCGGCGCGGTGCAGCCCTCGATGTAGTGCACCGAGGCGCCCTCGTCCACGACGATGAGCGTGCGCTCGAACTGGCCCATGTTCTCGGCGTTGATGCGGAAGTAGGCCTGCAGCGGGATCTCCACGTGCACGCCCGGCGGCACGTAGATGAACGACCCGCCCGACCACACCGCGGAGTTGAGCGCGGCGAACTTGTTGTCCGTGGGCGGGATCACCGTGGCCCAGTACTTGCGGACGATGTCCGGGTGCTCGCGGAGTCCCGTGTCCATGTCCGTGAAGATGACGCCTTGCTTCTCGAGGTCCTCCTGGATGGAGTGGTAGACCACCTCGGACTCGTACTGGGCGGTGACGCCGGCGAGGAACTTGCGCTCGGCCTCGGGCACGCCGAGGCGGTCGAAGGTCTCCTTGATGTTGTCCGGGACGTCGTCCCAGTCGCGCTCGGAGCCCTCGGACGGCTTGAGGTAGTAGTGGATGTTCTCGAAGTCGATCTCACCGAGCATCTCGGTGTTGCCCCACTTCGGCATGGGCTTGCCCAGGAAGGTCTCGAGCGCCTCGTGACGGAAGGCCCGCATCCATTCGGGCTCGTCCTTGTACCGCGAGATCATCTCGACGGTCTCGTGGTTGAGGCCCTTGGGAGCCTTGACGAGGTACTCCTCGGGGTCGTGGAAGCCGTACCTGGACTCGTAGTCCTGGTTCAGGTCGGCCAGCGCTGCGGAGGTGCTCATGGGGCCACCCCGGCTTCCCCGGCGCGGTCGAAGGACTCGTAGCCCGTCCGCTCCAGCTCCAGGGCCTGCTCGGGCCCGCCGGACTGGACGACCTTGCCGTTCATGAAGACGTGGACGTGGTCGGGCTGCACGTGTTCGAGGATGCGCTGGTAATGGGTCACCAGCAGCACGCCGACGCCGCCGTCCACGGCACGGTTGATGCCCTCGGAGACGATGCGCAGCGCGTCGATGTCCAGGCCGGAGTCGATCTCGTCGAGCAGCGCGAAGCGGGGCTTCAGCAGGGCCAGCTGCAGGATCTCCAGGCGCTTCTTCTCGCCGCCGGAGAACCCGTCGTTGAGGTAACGCACCGCGAACTCGCGGGGGATCTCCAGCTCGCCGAAGGCGGCGAAGAGCTCCTTTCGGAAGGCGCCCGCGGGTACCTCTTCTCCGCGTCGCGCAGCCGCAGCCGCACGCAGGAAGTTGGCCACGGGCACGCCGGGCACGGCCACGGGGTACTGGAACCCCAGGAACATGCCCCGACGCGCTCGCTCGTGCGGTTCGATCCCGTGGATGGGTTCGCCGCCCAGCAGGATCTCGCCCTCGACCTTCAGCGAAGGGTGTCCCATCAGCGCGGCGGCGAAGGTGGATTTTCCAGATCCGTTCGGACCCATCACGGCGTGCTTCTCGCCGGGGTAGACCTTCAGGTCCACGCCCCGCACGATCGCCTTGTCCTCCACGAACACGTGGAGGTCGCGGGTCTCGAGGATCGGTGTGTCGTGGTCGCTCATCTCGTTCCCTTCGGCCGGCTCCCTGGCCGGCCCTGACGGACCGTTTGTTAGTCGCAACTAACATACTTTTAGTAATCTATCTGGCGGGTCTGTCAAGGGGAAAGGTGGCACGGGGCTTGCTTGGTACCGGCGCGTCTGGACGGAGTGTCTCACGCGCGTTATCCAAGGGACGGGAGTGAAGATGGAACAGGAATTTCTCACCGGAAACCAGGCCGTCGCCCGGGCCGTCGTCGACAGCGGCGTCAAGGTGGCGTCGAGCTACCCGGGATCCCCCACCGTCCAGATCCTCGAGACCATCGCCAGGACCGACGGCATCCACGCGGAGTGGTCGCCCTCGGAGATGGTGGCCCTGGAGGTCGCCATCGGCGCGTCCATGGCCGGCGCGGCCGCGTTCGTGTCCATGAAGCACGTGGGCGTGAACATCGGCTCGGATCCGCTGATGACGTTCACCCAGAGCCGCCTCAACGGCCCGCTGGTGATCGCCGTGGGGGACGACCCTGGGCAGATCTCGTCGCAGAACGAGCAGGACAGCCGCATGTGGGCCGAGTACGGGTTCATGCCCATGCTCCAGCCCGGCTCGCCCCAGGAGGCCTACGACCTGACCCGTCTCGCGTTCGACATCTCCGAGCGCTTCGAGGCGCCGGTGTTCGTGCGTATGGTGGACCGCACCTGCCACATGACGGGACGGGTGGACCGCGGCGACCCCGTCGTCCGCGCGGTCAAGGGGTTCGAGCCCGACCCGGTGCGCTACTACCAGATCCCGCCTTTCTCGCGGAAGGCGCGCGAGCTCGTCGAGACCCGCATCCCCGCCGTGGAGGCCTGGCTGGAGGACGGCCACGGCTGGCGATCCGAGGTGCGTGACACGGCGCTGGGAATCGTCACCTTCGGCGTGCCCTATCCGATCCTGCGTGAGCTGGTCCCGGACGCCTCCACCTTCAAGCTCGACGTGATCTGGCCGCTACCCCTCGAGGCGCGGGGCCCCCGTTGCGCCCCCGGGGGCCGGGGGGTCGGGGTGGGGGGGGGGCCCCCCGTCGGGGGG
>CAZLEO010000012.1:25177-35350 GCA_964558555.1 uncultured Rickettsiales bacterium | reverse complement strand
CCTCGAGGCGCTGCGCGCCTTTGCCGCGCAGGTGGACCGGGTGATCGTGGTGGAGGAGCTGACCCCCTTCGTCGAGCAGAAGATGCGCCTGGCGGGCATCGAATGCGAGGGTGCGGAGCTGTTCCCCCGCTTCGGCGAGTTCAGCCCCTCGCTGCTCGGCTCGGTGTTCGCCTCGCTGGGGTTCGGCGAGATCCCGGATCCCGCCGCGCTCGAGTCCCCCACCGACGTGGCCCGCGGCGCCATGTTCTGCCCCGGCTGCCCCCACCGTCCGGTGATGGTGGCCCTGCGCGACCTGGGCGTCTTCTGCCACGGCGACATCGGCTGCTACCTGATGGGCTCGTACAAGCCCTTCGAGGTGCTGCACACCTCCATCTCCATGGGCGCGTCCATCGGCATCGCCCAGGGCTTCGCCAAGGCGCTCGAGGGCACGGACAAGGACATCCCCAACGTGGTGTCGGTCATCGGCGACTCCACCCTGTGCCACTCCGGCCTGCCCGGGGTGATCAACTACGGCTACAACGACCACCGCACCAAGTTGCTGGTGCTGGACAACCGCGCGACGTCCATGACCGGCCTGCAGGACAACCCGGTGACGGGCAAGTCCGTGCGGGGCGAGCAGAACACGGCCGTGGACCTCGAAGAGGTGCTGCGCGCCCTGGGCATCGACAACGTCACCAAGGTCAACCAGTTCAGCCTCGAGGCGTGCAAGGACGTCTTCAAGCGCAAGTTCCTCGAGGAGGAGGGCCCGCTGGCGGTCATCGCCACGGGGGAGTGCGCGCTCAAGTACCGCAAGAAGCGGCTGACGTACCACGTGGATCCGGACGTGTGCATCGGCTGCCGGTCGTGCATCAAGGTGGGCTGTCCGCCCATCAGCATGCGGCAGTACCCCAACCAGGCCGACGGGGTGCTCAAGTCCCACATCGACCCGCAGCGCTGCGTCGGGTGCTCGGTGTGCTACCAGGTGTGCCCGGTCAAGGCCATCAAGCCGCTGCCCCTGGGCAAGACCGCGGACGTGCCCGTCCCGGTGGACCTTGCCGGTGACGAGGAGGTGGAGGGATGAGCGCGCCGCTGAACATCTACCTCGCCGGCGTCGGCGGCCAGGGCCTGGTCCTGGTCAACCGTCTCCTCGCGCGCGCAGCGTTCCTTTCCGGGCTGGACGCCAAGAGCACCGACACCCACGGCCTGGCCATGCGCGGCGGCGCCATCATGGGCACCCTGCGCATCGGCGAGCAGGTGGGGACCTCCATCTTCGCCCAGGGGTCCGGGGACCTGCTGCTCGGCCTGGAGGCCCTCGAGGCCTTCCGCTACGCCCACATGCTGCGCCGCGGCGGCACCGTGGTCGCGAGCACCGACGAGATCTGGCCCTCGCCGGTGCTGCTGGAGGACCAGACCATGCCCCGCGACTGGCGCGACCGCATCGCCGGCATGGATCTGACCCTGGTCGCCGTGCCCGCGGTGCAGCTCGCGCTGGCCGCCGGCGACTACCGCATGGTCAACGTGGTCATGGCCGGCGCCATCTCCCCGCTGCTCCCGGTCGGCCTCGAGGAGCTGAAGCGGGCGACCGAGGCGCAGGTCCCACCGGGGACCTACGACAAGAACCTGCGCGCGCTCCTGGCCGGGCGCGAGGCGGCCGAGGCGGTGCTGGACGGGTAGGGGGGGACTGTCTCACTGCGCTGTTGCGGACAGTGAGACACCGTGCTATCCACACGACTCCCGCTGGAGGTACGTGTGGACCGCAAGCTTCGAGTCCTGTTCCTGTGTGGCGGCAACTCGTGTCGAAGCCAGATGGCCGAGGCGCTCCTTCGTTCCCTGGCCGGGGACCGGGTCGAGACGGCCAGCGCGGGGCTGAAGGCCGAGGGGGTCCACCCGCAGTCCATCCGCGCGCTGGACGAGATGGGGCTGGACATCACCCACCAGCAATCCAAGTCGGTCGACGACCTCGAGACCGCCACCTGGGACGTGATCGTCACCCTGTGCCAGCCGGCGCGGGACCTGTGCGTATCTCCCACCGCGTTGATGCAGCCCCCGGGTGACGCGGCGCAGGACACCCGTATCCCGCCGGTGCTGGCCGGGAACCCGCACCTGCTGCACTGGCAGATCCCGGACCCGGCGAAGGCCGAGGGGAGCGAGGACGAGGTTCTCGCGGCGTTCCGCGCGGCCAGGGACGAGATCCACGACCGCATCACGGGGTTCATCGAGCACGGCTACCTCGCCGCCCTGGCCGAGGAGCGGCACAGCCGCCGCCAGCTCCTCGACGGCCTGACCGACGGCGTGCTGATCCACGACGACAACCAGATCTTCCAGGTGATGAACCGCGCCGCAGAGCAGCTCACGGGCATGAGCCGCGATCAGGTGCTGGGCCGCCGCTGCCACGACGTCTTCGGCGACGAGGGGCTGTGCGGCGGACAGTGTGACTTCAGGGACGGCGCGCCGGGCAAGTTCGCGCGCAAGACGCGAGAGGTGGTGTTCACCAACGTCGAGGGCGAGGACCGCCGCGTGCGCATGGTGGTCAACCACGTGGCCACGGCGGGCGGCAAGCCCGACCAGGTGGTGGCCACGCTGCACGACGTCACCGAGCTCGATCAGCTGCGCGCCCGCTCGCGGCACGCCCAGAGCCTGCACGGCATGGTGGCCCTGTCCGCGTCCATGAAGGAGGTCTTCGAGACCATCCGCCAGGTCAGCACCTCGGACTACCCGACGCTGATCCTCGGCGACAGCGGCACCGGCAAGGAGCTCACCGCCAACGCGATCCACAACGAGAGCCGGCGCAAGGGCGGGCCGTTCGTGCCCATCAACTGCGGCGCCCTGCCCGAGAACATCCTCGAGAGTGAGCTGTTCGGCCACGAGCGCGGCGCCTTCACCGGCGCCATCCGCGACAAGAAGCGCCGCATCGAGCTCCCCCACGGCGGCACGCTGTTCCTCGACGAGGTGGGCGAGCTGTCCCCGGCGTTCCAGGTGCGGCTGCTGCGCGTGCTGCAGGAGAAGCGCTTCGAGAAGGTGGGCGGCGAGCGGACCGTCAGCGTGGACGTGCGGATCATCTCGGCCACCAACCGGGACCTGCGGCAGATGGTCGCCGACGGCGAGTTCCGCGAGGACCTGTTCTACCGGCTGTGCGTGGTGCCCATCACCCTGCCGCCGCTGCGGGACCGGCGCGAGGACATCCCGCTGATCATCGAGCAGGTGCTGGGGCAGATTCGCGACGAGTCGGGCAAGGACATCCGCTCGGTGTCCAGCGAGGCCATCGAGGTGCTGCTGGGGTGCCGGTGGCCCGGCAACATCCGCGAGCTGATCAACGCGCTGCAGTTTGCATCGGTGCGATGCCAGGGCGAGGAGATCCTGGCCGAGCACCTGCCGCCCTTCCTCGTCACCACCTCGGGGGACCGCGTGGATCTCCCCTCGGCATCGACTCCCGAACCCGGTGCCACGCCACGCCGCCGCCGCAAGCTGACGGTCGAGGCAGTGCGCGAGGCCCTCGCCGAGACCGACGGCAACAAGGTCAAGGCCGCCAAGGTGCTGGGGGTGGGGCGCGCCACACTGTATCGCTTCCTGTCCGACCATCCTGTCTCGTGACACCCTGCGAGACAGGGACACTCACCTGATCCCACCGATGTCTCCCGCGTTCGGTAACGTGCTAAGTCCGTGAAATCAAAGCAAGATCGCAAGTCTGCGATTTTCTTTGAGGTCCTCGCGGTGCCTTGGCACGCGGCTTGCTCCTCTACCGGGCAACAACACGAACAACCGGCTCGACGGTGGAAGACATCCGGAGGAGAGAGAAGATGGGAGACTGGAACTCGGTCGAAGACGTGCTCGACTACGCCATCCAGCGTGAGCAGGAGGCCGCCGACTTCTACACCGGCCTCGCCAGCAACGCCGAACACGCACACATGAAGGAGATCTTCGAGGGCTTCGCTCGCGAGGAGGAGAGCCACCGCGACCGGCTCCACAACATCAAGTCCAAGGGCATGTTCGGCAAGCCCCGCAAGGATGTGAAGGACCTCAAGATCGGCGACTACCTCGTGGCCGACGATCCGTCCGGGAGCACCAACTATCAGGACGCCCTGATCCTCGCGATGAAGAAGGAGAAGGCCGCCTACCGCCTCTACTCCGATCTCGCCGCGCTCGCCGAGGACGAGGCCATGCGCAGCGTCTTCCTGCGGCTCGCACAGGACGAGGCCAAGCACAAGCTGCGGTTCGAGGTGGAGTACGACGACAACATCCTGACCGAGAACTGAATCTGCACTGGGGCTGGAGCGCGTAGGCCATGACGCAGCAGTACAACGAGAATCTGGTTCGAACCCTGAGGCTGACCCGGGAGATGCTCGCCCTCGCGGACGAGGGCGATCGGGACCGTAACGACGCCTCCTGTGGCATCATCTACGGGATACTCAGGGACTCGGCCTACAGGCTCCGCAAGCTCGTCGAACAGGAATGTGACCATCACAAACAGGCCGGCAAGTGGGAGGGCGACGACTGTTGCCCCCCCGCTGCGGCGGAAGGAACGAGACGATGAAACAGGAATGCATCATCTGTGGCTACATCTACGATCCCGCCGAAGGCGATCCCGACGGTGGCATCGCCCCCGGAACCCCCTTCGAGGACATCCCCGACGACTGGCTCTGCCCCGTCTGTGGGGTAGGCAAGGACCAGTTCGAGGTCGTCGAGAGCTAGAACGCGTCGTTTAGCAGGAGTTCGGAGCTCCGTAGGAGGCCGTCATGGCCAAGGGAACCCTGGTACATTCACCCAAGAACCCGGCCTTCCGCACCAGGCGGTGCAGGGCCACCAAGGGGCTGACCAAGTGGTGCTTCGCCCTTTGTGAGCATGAGAACGGGTACGGCGCCTGCGGCCGCCCCGCGCCCCATGCCATCCAGGGGCGCACTCAGCGTGCCATCGCCCGCTACCTCGAATCCGAAGAGGCCGACGAGTCCTCCGAGGCCTAGAAGCCGGGGGGGGCTTCCCACCCGAATCCAGACCCGGTAGGGTTTTCATTCCACGAACTCGGTCGGGAAGACCCGACCTGAAACATACAAAGGGAAGAGACATCATGAAAAAGTACGTGTGCACCATCTGCGGTTACGTTCACGAAGGCGACGCCCCCCCCGAGAAGTGCCCCCAGTGCGGCGCTCCGGCGGCCAAGTTCGAAGAGCAAGGCGCCGGCGGCGAGATGGCCTGGGCCGACGAGCACTTCATCGGCGTGGCCCAGGACGTGGACCCCGAGATCCTCGAGGGCCTGCGCGCCAACTTCACCGGTGAATGCACCGAGGTGGGCATGTATCTGGCCATGAGCCGCCAGGCCGACCGCGAGGGTTACCCCGAGGTCGCCGAGGCCTACAAGCGCATCGCCTTCGAGGAGGCCGACCACGCCGCCCGCTTCGCCGAGCTCCTCGGCGAGGTCCTCGTCGCCGACACCCAGGCCAACCTCCAGGCCCGCGTCGACGCCGAGCACGGCGCCTGCGCCGGCAAGAAGAAGATCGCCACGCGCGCCAAGCAGCTCAAC
This sequence comes from uncultured Rickettsiales bacterium, assembly GCA_964558555.1. Lineage (GTDB taxonomy): Bacteria > Myxococcota_A > UBA796 > UBA9615 > CAYRNR01 > CAYRNR01. Next base: position 29,856 of record CAZLEO010000012.1, on the reverse strand, counting down.
TACGACGCCATCCACGACACCGTCCACGAGATGTGCAAGGACGAGGCCCGTCACGGCATGGCGTTCAAGGGTCTGCTGGACCGCTACTTCAAGTAGAACCCCCACCCCCCGCGCCCCCCCCCCGCCGCCCCGCGCGCGGGCGGGGGGGGGGGGGGGGACGCCTGCTCGGCAGGACGATCGGGCCACGTGACTGCCTCTGCGGGATGGCACGCATCTTGCGATTGGGTAGGGGCGGGAGAAGACGATGATACAGCAGATCCAACGAGACAGCGGCCGCCGTGAGTTCATGCTGATGGTGGGTGGCAGCGCATTCGCCGCGGTGTTCCTGCCGCGCTTCCTGGCTGGCTGTGGTGGCACCGCAGCGGGGGAAGAGACACCGGACGGGGACATGCTGACGGTGGCCGTCGCAGACTACCCGGAGCTGGAGGTCGTCGGAGGCATGGTGTTGGTGGAGGTCGTGGGCGAGGACCTGACCCTGGCCGTGGTCCGCCTGGACGACGGCTTCGCGGCTCTGGACGGCACCTGCACCCACCAGGGGTGCCTGCTGTCGGGATTCGACGACCTCACCGACGAACTCGTATGCGGCTGCCACGATTCCACGTTCGACCTCGGCGGCTCGCCCACGGGCGGACCGGCGAGCGAACCCCTGACCGTGTTCGAGACCGAGTACGACGCGGAGACCGCCGAGGTCCGCATCCAGATCTGAGAGGAATCCATCATGACCGCTCCGACCGAAGGTACGCCCGCACCCGAGTTCACCGCCGCCACCAACGACGGCGAGGTGTCCCTGGCCGATCTGGAGGGCAAGATCGTGGTGCTGTACTTCTATCCCAAGGACAACACCTCGGGCTGCACCAAGGAGGCCTGCGGCTTCCGCGACGTCCATGACGACATGCGCGCCCTCGGCGCGGTGGTGCTGGGGGTGAGCAAGGACAGCCTCAAGGCCCACGCCAACTTCACGACCAAGCACGAGCTGAACTTCCCGCTGCTGTCCGACCCGGATCGCGAGGTCATCGAGGCGTACGGCGCCTGGGTCGAGAAGCGCAACTACGGCCGCACCTATTTCGGCATCGAGCGGTGCACCTACCTCATCGACGGTGAGGGGGTCGTCCGCCGCGTGTGGCGCAAGGTCAAGGTCAAGGACCACGTGGAGCAGGTGTTCGAAGCGGTGCGCGAGCTGGCTGGATCATGACGGGCCGCGCGGCCGCCCGCTGGACCGTCGCCCTCGCCCTGGCCACGCTGGTCATGGCGGGGCTGGCGCGCAGCGCGGCAGCCGATCCGGTGGACGGGACGATCACCTACCGCGTCGAGCACAAGCTCAAGACGTACGACGCGGTGCTGCCCGCCTCCAGCGCGGACCTGATCCTGGAGTTCGACCCCGCCGCGCTGGAGCAGCTTCGGTTCGAGGCCTCGATCCCGCTGGGCGCCTTCGACAGCGGCAACCAGCTGCGGGATCAGCACGCGGCCGAGACCCTGGAGCTGCTGTTCTTCCCCAGCGCTCGCTGGACCGTGGACGAGGTGCAGGTCGTGCGCCGTGAACCGGCCGACGGCGAGCTGGCGGCGGCCGAGCTGGCCGTGGCCGGGCCGCTGGAGCTGCACGGGGAGACCCAGCGCCTGGCGACCACCGTGCTGGTGACCCGGGAAGACGGCGCGCTGCGTGTTCAGGCCCGGTTCCCCATCTCCCTGGAGGCGTTCGACATCCCCCGCCCCGGCCTGCTGGGCATCCGCATCTCGGACACCGTGACGGTCACCGTGGACCTGACGATCGACGGGGAGACGCCATGAACCGCACCGTCGCCGCGACCCTGGTCGCCGCGGCCCTCGCCGTGGCCCCCGCCCCCCACCCCACCACCCAGACCCCGACCCCCCGCCCCCCCCAACCCCCCCGACGTCCCTCGACGACGAGGACCGTCGCCGCCTGCAGCAACAGGTACGGCAGCGCCGCGTGCAGATGAACGTGCACCAGGCCCTGTCCCTGATCCTGATCCCGGTGCTGGGCACCACCGCCGCCGTGGGCACGATCAACCGCGTCGGCATGGACACCGGCCAGGCGCCGCCCGCGTGGGCCTTCGACCTGCACCGCGGCCTGGCCATCGGTACCACCGCGCTGTACCTCACCACGGCCATGTTCGCGGTGACCGCACCCAACCCCATGCGCCACCTCCTGGAGCCGGCAACGCGGGGCAAGGGCTTCGACTCGTCGAGGTTCCACCGCGTGCTCGCGGTGATCCACGCGGCGTTCTTCGTGGGATTGGTGGTCACCGGCATCGTCAACGCGCGGGCGCAGCTGTCACCCGAAACCTGCTCGGCGCTGAGCAAGCTGCACGTGATCGAGGGGTGGACCGTGTTCACGCTGGTGACCGTGTCCGGGATCACCATCACCAGGTTCTGATCATCAAAGTCTACTGGAATGGTAGAATATCGACACCACGCCCTGATCGCTTCCCCGCTCCCCGAACCTCTCCCGCCCACTGGACGTCCTCGCCGCAGCCGTGTATCCGTGTCCTCCATGGACGTGGGCTTCGATAGATCGTGCGTGGTGGTGTTTGGCCGCGAGCCGGTACCCGGCCGCGCCAAGACCCGCCTGGCGGCACATATCGGCGCGGTCCGCGCCGCCGCGGTGTACGGGGTCATGCTCGAGCACGTCGTGGCCGAGGCGCTGCAGTCCGAGATCCCCGTGATCCTCGAACTGGCCGAGGAGCCGACCCCCGGCTGGACATCCCCCGGCGACCTGCCCTGGGTCGTGCAGGCGGACGGCGATCTCGGCGTCCGCATGCGTACCGCGTTCGATCGCGCCTTCGACCGCGGTTACGAGCGGGTGGTGCTCGTGGGTACGGACATCCCGCGCCTCAGCCGCGTTCACCTGCGGCGATCCATCCAGTTGCTGCGCAACGTGCCCGCGGTGGTCGGCCCGGCCCGCGACGGCGGCTACTACCTCGTCGCCCAGCGGGCCCCCGGCGCGGATCTGTTCACCGGCATCCCCTGGTCCGTGCCGGAGACCCTCGCCGCCACCCGCCAGCGGCTGGTGGACCTCTCCCTGGGGTACGGCGAGGTCGCGACGTTGTCCGACGTGGACCGCTTCGCCGATGTCGAGGCCGCCCTGGCCGTCGGCACCCTGCCCCCAGACCTCGACCGCGCCCTCCGCGCGGCCCTGGCCGAGGAGTGAGACCTTGTACACACGCCTGCTCTTGCCCGCGCTGGCCGTGATCGGCCTGGGCGCCTTCGCCCTCGCCTGCACGGCGCGCAGTCAGGCCAGCGACGCGACCCCGCCCGACGAGGACGTGCACGCCCGCGCCGCTGCGTTCTTCGCCTCCCAGCCCGAGTACTTCCGACCCCTGGCCGACACGCCGCCGCCGGCCGGCCTCGAGGCCATGGACACCGGCACTTGCGCCGGGTGCCACCCCGCCCAGGTGGGCCAATGGCGCGACAGCATCCACGCCCGCGCCTGGGACGACGACCAGTACCAGGCCGAGCTCACCAAGGACCCCGGCATCCACTGGATCTGCATCAACTGCCACCTGCCCCTGTACGACCAGCAGGCCCGGTTGCCCGTCGGCCTCGAAGAAGGCGACCTTCGCCGCCCCGAGCTCGCCGACAACCCCACCTACAACGAGACCCTGCGCGACGACGCCATCGGCTGTGCTGCGTGTCACGTCCGCGATGGGCACGTGGAGGGACCCACGGGCACCGCCCCGGCCGCTCCCCACGCTACGCGGCGGAGCGAGACGTTGAGCACGTCGGAGTTCTGTCTGCGGTGCCACGGGGTCGAGGTGCGCGTCGAGCAGCTGGACATGGTGTGCGCGTTCGCCACCGGGCGTGAGTGGGGCGAGTGGTCTGCGGGGCAGGAGGAGCCCCGGACGTGTCAGTCCTGTCACATGCCGCAGGTGGAGTACAAGCGGTGGATCGGCGCCGAGGCCTCGCCGGGGCCGATGCACGCATTCCCCGGGTCGCTGATCCCCAAGCGACCTTCGGATGCCGAGGCCTTCGAGAAGCTGCAGGAAGTCTTCCCCGAGGGGCTGACCGCGACCGTGAACTTCGAGCCACGGCAGCCGCGACGGGGACAGAAGGCCGAGCTCGTCGTCACGCTGACCAACGACAACGCCGGACACTCCGTGCCCACCGGCGACCCGGAGCGGTACATCGAGGTCCGCATCTACGTGGCCGACCACACCGGCAAGGTCATCGCCGAGCAGACCGAGATCGCCCGCGCCAAGTTCGAGTGGCATCCGACGCCGGCGCTGCAGTACGACAATCGGATCGCCGCGGGCGAGTCGCGTACCTACCGCATCCCGTTCGATGTGGGCGACGCCCAGGGCCTGATGGGCGAGGTCCACGTGCACAAGTACCGCATCGACGAGGAGGCGCTGGCCTACCACCACCTCGAGGAGAAGGTGGTCGCGGGGCGGCGGTCGTCGGCGATGAGCGTGAAGGTGTCGACGGGGCCGTAGGGGGAGCGGGGAAGACCGCGGATCATCGCCCCGTCGCCGGACGAGGGAAGGCGAGATCTGGCTCAGGTGGATGGAAGATTGGGGGGGAGGTGGAGCGTGGCTGGGGGCTGCGAGCCGGCGCTGGCTGGGTTTGATCCCAAGTTGTCGTCGAGATGGCCGCCATCGGCCCCATAACTTGGGTTTGATCCCAAGTTGTCGTCGAGATGGCCGCCATCGGCCCCATAACTTGGG
>CAZLEO010000012.1:0-25077 GCA_964558555.1 uncultured Rickettsiales bacterium | reverse complement strand
TTTGATCCCAAGTTGTCGTCGAGATGGCCGCCATCCCCCTGGATAGTTGGCATTGGCCTCGGAACTGACCGCGCGTGGCCACCGAGGTAACGAGTCCGTCCCCCAAGCCCCTCCCGCCCCCCAAGCCCGAACCTCATCCATCCACCCAGAGCCTGAATCCGCCATCCCTCCCCCCGTCGCCGAGCACCGGGGTACTCTGTCTGGGCGACGGGCGGGGCAGGTAGGTACACGAGCACCAAGAAGAAGGGCGCTGGAGCGCCCGGGGAGAGCGTTCCGACGGGGGACCGTCGGAACGAGGACCTTGCTTCAATCGGCGAGGGGGACCGTCGGAACGAGGATCCGGGGGGGTCAGTCCCCCGCCGTCGCCCCTCCGCACGAACTCCCCGCACCCGCCGTGCACCCGTAACAGTGGCTGTCCGTCCGGATCGGCCGATTCTCCCACGCCTCGATATCAAGATCGGTGATGTGGAGGGGGCGGCCGGAGCGGTCTTCGGCGTCCATGTCGAGCATCTGGTTGAAGTCGCAGTCGTACAGGCGGCCGTCCCAGCCCACGGAGAGGGTGTTGCGGCACATGAGGGCGGCGACGGTGGCGGGGTTGAAGGCGTCCTCGAGGCGCTGCATGTAGGGCTCGAGGTTGCCGGAGGTGACCAGCCACTCGCGGAAGCGGGAGATGGGCATGTTGTTCAGGGCGATGAGGCGGTCGAAGGAGACGCCGTGATCGCGGTGCAGCGACACGCGCCACTCCCCCTCCATGGAGGCCTGTGAGCCGGCGAGGAAGGCGCCGGCGGGGTTGGTCATCAGGGTCAGGACGCGGTCCGGATCCCCCTTGCCGTAGCCGGCCTCGTTGAGTCGCCGCAGCCCCTCGATGGAGCGGTCGAAGGTGCCCGCGCCGCGCTGGCGGTCGGTGTTGAACTTGCGGTGGTGGGGCAGGGACGCGACCACCTCCACGCCGTGCTCGGCCAGCCAGGCCGGCGTGTCCTCCTGGCCCTGGGTGAACAGGACGGTGAGGTTGCAGCGGTCGATGACGTGCTTGCCGCGGTCCACACATTCGCGCACGAGGTGGCGGAAGTCGGGGTTGAGCTCGGGCGCGCCGCCGGTGAGGTCCACGGTGTGGGCCCCGGTGGTGTCCAGGGCGCGCAGGCACGCGTCGATCACGGAGCGCTGCATCACCTCGGTGCGGTTGGGGCCGGCCGATACGTGGCAGTGGCGGCAGGCCATGTTGCAGCGCTTGCCCAGGTTCATCTGGAAGATCTCCAGACGGGCGGGCTGCAGCTGCGGCCAGCCGCTGGCCTCGAGGCGGGCGTCGAAGGCCATGGCCGCTGCGGTGGACACGGTCTACATCCCCGACTTGCGGACGTGATCGAGCATCTGCACGCCGTGCACCAGTGAAGCGCCGCCGCGGATGGCGGTGGCCACGTGGATCGCCTCGGTCATCTGCTCGAGGTCCGAGCCCTTCTCGAGGGCGTCCTTGGAGTAGGCGTCGATGCAGTAGGGGCACTGCACGGCGTGGGCCACGGCCAGCGCGATCAGCGACTTCTCGCGCGCCGTGAGCGCGCCGTCGGCGAACACGGTGCCGTAGTAGTCGAAGAACTTGCGCGCGAGCTCGGAGTTGCCCTCGCCGATCTCGCCGAAACGCGGGAGGTGGTCGTCCTGGTAATACGTCATGTCTGCTCCCCAGCTCTCATCTGGATCTAGGTCCTCGCGCCCGCGCGCGCCAGCGCTCGGCCGCGGCCAGCCGCATCACGGTCAGGGGCATCACCACCCCGGCCCGCGCCACGGCGCGAAGGTTGCCGCTGACCTTGGACTCGCCCGCGATGCGATCGCGGTGGCTCACCGGGATCTCCACGACCCGCAGGCCGCGCGTGATCGCCTTGATCTGCATCTCCACGGTCCAGCCGTAGGTCAGGTGTCTCATCTGCATGTCGCGCAGGGCCTCGGCGCGGATGGCCCGGAAGGGGCCGAGGTCGGCCAGGCGCTCGTGGAACATCGCCTGCACCAGGCCCAGCACGACGATGTTGCCCATACGCTGCGGGAAGGTCTGGGTGCGCTGCAGGTCGCCGCGGCGCTGGCCCACCACCAGGTCGGCGCCGTCGGCGAAGGGCGCCAGCAGGGCCTGCAGCTCGGCGGGGTCGTCGGCGCCGTCGCCGTCCATGAACACCACGATGCCCTCGCGGCCGTGCGACCGCAGCCCCCGCATCAGCGCGTGTCCGTACCCCTTGGTGGGCTCGTACACGACGGTGGCGCCGGCCGCCGCGGCCTCTTCGGACGTGCGGTCGGTGGAGCCGTTGTCCACCACCACCACCTCGTCGACCCGATCACGCGGGATGGACCGCACCACCCCGGCGATGCACTCCTGCTCGTTCAGCGCCGGGATCATCACGGTGACGCGCTGGTCAGCGAACATCGTCTGCCCCCTCGCTCTTGCGCCGCCTGCGCCACCACAGCAGCAAACCCAGGTCGAACAGCAGGAAGAACGCCAGCGCGCCCCACTCGAGGATCAGGAACCGCGTGGGCACCCGCCACGCCAACCCCGAACGGTGGGGGATCTCCACGGTCTCGGAGATGGCGATGATCTCGCCCAGCACCATCGGGGTGAACCCGCCCACGAAGATCCACGGCACGATCAGCATGGCCATGTACCAGGGGTAGATGGTGGGCGAGAACGCGTAGTAGGCCCCGATGGAGGCGGCGAACCGCCCCTCGGCGCTCCATTTCTTGCGCGTCAGGAAGATCAGACACAGGCCGATGGTGATGCCGTAGCCGATCTTGCGGGCCAGGACGGGATCGCCGGTCCAGCTCTTGAGCAGCCCGTAGATGGCGCCGTTGAACTCCCACTCCATCATGTAGTCGGGGATCGACCCGATGATGTCGGGCCCGGCCGAGGCATAGGGCAGCAGCAGGGCCAGGCCGGCGACGGTGGCCCCGGCGGCGACCCACGCCGCCTCCTTCCAGCGCCGGCCCCACATCAGCGCCGGTATCGCGGCGATGGCCAGCGGTCGTACCATCGTCGCCACCATCGCCGCCGCCCCGGCCAGGCCGGGCCGCGACTTGTTGAACAGGAACGCCGCGGCCAGCCACGGGACGTACAGGGCGTCCAGGTGCATGCCCACCATGTGCTGTACGGCCGCGAGCGGCGCCAGCCCGTACACCACGGCGTGCCCGCCGCGTTTGCCCCTCCGACGCAAGGCCAGCCAGATCACCGCGACGGCGAGGATCTCGTGGCCCAGCAGCACCGCCTTCCAGCCGTGGAAGCCGCCGGGGTTGAGCTTGTAGCCCGCCCAGAACCAACCCTCGGCCACGGGCGGATAGCAGGTGGGGAGGTCCTTGCGGTAGATGTGCGGGTAGTACACGCCATCGCGCAGGTGGCTCAGCTTCTCGTGCTTCGGCGGGTACTTGTACGGATCGATGCCCTCGTCCTGGACCTTGCCGTCCCACATGTACCGCAGCGCGTCGCGGGTGCCCTCCAGGCCCTCGAACCACAGCACACCTCGGATGGACAGGGCGGCCACGAGCAGCAGCGCGATCTCCCAGCGCACCGGCAGGGTCCAGCGCGTCGCGGCCCACCACGCCACGATGAGCATGGGCGTGCCACCGGCCATGGCCGCGAGGTGCTGCAGCTCGCCGAAGTGGGTCGCCACCCCCCACGCCTCCACCTCGGCGACGCCCAGCCACGCGGTCTCGGCCAGCGCGGCGAGGGTGAAGACGGTGACGTAGAAGCGGTTGGACCGCCGCTTCCCTCCCTGGGATCTCTCGTCCACTAACTCCTCGGCTCGAAGACGGTGAGCAGTCCTACGTACGCGAACCCCACCATGAACAGCAACAGAAACGGGATCGAGGACATCACCCCGTGGGTCGCCGCCCAGGCGATGGTGGCGGCGTAGTACACGGCGATGGCGATCTCCAGCAGTCCGCTGCCGGTGAGCTCGGACCGATACCGCGGTGCGGCGATCGTGCCCTCGCCCACCTTGGGCGTGCGCACGAACTCCGACGGCTTGCCCGCGAGGCCTTCGAGCACCGCGCGGGTGTTGTTCACCGACATGCCCAGGCCCAGGGCCATGGCCATGGGCGCCCGCACCAGGCTCATGGGGCTGAGGCGGCGCCGCGCGTGCTCCGCGGCGATGTAGAACAGCGCCATGGGCACGGTGGCCAGCCCCAGCACGGGCAGGTCCACGCCCCACCACAGCAGGCTCTGAGCGGACAGCATGGTCTGCCGCGCCACCAGGGACAGCGGCAGCAGCAGCGCCAGCAGCAACACCAGCGGGAACGCCAGGTTGCTGTACAGGTGGAACATGGCCTCGACCTTGGTGCGCAGCGGCAGCGGCGAACGGAGCACGCGGCGGGCCAGCTGACCCCCCACCTGAACCGCGCCCTTGGTCCAGCGGTGCTGCTGGGTGCGGAACGCGCGGACCCGCTCGGGGACCTCGGCGCCCACCGTGTACGACTCGATGAAGGCGAAGCGCCAGCCCACCAGCTGCGCCCGGTAGGACAGGTCCAGATCCTCGGTGAGGGTGGAGGCGCTCCAGCCGCCGGCCTCGTCGATGGCCCGGCGGCGCCAGATGCCGGCGGTGCCGTTGAAGTTGAAGAACACGCCGAAGCGGTGGCGCACGGCGCTCTCGAGCAGGAAGTGCCCGTCCAGCAGCAGCCCCTGCAGCCGCGTCAGCAGGCTCGCGCGGCGGTTGAGGTGGTCCCACCGCGCCTGCACCATGCCCAGGTCGGGCTGGCGGAAGTGGGGCACGGTGATCTCGAGGAAGTCCGGTGGGGGGACGAAGTCCGCGTCGAAGACCGCGATCAGCTCACCGCGGGCGCTGTCCAGGCCCGCGGCCAGGGCGCCGGCCTTGAAGCCGGTGCGGTCGGTGCGGTGGACGTGCTCGACGGGCACGCCGCGGGCCGCCAGCTCTTCACAGGTCGCGCGGCAGATGTCCACGGTCTCGTCGGTGGAGTCGTCCAGGACCTGGATCTGGAGGCGGTGGTGGGGGTAGCGGACCGCCGCGGCTGCCTCGATGACCCGGCGGGCCACGCGCCGCTCGTTGTACAGGGGCAGCTGGATGGTCACGGAGGGGACGTCGTCCCCCACGATGGTCGCAGCCTCGGGGCGGCGCTCCACCCGGCCCATGCGGACCCGCGCCAGCACCAGCAGCAGCCGGTGCAGGCCGACCAAACACAGGGGCAACAGCGTCAGTGCCCAGGCCAGTACGGTCGCGGTCCTCACGTCACCCCCGGAGCGCTTCCTGCGGGTCTTTTGTCGTGGCGTTCTCCAGTCGCAGCACGCCGCGCGGGCAGACCTCGGCGCACAGTCCGCAACCCACGCAGGCGGCGCGGGTGAAGGTCTTGCCCTCCTGGGCGTAGGAGCGCACGTCGATTCCCATCTCGCAGTACTTCGAACACAGGCCGCACGAGATGCACATGTCGGGCTTGGCCCGGATGCGGAAGCGACCGAGCTTCTGGATCAGCCCCAGCAGGGCGGCCATGGGGCAGAAGAAGCGGCACCAGATCCGGGTGCCGCCGATGGGGTACAGGCCCACGCCGATGACGCCGGAGAGCAGGGTCACCACCATCAGGCCGTACCACTTGCGCGCCCACTCGGCTGCGCCGCCCAGCGTCGTGTGATCGGGCAGCAGGGCGCTCAACAGCCACAGGCCGGTGGCCAGGAAGGCCAGGCCGAGCACGGTGTGGATCGAGACCTTCTCGAAGCGCCACGCCCAGCTCGACTTGACCGACAGGTGCCGCCACGGCTCGCCGAAGGTGTTGGCCAGGCCGCCGCAGCCGCACACCCACGAGCAGTACCAGCGCTTGCCGTACAGCAGCGTCAACGCGGGCACGGCCACCACCGACGCCACCACGCCGTACAGCAGGTAGGGCAGGGGGTAGTAGTGGACGTTGCGCGGATCGAACAGGTCGATCTTCAGCGGCCACAGGTAGCTGAGGTACAGATCGGGGCGGCCGAAGAACTTCATCAGATGCGGCACGCTGAACGCCAGCGTCAGCTGCACGAAGATCACCACCGAGGTGCGCACCAGCTGGTAGCGGTTGTGACGGTACTTGCGCATCACGTACACACCGCCGCCGCCCACGGCGATGGTGTACAGCAGGCCGTACAGGCTCCAGCGGTTGGGGCTCATGCGGTCGGCCCAGGCGTCGGGCAGCGCGATCTCGAAGATCCACACGGCGGCGGTGTCCAGCCAGGGGCTGCCGAACCACTTGCTGTCGAGGCCCAGGTACAGCAGCAGGTAGAACACCGTCAGCGCCACGGCGATCACCCAGGCGCCGACCCCCCGGTGGGTCACGTCGTGGAGCACCAGCCCGGAGACACTCTGACGTCGCATCAGATCCGGCCCTGTTCTCGCTGCAGGGCCGAGAGGTCGGCGCGGCCGAACTCCACGTCGAACTGCGCCTCGCGCAGGTGGGCCTCGACCCAGGGCACGGATCGACGTTGCTCGATCCAGGTCTGCAAGCGGGCGTGATCCCAGCGCGAGCCGATGAGGTTGAAGCCGAGCACCCGCTCCCCGTCGTGGACGATGCGCACGGAGACGGGGCGGCTCGGGTGGGCCAGCGTCAGGGTGGACGAGCCCGCGGGGGCCAGGTTGACCTCGCCCACGGTGGTGTACTCGATCTCGAAGAACCTGGAGCTGTTGAAGAACGTGGGCGGGCGGTAGGGCGCGTCGTCGCCGAACAGGTTGCCCGCCACGAGCGCGCCCTGGCGCCTGGCCGAGTACCAGATCAGCTCCACGAAGGGATCCCCGTCGGTGGGGTGGATCTCCGCGCAGTCGCCGCAGGCGAACACGCCGGGCAGGGACGTGCGCAGCCGGTCGTCCACGGTGATGCCGCGGCCGGTGTCGGGCCGGTCCTTGCACCCCTGCAGCCACTCGATGTGGGGGTGCACGCCGATGGCCACGCCCAGCATCTGGCAGTCGATGGAATCGCCGCGGTTCGTGCTCACGCCGCTGACGCGGCCGTCGTCGTCCACGGTGACGGCCTCGATCTCCTCGGAGAGTCGGACGTCCACGCCGTGATCGCGCAGGTGCCGCGCCACCACCGAGGCCTCGGCCTCGCCCAGCGCCACGGGCCAGTAGTGGGGTTCGCGGATCAGGTAGGTGACCTCGACGCCGTGGTAGCGCAGGCACTCGACGAGCTCGATGCCGATCAGGCCGCCGCCCACCACCACGGCGCGCCGGGTGGAGGGGGTGAGGCGCTCACACGCGTCGAGGTCCTGCATGGACACGAAGTGGACCAGGCCGTCCTGGATCGCGTCGTCTCCCTGCCACGGCACCCTGTTGGGCCGCGCGCCCGTGGCGAGCACCAGCCGGTCGTACTCGAGCCAGCGGCCGCCCTCGAGGTGCACGGCGCGGCGGTCCGCGTCCAGGTCCACGACCCAGTCCCGCACCCGTTCGATGCGCTGGTCGGCGTAGATCCGACGCTCGTGGGGTTCGAGGTCGCGGCGGGTCATGCGGTCCATGAACGCGTACATCAACCCGGTGCGGGCGAAGAAGTAGTCGGACTCGCCGCTGACCACGGTGATGGTGGCGTCCGCGTCGCGTTCGCGTGCCTTCAGCGCACACGTGATTCCGGCGACGCCGTTGCCGACGATGACGATGTTCACGACCTCTCCCCCCTCACTGGACGATGTTGAGCGACCAGTCATAGGACAGCCGCGCATCGGTGTTCACGTCGGAGAGCCCACCCTCTCGGTAGAACTCGATGAATCCCTCCACGCCGCCGTACTCGGCGTCGAAGTCCACGCCGTACCAGTCGAACAGGGGCGAGATACCGTCGGGGCCCGCGCCCTTCTCGGGGTTGTTGACGAAGGCGGCGGACATCTCGTCCAGTTGCTCGTCGAGGTCGTAGGGCTTGTAGGCGTACGGCGCGGCCGCGCGCAGGTTGGGGCAGCCCAGGGAGGCGCAGTTGAGCCCCACGTGGATGCGGGCGTCCACGGTGCCGCCCTCCCACACGTCGTCGTAAAACGCCTGCATGGCCTCGAGGGTGTCGGCGTCGGCGCTGGCCACGCTGTCGTGCTCCCAGTCGCCGCGCAGCACCCCGTGCTCCACCTGGTTCAGCGACAGCAGCACGCCGCTGAAGGCGTAGGCCGGCTCGCCGAAGAACCCCTCGAAGTCGTCGGAGACGCTGAACTCGGGATCGCCGTCGTAGCGGGCGAGCACCCCCTGGATCACCGCGGCGTTGTAGCCGTTGATCCAGTAGGCCTGGCGTTCGTGGGGATCGGCCAGGGTGCCCGGATCGATGCTGTTGAGCATGGCCACGTACTGGTCGAGCAGGTAGCGCGACTCCCCCGGTTCGTTCAGGGCGTCGTAGTCCACCAGCACGTACAGGCCGTCGTCGGTGCCCTCCGTGTGCTGCGCCAGCAGGGCGTCGAAGCCGAGGTGGTTGCAGCTGGTGACCTCGGGGAAGTCGTCCAGGGACGAGGTCGTGGGCGGCTCGTAGTCGTCGGGATAGTTCACCCACGTGCCACAGCCGGAGGTGACCAGGCCCAGGGCGGCCAGGGCGGGCAAGACGGGCTGGATTCGAATCGTCGACATTCGTTCTCCTCGGAACGTCTACTCGTTCAGCGCTTGTAAGAGACACCGAAGCCGAAGCCGATGCCCATGGAGCTGTTTCGGGACCACACGATGGGATCGAAGGACGCCTCGATGGCGAAACCCTTGCCCAGCATCACGCCGGCCCCCGGCCCGAGGACCAGGTAGGCCTTGGTGTAGGCGTCGGACTCGTAGGGGGTGACGCCGCTGACCGAGAAGGCCACGAAGACGCGGTCCTTGATGTTCACCCCCACCTGGCCGGCGAACACGAAGCTGTCGAGGAACTCCCGGTCGTCCCCTTCGCCGATGTACCCCTCGGTCCGGAAGCGGTGGCCCGCCTCGGCGAACACCCACATGGGGGTCCTGGGGATGGAGCCGCCGATGGACAGCCAGCCGGTGATGTCCACCTGCCCGTCGCCGAAGGCGGGGAAGCGGTTGGCCAGCGGGCCCTCCACGCCGCCCACGTCGTACATGGGGATCTTGAAGTCGAGCCGCACCGCCGACGTCACCGGGATGGGCGGCGACCACTGCACCCCGATGATGGCGTCCGCCCCGCCGCTCTGGCGGTAGCGGACGCCGTCGGGGAAGGTGTTCTGGGCCACCGTGAACGGCAGGTAGCCCTGGATCTGCAGCCTGGGCGCCAGCCCCACCTCGAAGTAGGCGAAGGTGCTGGCGCCGAGGTAGTCGGTGCCCGCGCGCACCGTGCCGGAGGAGTCCACGTAGGTGTCCGCGAGGAAGAACCCCTCGCCCACCTTCACGTAGAGCTCGCCGCCGCTCTTGCTCCACGGCCCGGCCGCCGCGGGGGCGGCGATGACGAGGGCCGCGGCGGCGCACAGGATCGTCGTGTACAGGCGGTCCATGGTGCACCTCACCAGCTGCCGTTGAGGCTCCAGTCGTAGTCCAGGTAGCTCACCTTCACGGTGGACTGGCCCACGGCCGGATCGTCGAGGTAGGCGGCGAAGAAGCCGCGGATGCCGGCGGTGGCGTCGTCCCCGCCGCCCTTGCTGGCGTAGCGGTCCACGAAGTCGCCTCCATACCACTCGAAGATGCGCGAGACCTCGAGCTCGCCGCCGCTCGCCGACCAGACGTTGCGCTGGTCGTCGGTGACGAACCCGGCCGACGCCGCGTCGAGGCGCTGCTCGAGGTTGGCGGGCGTGAACGCACCCGCGTAGAGCTTGGGGCAGCTGCGCGCCGCGCACACGAGGACCATGTGCAGGCGCGCGTCGGGGTAGAGCTTGCGCAGGATCTCGTGCTCGATCTCGTTGAGCGTCAGGGAACGGCCCGCCACGTCGTGACGAATCCCGTCCCACGCCCCCTCGATGTCGCGGATGGAGGCGACGGGGCCGTGGTCGATCATCACCTCGAGCGTCAGCGCGTTGTAGGCGTTGATCCACAGCGCCATGGCCTCGGCGCGGGAGAACCCGGCGACCTCGGCGCCGTCCACGGCGGCGAGGGAATCCACGTACGTGTCGAGCCCGGTCCGGTCCGCGGCCAGCTCGCCGTAGGCGACCCAGCCACCTTTCACGTGTGTGCGTAGCACCTGATCGAAGTTCGCGTGTGTGTGGTCGAACGCGTGGGCCGGCCCGGCCAGCCACAGCGCCGCCAGCAGCGTGATTCCCTCGAAGGACCATCGGATGGCGTCTCTCATCGTCTCTCCTGCAATCGGTCGTGGTTCGATGTCCTCGTCCTTGCCTATCGTCTTGGTGGGCTCTCGACCGTTACAGGGGAATACAGCAAGGGGCGTGCCAGGGGATGAAGAGGGGGCGTCTCGCGATCTGTCCCGGGATTGACTTGTCTCACGGTCGGACTGAGACACATCCTGGGGATTGGACGTCCCGCGCGAGACAGCGCCGCAGGGAAGGGCGCTCACGTCGGTCGATCGCGTCCTGGCATCATTCTCGAACCAACCTGGCATCGATCTTGCTCATTTAGTTTTTTTGACGAATATCTATCGAAATGGTAGAGATTAGAGGGTGAGTTAGTCGCAACGACGGTTGGAAGGTGACGACAATGGCGTTCAGAAGAGGCACGAACGAGCTGGCCGCGTACTCCAAGATCGCATCGAAGACGGCGGTGCTGACCCGCGAGGAGGAGAAGGTGCTGGCGCGGCGCTGGCGGGACACGCAGGACCCCGAGGCCCTGGACCGGCTGGTGCTGTGCAACCTCAAGGCGGTGTTCAAGATCGCCGGCGAGTACCGCAACCGCCACGTGGGCATGGAGGATCTGGTGCAGGAGGGGTTGATGGGGTTGATCCGCGCCACGGAGCGCTTCGACCCGGAGCGAGGCATCCGCTTCCTGTCCTATGCCGGCTGGTGGATCCGCGCGTACATCAAGGAGTACCTGCTGCGGTCGCGCAGCCTCGTGCGCATCGGCACCACGCAGAAGCAGCGGTCCATCTACAGCCGCCTCGGCCGCGCCAAGGTGATGCTCGAGAAGATGTACCCCGACCTCGACCCGGCCCTGCGCTACAAGAAGCTCGCCGAGATCCTCGACGCCAGCCCCGAGCTGGTGGAGGACATGAACGGCCGGCTCTCCGGCCACGATCTGTCCCTGGACGCCCGGATCAGCGACGACGGCGAGACCGCGTACGTGGATCTCCTCGCCGACGACGGCCCGGACACGGAGGAGAAGGCCATGGCCCACGACCTGCAGCAGCACCGCGTGGTGTACCTGCTCGCGGCCATGGACGAGCTCACCGATCGCGAGCAGCTGATCATCCAGCGCCGCTACCTCGACCCCTCCTCCACCACCCTGCGTGAGCTCGGCGTGGTCCTGGGCATCAGCCGCGAGCGCGTGAGGCAACTGGAGATGCGCGCCAAGGAGAAGATCCGCACGAGCTTCGAGGCCCAGGAGGGGGCGGCGGAACTCCTCGCAGGGTAGTGCACGTTTCCTGGTGTTGAGGTCCTGGATCCGACAGACTTCGGACCATGGAACCCACACGAGAAATCCTCTGGAACATCCACTGGATGCGCTGGCCCATCTACGGGCCCGCGTTCCTCGCCATGGCCATCGCCGCGTGGGGCACGTGGCGCAACGTCCGGCGCTGGAGGACCCTCGCCGCCATCGCCCAGCCCGATGAGGCCAGCCGCGAGGGCCTGGGCGAGCGCATCGGCTACGCGCTGAAGTACATGCTCGGCCACCAGCGCATCCTCCGCGAGGCCTTCCCCGGCGCCATGCACTTCCTCATGTTCGGCGCCATGGGGGTGCTGTTCCTGGTCACGTTGATGGTGATGGCCCAGGAGGACTTCACCGACCTGTTCTTCGGCGTGCAGTTCCTGCGCGGGCCCACCTACCTGATCTGGTCGCTGGCCGGTGATCTGTTCGGCGTGGCGCTGCTGATCGGGGTGGTGATGGCCCTGGGACGGCGGTACGTCCAGCGCCCGGCGCGGCTGGACAGCGAGCCCAAGGACCTGTGGGCGATCCTGCTGTTGCTGGCCCTGGTGGCCACCGGCTTCTTCGCCGAGTCGCTGCGCATGGTGGGCGAGGGCGAGGTGCGCATGCCCTGGGCCCCCTGGTCCCCCGTGGGGTGGCTGGGCGCGCTGGCCCTGGGCGCCACCGGCCTGGGCGAGGGCGCGGTGCGGATCGTCCACGCCGTGAACTGGCAGGTGCACATGATCCTGGCGATGGTGTTCATCGCCACCATCCCCTGGTCCAAGTTCTGGCACATGGTGCCCGGCGCGGTGAACGTGGCCCTGCGCAGCCGCAAGCACTGCGCCGACCTTCCCACGCTGAACATGACCGACCTGGAGGACGAGACCCGCGAGACGTTCGGCATCCACCGCGTCGACGAGTTCACCTGGAAGGACCTGCTGGACGTGGAGGCGTGCATGAAGTGCGGCCGCTGCACCGCCCAGTGCCCGGCCTTCAACACCGACAAGCCGCTCAATCCGCGCAAGATCATCGCCGACATCAAGGCCAACGCCGACGACAAGATCGGCCTGTGGTTCGACGCCAAGGGCGCGGTCAACGAGGACGTGGACCGGGAGTCCGAGGGGGTGATGCTGGTCAACGGCTCCGACGCCGGGGACGAGCTCACCGCCGGGGCCATCGCCTTCGACGAGCTGTGGGCCTGCACCAACTGCCGCGCCTGCGCCGAGGCCTGCCCCGTACACATCGAGCACGTGCCGAAGATCCAGGCCATGCGTCAGTACCTGACCCTGATGCTCAGCGACTTCCCCAAGGAAGCTCAGCCGGTGATGCGCAACCTCGAGAACAACGGCAACCCCTGGGGCATCGGCATGGACCAGCGCGGCAACTGGGCCGAGGGGCTGCCGACCTTCGACGAGGAGCCCGACGCCGAGTACCTGATCTTCCCCGGCTGCGCCTGGGCCTTCGACGAGCGCAACGGCAAGGTCGCCAGGGCCACCATGGAGCTGTTGCAGCGCGCGGGCGTGAGCTTCGCCACGCTGGGCGGCCAGGAGACCTGCTGCGGTGACCCGGCCCGGCGGGCCGGCAACGAGTACCTGTTCGCCATGCTCGCGCAGATGAACGTCGAGCTGTTCAACGGCTACGGGATCAAGAAGATCATCACCGCGTGCCCCCACTGCATGACCGTGCTGGGCACCGAGTACCGCCACCACGGCGGCGACTTCGAGGTGATCCACCACGCGGACCTGCTCGCGAAGCTCGTCGCCGAGGGCAAGCTCCAGCCCACCCGCACCCCCGACGGGACGAAGCAGGTGACCTACCACGACAGCTGCTACCTCGGCCGCTGGAACGATCTGTACGACCCGCAGCGACACCTCATCCAGGCCGTGCCCGGGGTGACGTACACCGAGATGCCGCGGCACGGCTCCTCCGGCTTCTGTTGCGGGGCCGGCGGCGGGCGCATGTGGATGGAGGAGACCCTGGGCACGCGGATCAACCACGACCGCGTGGGCGAGGCCCTGGACACGGGCAGCGATACCCTGGCGGCCGCCTGCCCCTTCTGTCTGATCATGCTCGACGACGGCCTGGCCGCGAAGGAGAAGCAGGACCAGCTCGCGCTCAAGGACGTCTCGGAGATCCTGCTGGAGTCCCTGGAGCCGGGCGACTGACTGCCCCGAACTCGCGCGCGACGCTATACTTTCGCGAGCCGAGCTGACTCGGCGCCGCGAGGGAAACGTTGACCGAATTCGTCCCCATCCCCGCCCAGCTGTCCGTGGAGGCACCGCGCAGGTTCGCCCTGGGCGGTATGGCCGAGCTGTTCGCGGGGGAGAAGGTCTTCCCCAGCGGCGGCCGGGCCGGCGTGGTGGTCAAGCGGATGATGCCGCAGCACGCCAAGGTGCCCGAGCTGGTCTCGCGGTTCCGCGAGGAGGCGCGGCTGGGCATGCTGCTGCGCCACTCCAACATCGTGCGGGTGTACGAGTACGCGGAGATCGAGGGCGCCCACTACATGGTCATGGAGCGCATCGACGGCGTGGACCTGTCGTCGGTGGTCAAGCGCTGCCGCGACCGGGGCGTGGAGATGCCCCAGGAGGTGGCGGCGTTCTTCCTCGAGTGCATCGCCTCGGCGCTGGCCTACATGGCCGACGCGAAGACCGCGGACGGGCGGCCCATGGGGCTGGTGCACCGGGACATCAGCCCGTCGAACATCCTCGTGTCCCACGAGGGCGTGATCAAGCTCATCGACTTCGGCGTGGCCATGGCCAGCGAGCGGGAGTTCCGCACCCGCGAGGGGTTCTTCGTCGGCAAGTACGCCTACATGTCCCCCGAGCAGGTCCGCAGCGACCCGGTGGACATCCGCTCCGATCTGTTCGCCCTGGGCAACGTGGGCTACGAGCTGCTCACGGGCAAGCTGCCCTTCCTGGGGGGGTCCGAGTTCGAGACGTTCAACCAGATCCTCGAGCTGGCGGCCCCGCCGCTGGACTCGGAGCGGGGCGGCCTGCACCCGCGCCTGACCGAGGCGGTCCAGCGGTGCCTGGCCAAGGCGGCTGACGAGCGGTACCCCCACCCGCTGGAGATGGTGCGGGACCTGCGCCACTACTTCCACGAAGCCGTGGACGAACCCCCGTCGGTGCTCGCGGTGAGCTTCCTCGAGGACGTGGACCTGATCAGCGGGGCGGAGCGGGAGCGGGAGCTGACCCCCAGCGAACCAGGGGCGCCGATCCCGTCCACTGGCGCGGGCCAGCTGCCGCTACAGCCGCTGGCGGCGAGCGGGGACGTGCCCGCCCTGCAGTCGGGGATCGCCCAGGCCGAGGACACCTTCGAGCCGGCGGGCGAGCCGGCGTCAGTGGACGACGAGTCCGACTCCCGCGGCCACCTGCTGGGCTGGATCGTCACCGGGACGGTGGTCGCGCTGGCCGTGTGTTTCGTCTGCTGTGGCGTGGGCCGGTGGGCCTACCGGGCCCTGTTCGTGCCCACGGACGACGAGATCTTCGTCGAGCCCACCACCCCGGCGCCCGTCGAGGACACCACGCCCACCGAGGAATACCCCTCGTGGACCGACGAGCCCGTCTCGCGCACCGGCACGGTCAACATCTACGCCGACGTCGAGTGCGAGATCTTCATGAACAAGAAGTCCATCGGCATGACGCCGATCCTCGACCTGGAGCTCGAGCCGGGGCGCTACCGCCTGCAGGCGACCAACGAAGAGCTGAGGTGGAGCAGCTGGGTGACCGTGAGCATCGAGGGCGGCGAGGACAAGGACATCCAGCTGGAACCCAAGGCGCGGGAAGAGGCGACCGAGGAGTAGTTCAGGCGTCGTCGATGGTCGCCGCCGTCTCGGCGCCGCCCACCTCCGGAGCCACCACCAGATCCCGCAGGCGCAGCTCGTCCGAGGGAGTACCGATCTGGCGCCACAGCTTCCACGACTGTTTCCACACGGTCCACGCGCTGGCGGGCCGCTGGCGCGGGTCCACCTGCAGCAGCTGACCGAGTAGCTCGGTCACGGACGCGTGAACGTCGGGTCGCAGGCTCTGCGGCGGGGGATACGAACCCCGCAGGATCGCGTCGCGCGTCTCCTCGAAGTTCGCCGAGGCGAACGCGTCGCGCCCGGTCAGCATGCGGTACAGCAGCGTCCCCAGGCCGAACAGGTCGCTGCGGTAGTCGGCGGCCTGGTTGCGGGCTTCCTCGGGGTTGAGGCAGGCCAGGGCGCTGTAGGTGCTGCGCAGGGTGGTGCCCAGCAGCTTGCCGCGGAACTGCGCCATGCCGAAGCCGGCGAGCTTGGTCTCGCCGTGGGGGGTGATCAGCACGTGCCGGGGCTGGATGTTGCGGTGGACCAGCTTCATCGCCACGCCGCCCGGTCCGGTCGCCCGGTGGGCGTACGCGAGGATCTCGGCCAGCCTGCAGACGATGCACAGGGCGACCCCTTGCTCGAGCCGGCCGAACCTCTCGAGCAGGTCCTCGAGCCACTCCCCCTCGATCAGCTCGTTCTCCAGGATCATGCGGTCGCCCACGACGCCGTAGTCCTGCGTGGCGATGATGCCCGGGTGCTTGAGCCCGATGAGCAGCCGCGCCTCGTCGAGCAGCTGCGCCTGGAACTCCGGGTCCCCCACCTGGTCGAGCTCCACCACGCGGATGCGGCAGGGGCGCTCCATGCCGTTGTCGAACACCCGCCGGCCGCGGAAGTAGCGCACCAGTCCCTCGTGCCCCTCGTCGAACTCGAGGCGGTACGAACCCAGCTGGTAGTTCACCGGCGTGCTCATGGTTCAGGCCCTGGCCAGAGAGTCACCCATTGTATGCGAGGGCGTCCCCTACTGGAACATCACCGCCGAGGCGATGGCGCCCACGCACCACTCGGTTACGGCGCCGTCCTCCACGTAGGCGTTGGCGGCGCGGTCGAGCAGGTCGGGGATGTAGAACGTGGCCATGCCCTCGTCGATGATGGTCACGCACTGCAGCATCTCGGGCTGCCACTCCTCGGGGTCGCAGGCGCCCGGATCGCCGACCAGTTCCACGTCCAGGACCGGCGCGAGGGTGGTGGCGAGCTCCAGCACGTCGCCGCCCGCGGTGGCGGAAACGGCGGCCATCTCCTCGATCAGGGTGGCCTGCTCTTGTGTGGCGTGGGAGGGCACGAGCGGCTCCAGGACGAGGGGGTAGATCCAGTCGCCGGGGAGCACCTCGAGGGTGTGCTCGGTGACGAAGTCGGAGGAGGTCACCGGGACCTGCAGCACGACCTCGCCGAGCTCTGCGGTCTCGACCTCCTCGTCGCTGTCCACGAAGCCCCCCACGATCAGCCGGAGCTCACCGCCGAGGGCGCGACCGACCCGCACGGTCACCGTCGCCTCGTTGCCCGTGTCCGAGATGTCGAAGGCGTCGCCCGCCTCGGCGAACTCGTCGTCCACCTCCACCTCCATCAGCACCTGGGCGGCGGAGGGGTTGCGCGAGACAAAGGTGTGGCGCGCACGAATGGCATCCACCACCCCCTCCGCGTCGTCGGTCGCGGCGCGTACGTACGTGGTGGGCGTGCCTGGCAGGACCAGCGCGTGGCGGTCCGAACCGCCCACGAATCCCACGTGGACGCCCCGGGCGAGCATGGCCTCGACCATGACCCGGGCCTGCCCCGAGGCGGTGACGCCGGCCTCCTGGGCTGCGCGGCGGGCGAAGGGGCTGGCGGGGCCCCGGGCGGCCTCCCAGTCGGCCAGGGTCTGGGCGGTGGTCTCGGGAGACCCCAGGGCCCAGCCCATGTTCCACACCTCCACCGTGTCGTGGTTGCGGACGTCCCAGCCCCACAGGTGGGTCTCGAACATGGGGTGGTTGGGGGACATGGCGCCCCCTTCGGCGTGGGCGGCGTCTGCTGCGGCCGCGGCGGACTCGGTGGAAGGGCCGTCCGAGACGTGCTCGGTGACGCCGAAGCGGTTGGCATGGCCGGCCGTGGACCACTCCTCGCCGACGATCAGCGCGAGGCGGTCGCTGACGAACTCGGGATCGTCCTTGCACGCCACCGTGTCGTGGTCGGTGATCGCGATGTAGTCCAGGCCGTTGCCCTCGAACGCCGGGTGGTGGGCCAGGAAGGTCTCGTTCTCGTAGTACTCCGCCAGGTCGATCACGGTGCCCACGGACTCGAAGCCGTCGCTGTGGGTGGTGTGCAGGTGCAGATCGCCGCGCAGCCAGCCGTCCTCGCGTAGGGCGATTCCCTCCACCAGGGTGTCGGCGGTGTCGTCGTCGTCGCCAGCGGCGCTGTCGTCGTCGCCCGCCGCCGAGTCGTCGTCCGTGTCGTCTCCGCAGCCGACGGCAAGGAAAACCAGCAGCGCGAACAGGGACCACCAGCGCATGAGGAACCTCCGAAGACGCATGATACCGCCCCTACTGTCGGGTCTCACCCGTGACGTGCGGCAACTGCTACCCTTTGGGACCGCGAAAGGGCTCTGTCATGGCTGCGCCGGTCGAAGGACACACTCGCACCCCGCTGCTGCGGGTGGTGTGCCTGTGCGTGCTGGCCTACCTGCTGATGTTCAGCTACGCCATCGCCCGGCCGTCGGCCGAGTCGCTGTTCCTCGACGCCCACGACTACTCCCAGCTACCGCGGGTCTGGATCCTCGTGGCGTTCGCCGCCCTGGCCACGGTCGCGGTCTACAACCGCTTCTCTAGCCGGTACGACCTGGTGACCCTGTACGCGGCGGTGTGCCTGATCAGCGGGGCGATGATGACCGGGCTGGTCTTTGCCTGGAAGGCGGGCCTGCCGGGCACGTCGTACGTGCTGTACGTGTGGAAGGACATCTACATCGTCGTGCTGGTGGAGATCTTCTACAGCTTCGCCAACGCCGTGTTCCCCATCCAGCGCGCGCGCTGGTATTACGGGCTGTTCGGCGTGTTCGGCTCGATTGGCGGTATCAGCGGCAACCTCGCCGTGGGACCCCTGGCGCACCGCGTGGGCACCGACGACAGCCTGTGGGCGGTGCTGCCGGCGCTGGGGCTCTCTGCCGTGCTCTGCGTGGCCTTCGCCCGCGTCATCGGCGCCCGCTCGCTCATGCGCGAGGAGAAGACAGATGACGGCCCGCCGAAGCTCAGCCAGGGCCTGGCGATCCTGCGGTCCAGCTCCTACCTGCTGCTCATGCTCGGCCTCGTGGCCGTGGTCCAGGTGGCCATCACGCTGATCGACTACCAGTTCAACGGCATCGTCGAGGCCACCTACCCCGACACGGACACCCGAACCGGCGTCATCGGCAAGGTCTACGCTGCGGTCAACACCGGCACGCTGCTCGGCCACGCCCTGGTCGGACCCCTGTTGCGCCTGCTGGCCATCCCCGGCACCCTGCTGGCCGTACCCCTGGCCCTGGCCGGCACCGTGATCGCCTTCGCCATCAACCCCGCCTTCGGCACCATGGCCGCGGCCAAGGTCGCCTCCAAGGCCTTCGACTACACCATCTTCCGCGCGGCCAAGGAGCTGCTGTACATCCCGCTGAGCTACGTGGAGAAGACCCAGGGCAAGGCCGTGGTGGACATGCTGACCTACCGCGTGGCCAAGGGCGGCGCCTCGCTGCTGCTGCTGATCCTCGCCGCGGTGGTGACCCAGGCGCTGGTCACCGGCCTGACCCTGGCCGCCATCGTCGTGTGGATCGCCATCACCGTGGCCATCGCGGTACGGTTCAGGAAGCGAGTCAGCCGGGAGCAGGAGATGAAGGGGCACACGAAATGAGGGAGAGCATGTCCATTCGACCGAGCATCTTCGCGCTGGCGGTGCTGCTGGCGTTCGCGTGTTGCACGAGCCCTGATCCGCGCGACGACGACGCGGGCGACGACGACGTGGGTGACGACGACTCCGGGGATCCCGGCGACGACGACGCCGGCGACGACGACGACGACGCGGGGGACGACGACGCGGCCGACGACGACTCGGCCGGGGAGGGGACGGGCAACGCCGAGCCCCTCGGCGCCATGTACTTCAACCCGTACTGGGTGATGCACACGCTCTCGGACGACTGCGGCGCGCGACGCGACGCGCCGTGTGCGTACGCGGACCTGGGGCTGCCGTCGATCAAGTTCAACGACATCAAGTGGCAGTACATCGAGCCCGATGCCCCCGACGGCGGGACGCACGACTACGACTGGTCGACCCTGGACGAGGCGGTCCGGCACTGGGAGGACGCGGGCGCGCGCAGCGTGATGTTCCACCTCGTGCCTGCCTCGCCGTGGGGCGTGCACGACTCCCGCCCCATCGCCGAGGGGGTCTTCGGCATGGACTGCGACACCGTGCCCGGCGACTGCGAGGACCTGCCCGCGAATCCCACGGCCGGGCACTGGGGGGACTGGGAGGCCTGGGTGACCGCCCTGTGCGAGCGCTACGACGGCGACGGCGTGGACGACATCGCCGGCTTGCAGCACGCACACCTGGAGTTCCAGCTGATCAACGAGGCCCAGAACCTGATCTTCTTCGCGGGCACGTCCGAGAACTACCTCGAGCTGCTGCAGCACACGCGCACCGCCCTCGACGCCTGCCACCCGGACGCCCAGCTGATCCACTACGGCCTGACGTTCAACGGCAACAGCCACGGCGGCGTGTCCGAGGCCGAATTCTGGCAGCGCGTCGAGCTCACGGCCGCGAGCCTGACCCCCGAGTACAACCAGCTGGGGTACCTCCACGCGTTCGCGATGATGCTCGGCGATCCAGACCCGTCGGCCACCCACGACGTGGCGCCGACCGTGTCCATGTGCGCCCACTTCGACGCCATGGCCATGCACTGCAACCAGAGCATCGAGCACATGGTGGAGGAGCACGACTTCCTGCGCGCCAAGCTCGACGCTCATGGCTGCACGGCGACCCCCATCCTCTGTGACGACTCGACCAGCGCCCCGACCCTGTACTCGGCCTACGATCTGGAGTGGTGGGACAGCTCGTACGGTGGCAGCGACATGACCGGCGAACAGATCCACGAGGCCCTGGGCTCGTCGTACCTGCTGTACGGCCTGTTCTGCGATCCCCTGGGGCTCATTCCGCCGTCGGGCCTGTCCTACGAGGACGCCCGGGCGTGGCACGACCGCCACCACGCCGCCTTCGCGGTGAAGAAGGCGTCCACGGCGCTCGCGCTGGGCATGACCCGCTTCATGGCCGGCCTGCTCGAGGACTGGCCGCCGGAGTCGGGGTGCTACTGGATGCACCAGGGGCTGA
Source organism: uncultured Rickettsiales bacterium (assembly GCA_964558555.1). Lineage (GTDB taxonomy): Bacteria > Myxococcota_A > UBA796 > UBA9615 > CAYRNR01 > CAYRNR01. Next base: position 4,524 of record CAZLEO010000012.1, on the reverse strand, counting down.
CCGCGTCGGAGGCCAACGTCCTGCTACCGCTGGACTTCGGCGATCCCAGGCCCGTCTATCACTCCTACGGACTGCTGAAGGACAAGGTGTCCGGCTTCACCGTCGCGTCGAGGGACGTCACGGACGGTGTGACCACGCTGACGTTCGACGTGGCCGGCGCCGGCGGCGCCACCGCGCCCGTGCACATCGTGTGGTACCTCGACGACGACCTTCCCTACCCTGGCGATCCCGAGCAGACCCACGCCTTCGAACTCGAGCTGGGCACCCCCACGGCCCTGGTGACCCACCTGGTCACCGAGGCGGGCGTGACCTCGCCGACCACCGAGGTCGTCGAGACGGCGGCCGGCGTCTACAGCGGTGAGGCCACGTCGATCCCGGTGTTCGTGGAGCCGATCTAGCGGGCTAGGGGCGCCGGCGGTAGACGAGCAGCAGGCCGGCCAGCGCGAGCGCGGCAACGGCGGACATCGGCGCTGTGCCGCCCGCGGCCTGGCGGCAGTTGCAGCCCCCGATCTCCTCGGGCTGGACCGAGAGGGGCTCGCTCCAGCCGGAGAAGTTGCCGGAGAGGTCCACCGTGGCGAAGCGGAACGCCACGACGTCGCGCGTGTTCATGCCGTGCCAGCTGCCGTCGCACGTGCCACGTCCGATGAGCACCTCGTTCGGATCCTCGGCGATGTCCGTGACCTCCCCCTCCATCCGGTCCTCGTCGAGGGCGGTCCGGCTCTCGAGGTCGATCAGCACGAACAGACCCTCGTCCGGCATGTCCACCTCGATGCTGCGGATTTCCGTGCTCAACGGCTCGACCAGCTGCGTGTCCCCGTCCGCCAGCGCTGCGTATTGCGGCGGAGCAGGTGCCTCGAGGTCCACCTGATCGCCTGTGTCGAACGTGGTCAACCGCTCGTCCTCGAACCAGACCTCGTAGGTCTCGAAAGGTGCCAGCAGATCCAGGGGGACCAGCACCGTCACCCAGTCCCACGTCGATTCGATGTAGCGATGCTCCACCTCCACCTCTGCGCCGGCCGAGTCCAGCATCGTCAGGACGGGGTCCGTCCAGCCGTTCGTGGAGTCCCCGCCGATCCAGACCAGCGAGTCGATGGGCACGCCCTCCTCGCCGTCGGCCGGCGCCAGGACCCGGGTGTGACGCTCGTTGCAGGTCAGCGCGTGGGCTCCGGTGGTGATCGCGAGGGTGACGACGAGTGCGGTCGCGATTCTGGGCAGATCGACTCCAGACATGATTCCTCCCTGACGACTCGAGATGTTCGTCTCGAAGGGGTCGCAAGGATCGTGCCGGGAGGGAGGGTCTTCGGTCTCAGAGGGTGTCCCCATATTCCCGGACCGAGGCAGAGCAGCGAGGCGCGTCGCTGGCAAGGGGCGAAGAGGGAGCAGGCTTTTTGCCTGTGACCGATGAGGCCCGCAGAGGGGAGCGATAGCGACCCGTCCAGCGATGATGGATCGAGGCTCTGACGACGGGAGTGGAATATGGGGACACCCTCTCAGAGGTCGTTGATGATCTCCTGGTTCAGCCCACCGGGGTAGCAGTAGGAATCCGCGTAGTCGTAGCCCACCACGGCCACGCTGAACGGGGCCGTCCCCTCGAGCAGGTACACGCCGTCGGGCACGTCGATGCGGACGGCCTCGTACAGGCCGAGGATCGGCGTGGTGGTGACGCCGGGCCAGCCGTTCACGTCGCTGCCGTTGACCAGGATCTGGGCGCCGGGCTCGCGGATCAGGGTCATGCGGTCGTTGACCCAGGTGGTGGGGACCAGCACCACGTAGGTGTCGCGGTACTGCTCCACCGGCACGGTCAGGATCATGCAGGGATCGCCGTCGTCGGCGCCGCCGTTGCCGCCGATCATGTACTGGGTCGCCAGGAAGGCCTCGGTGCCGGTGACGAGGAAGTCGCCGGGGTTGGTGGCCGTGCCGGAGACGATGAGGGTGGTGCTCTCGCCCGGCCCCAGGTTCAGCGTGTTGCCTGGCGGCATGCCCGAGATGCCCGCGTCGGCCTGGAACGTCAGGGTCGTGGCGGCGTCCCCGGCGAGGAACCGCCAGACCGCCTCCTCGGGGGGATTGTCCCGCGGCGGCAGGCGCCCGCAGACGGTCTCCAGCCCCCAGGTCTGCAGCCCGAAGACCTGCTCCTCCACGTGGTCGCAGAACACCACGCCGTCGGGCACGTTGGCGCAGGTGTTGCCCGCGTAGACGCCCACCCGCTCGGACGTGCCCACGTAGGTCCCGGCGAGGTTGTACGAGGTGCCGGTCCCGGCGGCTGCGATCTGCAGCACGTCCCCCTCGTCGAGGATCACCGGCCCGTGGGTGGTCCCCGCCGTGACCGAGGGCAGGCTGCCCCCCGCCGCGGTGTTCACCGCTGGCGTGAAGAAGACCTCCGTGCCGTCCACCTCGGCGACGACGTTGATCTCGCTGGTGCCCGCCGAGCTGCCCCAGCCGGGCACGTAGTACGCGGTGTCGTAGGCCGACGTGGGCAGCATCAGCGACGCGTCCGACGAGCAGGCCTCCCCCTCCAGCGGGTTGAACTGGTAGGCGATCACCGGGATCTGCGACGTCACCTTGTACGCCTGCCCGGGCGTCACCGCCGTGCCGTACACGGCCACGTCCGGCAGCTCGAAGATGTGCAGGTCCAGCGGCTCCACCACCGCCGACTGGGTCTCGGTCCACACGCCGCCGCTCTTGGTCTCCACCTTCACCTCGGCCGGCACCGACTCGTGCACGTTGCTCACCACGATGGCGTACTGCAGCCACTGGTCGTCGGCGAACTGCTGCATGTCCACGCCGTAGTACGCGCACCCCATGGAGCTGCGCAGCTCCTCGGCCTGGTCGCACAGGGAGATGCACATGCCCCCCTCGCACACGAAGCCGTCGGGCTCGACGCACGTCTCCACCACCGACCAGCCCTGGCCGTCGCCCGTGCACTCGACCACGTCCGCGCCGTCACACTCCCGGGTCCCCGGGTAACACAGCACGCACCCCAGCCCGGGCCAGCAGTGGTAGTCGTTGGCCGTGTCGCAGTCCTCGGTGCTGGCGATGTCCCCGGCCACGTCGCAGACGATCTCCGTCTCCCCGTCGCACAGGATCTCGTTCGAGTGCCCATCGCAGATGTCCGGCGCCACGTCGTCGTCGTCGCCGAAGTCGTCGTCGTCGCCGAAGTCGTCGTCGTCGCCGACGCCGGTGTCGTCGTCGGCAGGCTTCTCGGGTACGCAGCCCGACAGGAGCAGGGCCAGGAAGGCCTGCAGGGCGAGGATGCGGAGGATGGTGGTGGTCATGGGCGTCCCTCTCGTTCGGGAAGGGCGATCATACGCGAGAAAGGGGGCGTTCACCGCGGGCATGGCTGGGTCGCGCAGATCCTCGATCGTACAATGCCACGAGGAGGTCCCATGAAATCCCTCTCCCTCACGGTGATGCTGGCGGTCGTCTGCGTCCCTGCGGCCGGCCGGGCTCAGGGCAACGCGGCGAGCTTCGACGGCGATGCCGACGCGATCGAGTTCGGGGCGCTCGATCCGGGCACGTCGTTCACGGTCGAGGCGTGGCTGAACAGCGATCGCTGGGACAGCTACCACACCGTGTTCGAGGTGCTCGATCCGGCCACGAACATCAATTCGTTCTTCGTCGGCTACGTGGCCGGGCAGTGGCAGATCGAGATCGAGGACAACAACGCCACCGAGGGGGGGACCTGCGCAGAGGTCGACGTGGACACCCTGTGCCACGCCCACTCGCCGGACCTGGCCACGAACATCCACGTGGCCGTGGTCGTGGAACCCTCGGAGATCCGTCTCTATCTGGACGGCGCCCTGGCCGCATCCGAGGCCGTGGTCACCTCACCGGGCTTCGGCGCCGACCTGTGGCACATCGGCGCGGACATCGACGGTGGACCGGGCTACGACTCCGACCCCTACGAAGGCCGGATGGACGAGGTGAGGGTGTGGTCGGAGGCGCTGAGCGAGGACCAGATCGTCTGCGCCATGGACTACGCGCTGTCGGGCACCGAGCCTGGTCTGTACGCCCACTGGGCCATGGACGAGAACGCGGGGGACGTCACCGTGGCCGAGACCCTGGGCAACTGGGATGGCACCGTGGCCGGGGACACCACCTTCGTCACCTCCAGCTTCGCGCTCACCCCCTCGGTCGGGTACGACATCGGCTGCCTGGACTACGACGGCGACGGTTACACCGGCGACGACGGCGACTGCGACGAGACCGACCCCGCGATCCACCCCGGCGCGACCGAGGTGTCGTGTGACTACATCGACAACGACTGCGACGGGGTCCTCCACCCCGACGAGGTGGACTACGACGGCGACGGTTACGACGAGTGCGACGGCGATTGCGACGACTCCGACGCCGCGATCAACCCGGGAGCGGCCGAGCTCGCCTGCAACTACCTCGACGACGATTGCGACGGAGTCCTGCACCCCGACGAGGTGGACGACGACGGAGACGGGTTCGACGAGTGCGCCGGCGACTGCGACGACGCGGACCCGGCGGTCAACCCGGCGGCCAGATAGGACGCGAGTAATG
>CAZLEO010000011.1:38315-61202 GCA_964558555.1 uncultured Rickettsiales bacterium | reverse complement strand
CTACATACCCGACAGCGTCTACGGCGACGAGTACTCCTGGCTGGACATCAGCAGCGTGGCGATGGACGACGTGGACGGCGACGGCCTGGACGATCTGGCGTTCGCGAATCGACACGACGGGAGCATCTGGATCGTGTGGGGGCAGCCCGACGGGCTGGGTTCGGTGTGTCTCGACCAGCTGCACAGCCACATTGCGCTGTGGATCGAGGGGGGTGAGTACGGAGACGGAATCGATCCCGCGATGACTCTCGGTGACGTGGACGGTGACGGAACCGTGGATCTGATCGCGGGGGCCGCGGACGCCGGGCAGGGGGCAGGGCAGCTGACCGTGTTCCTCGGCCGGACCGATCCATGGATGTGGCCCTCGAGCTACGGCGGCGAGGACGTCGTGGTGATCGAGGGGACCACCGAAGACATGGGGCTTGGCACGCCGGTCACGGGGCTCCATCTCCACGAGTCTGCCAGTGGGCTCGTGGCCTGTGCTCCTGGATGGGAATCCCAGCACGGAGCCCCCGGCGCACTGCTGGTGTGGTCCGTAATCGATCCCGACGCCAATCCCGGGATTCCCGGGGCGACCATCACCCTCGAGGGCACAGGCTCCGAGTGCCCGACCGTGCTACCCATCGCCGATCTGGATGGCAACGGGACGCACGCCCTGGCGATTGCCAGGGACGCCGGGACGGTCCACGTCGTCTTGCACGAGGGCCTCACCGGAACCCACACGCTCGATGACGTGACTTGGGCGCGGATCGACGGTCCAGGTGAAGGCGCCGCTTTTGGCGCGGCACTCACCCTGTTCGACCAGATCGACGCGCCTGAACTCCCACAGCGAATGCTCATCGTCACGGCTCCGGGCGAGAACGACCAACGCGGGACGGTACGGGGTTTCGACCTCGACTCCCTGGCCGCAGGCGCCACACTGACCCCGGAAGACGCCTCCTTGCTGGTGGAATCGCACGCCGACGAGACGCGAGCCGGGCAGGGCGCCGTGGGCCTCACGGACTTCGCAGGTCGGCCCGGAGGGCACCTGCTCCTGATGGCAGCCGGCGATCCGTGGAACTCTTTCGACTGGGAAGAGGGAACGCTGACCTGGGTCCAGTCCGCCGACCTCGCGGGTCTGGGCGGTGAGACCACCTTCGAAGCTCTTGCCGTGGCCCTCGGCGTCGGGCAGGGCGCAGGCATCCCCACATCGACGGGCGACTTCGACGGCGACGGACAGCCTGACGTCGCGTTTTCCACGGACCACGGCGGGATGCACTGGACCGGACGCCTGGAGTTGCTCCTCTCGGCCGCGGTCGTCGACGCCGATGGTGATGGGTACTACAGCACCCTCAACGATTGCGACGACGCCGACCTCGCGGTCCATCCCGATGCCCCCGAGATCTGCGACTGCAAGGACTCCGACTGTGATGGGGAACGCGCCGAGGATGAGTGGGATGAGGACGAAGATGGGGCGTGCATGTGCAACGGCGATTGCGACGACGAGGACGCCACACAACACCCGTTCGACCACGACTCCGACGGTTTCTCCCCATGTGATGGGGATTGCGACGACGAGCACGCTTCCGTGTTCCCCGCCGCAGTCGAGGAGGATTGCGGAGATCAGCTGGACAACGATTGTGACGGCGCCATCGACGAGGCGGACGAGGACTGTCCCGACTCGGATGACGACGATGCCGACGACGACGACGACTCGGCCGCGCCCTCACCAGACGACGACGACACCCAGCACACCAGCGAAGACACGGGAGATTGTGAGTGTTCCACCGACCGCCGGCATGCAGCGGGCGTTCTCTGGATGGTCCCCCTGCTGTTGGTGGCGTGGTACCTCCGGCGCGTGTCCTGAGGTCGACCACCATCTTCACGCGCACGATCCTGCAGTCGTGTGGTTGTGCGCCCCTGATCCGGTCCACGGCTGCCCCCCTGGCCCGCGATACACTGGAGCCGAGATGCTCGACAAGACCGGCGACTACCACATCGATTTCGAGCCTTCTTCCCACTGGATACTGCGGGACGAACGGCTGGGGGATCGACCCGACTACGGACTGGGGATCGACAAGTTCACGGTGCCCCTGTCGACGGCGTTCGAGGCGCTGCAGGGCAAGCCGGTGCACTCGGTGATCATCGACACGGATTCGACAGACGTGGAGCGGGCGGTCCCGCCGTTCTTGCGAGAGTTCCGCGAGTTGAAGCGCATCAGGCTGCCTTCGCAGATTGCACCGTCCCTGAGGCCCGAGATGCTCCCCTCCAGTACGCGGGAGTTCAGGTTCGACGGGAACAACGACGAGAAGTACTGGAGGAACAAGACGGTCGCCCTGGGCGGGGACACCCCATTCACGGGGATCGAGTCTCTCACCGGAGAGGAGTATGCCCACAGGGTGGAGAACAGGTTTCGCTTCGACGCAGCGCTGTTGCCGGATCTGACATCGATCGGCTTCAGCTTCGGAAGACGGCGCCGGTTCGGCGAGACGCTTCGCGGGTTGCCCCACCTGACCGCGGTCAACGCCGCGGTCTTCGACTCGATTGACCAGCTCGCGAACCTGCTGCCGACCGAGAACATCGTCTCGCTGACGCTGGCCTGGAACAAGATGATCGAGGACCTCCGAGGTATCGAGGCGTTCCCGAATCTTCGGTATCTGAAGGTCACCTCCCTGACCAGGCTGCGTACCCTCGACGCCATCGCGCCGTTGAAGAAGCTGGAGCACGTCGGCATCTACTGGTCCAAGCGGGTCAACGATGTCGATGCGCTGCTGTCGTTGCCCCGTCTCCGCAGTGTCAGCACGTTCGGCAACGATCCCCGCAATCCAATCTGGGAGACCCTGGAGGAGCGGCTGGTCGAGGCGGGCGTCGAGGCGTGAGGGATGCTGAGGGGGTCGTCGAGGGGATCAGTCCTCCAGCTCCCAGCACTCTTCGCGCAGCTCACACGCAGGCCAGTCTTCGATCTCGTTGATGTGTTCGCATCCATGTTCTGCAGCGTACGCGACTTCGAGACACGTCGACCGATCGACGACGTCGAGGTTGTTCTCCAACCACAAATGAGCCCACCACGCGTTGGCACCGTATGCCCCGTCGATTGTGGCGTCACAGCTGTTGCTGGCGATCGCGTCGCCGGCACAATCGACGTGGCCGGGGTAGAAGGCGTGACTCGCCTCGTGAACGAGCACGCCCGCGATCTCCAGGACCGCCTTGGAATTGTGGATCCAGATTCCTCCTTCCTCTTCGAAACCCTCGGGCGGAACCACGTCCTTGATGTCCCCGACCAGGACGAGGTCTTCCGCGCGGTCGTACGCCATCGTGTAGTCGTTGGATGACGTGAACTCGATACGTCGGACGGCACCCTGCATGAAGCCGAACCAGAGCTCTCCGGCGTCCGTCGTGTCGTCGAGGTCGAGATCGTCCGAGACCCGTGCCAGCTCGTCAGCCAGCGTGGGTGGTGCACCGGCGTCGAGGGTCTGAGCGATGTCCACGTTGTTGTCCGCGATCGCCATCAGAAGGCCGCCGATCACGAGATCCGCCGCTGCGCCGGCTTCGTGGAATTCGCGCGGCTCCAGCCCGAACGATTCCCAGTCCAGGCCGAAGGCATCACCGAGGGTGCTTCCACATTCGGCGGGTATGGCCTCGTAGAAGCGCCCGTCCGAGTAGTTGGTCGGAGCGTCGTGCGCCACTGTCTCGCACGAGTCGAACACCTCCGAATATCCAGGCGGCGGTTCGTACTCGGGTGGAGTGTAGGTCGCCCCGCAGGAGGGGAGCAGCGGGAGGGCCAGAACGAACAGCCTGGCCGTGCCGGTGTACACGACGCTCGGGACGAGATCTGTCATACGTGTGGTAACCCTGACCCCACACCGGGGTTCGAGTTAAGGGCAGGGGATCGGTTCCCCTCCCCGACCCCCTCCACGGGCCGCTCGGTTTGGTAAGGTGGAGGCGAGGAGGTGTGGGATGGGAGCACGGAGCCTGTGTTTCTGGGGATGTTTGCTGGGATTGGCCTGGGTCCTTTCGGGATGTTCGCGCTGTGAACCCGGGCACATCACGGAATGCGAATGCGGTGACGGAGAGGCGGGCAAGTCGATCTGTTCGGACGACGGCCTGGGGTGGGGAGACTGTGCCTGCCCGGTCTGCGAAACCGCGGAAACACAGGCCTGCGTCTGCGAGGGCGGCACCGATGGATTCCAGGTCTGCTCCAACGACCGCCTCTCCTGGGAGCCCTGTGAGTGTTCGACATGCAACGAGTACGTGAACACGGTCTGCGGTTGCGAAGGTGTCGATGATTTCTACGAGGCCATCGGCACGACCTGCTGGGAGACCTACCAACCGCTGATCGACCAAGGGGATCCCGAGGCTTGCGAGCTCGCCATGGACGCGTTCGAGGCCGCCGGAGGTTGCGATCAGTTCGGGATTCTGGGGGACGACGACGACACGAACTGATTCACAGGGGGTCAGTCAGCGCGTTGCATCCCGCCTCCACCAGACCCACGTCGAACTTGCGCTCGGCGCAAGAAACGCCCCTGTCTACCCCTCAGACTCTCCCTGGATTTGCCCTCGGCGCAAGTTCCGTCCGTGTCTGTGCGGGATCGAGAGGGGGAGAGTCGGGGGCGAGGGCGGGGGCTACATCTGCGCCTTCGCCAGACTCCCCAGCGTCTCCATCGCTGCCTCCACCCGCTCGTCGTAGTTCACCGCGAGGTTCAGCCGCATGCAGTGCTCGTACCGACCCGAGGCGGAGTACAGCACGCCGGGCGCGACGCTGATGCGGTGGGGCGCGACTTGCTCGTACAGCTCGATGGAGCTGACCTGGCGGGGCATCTCCACCCACAGCAGCTGGCCGCCGCGGGGTTGGGTGGCGCGGGTGCCGTCGGGGAAGTGGCGGCCGACGGCGGCGAGGCAGCGGGCGAGGTTGTCGCGGTAGGTGCGGCGTAGGGTGCGGAGGTGGCGGTCGTAGCCGCCCTCCTTGAGGTAGGCGGCGAGGGCCATCTGAGGGACGGAGGACGACGAGATGGAGGTGAGGTTCTTGAAGAGCATCACGTCCTGGCGGCGGCGGCCGGGGATGGTCCAGCCGATGCGGAAGCCAGGCGAGATGGTCTTGGAGAACGACGAGCAGTAGAGCACGTTGCCGGTACGGTCGAAGGCCTTCACCGCCCGCGGGCGGGGGCCGTCGTGGGCGAGCTCGCCGTAGATGTCGTCCTCGACGAGGGGGACGTCGTGGTGGGTGAGCAGGTCGACCAGCGCCTGCTTCTTGTCGTCGTCCATGCACGAGCCGAGGGGGTTGGAGAAGTTGGTGACGATGGCGCAGGCCTTGACGCCGCCCTCGCGCAGGGCGTCGTCGAGGGCGTCGAGGTCGATGCCGTCGCGGGGGTGGGTGCGGATCTCGAGGGCGCGCAGGTGCAGGGTCTGGAGGATCTCGAGGAGGCCGAAGTAGCAGGGGGACTCGACGGCGACGAGGTCGCCGGGCTCGGTCAGGGCGCGCAGGCACAGGAAGACGGCCTCCTGGGCGCCGGCGGTGACGACGATGTCGGTGGGGGCCACGGCGCAGCCGGCGTCGACCATGCGGCGGGCGACCTCGCGGCGTAGGGGGTCGTACCCCCCGCCCATCATGTAGGTGTGGCAGGCGTCGGGGTGGCGACGCATGACCTCGTTGACCTTGCGGGCGAGCACACGACCCGGGAGCAGGTCCGGATCGGGAGCGGCGGCGCCCAGGCGGACGTAGGACGGGTCGTTGACCTCGGCGTGCATGCGCATGACCAGGTCGATGCGCACTCGCAGGGGCCGACGGGGCGGGTCCGAGCAGGTGGGCTCCTCGATCAGGGCGCGGGGGGAGGCCTTGACGTAGTAGCCGGAGCGGGGGCGGGCCTCGACGAGGCCGCGGTCCTCGAGCAGGCGGTAGGCCTCGAGCACGGTGGATACGGAGACGGCCCACTGCTTGTGCAGGTGGCGCACCGAGGGGATGCGGTCCCCCGGGCGCAGGGTGCCGTCGTCGATCAGGGTCTGCAGCCGACCGGCCACCTCCTCGTAGAGTGTCGTCGCCTCCATGTTCTTGTTCTCCCCTGGATGGCGAATCCGCGCCAGGCACAGATCCTGGATGGGCGGACCAGTACAGATCGCGGATCTCCAAAACTGTACCCGATACAAAACAGAATCTGTGAATCTGTTATGGAATCCTGTACCGGCCTAGCCTGGAATCATGCTCGATTCCACACCACGTCTCTCCCGCAAGACCCTCGCCGCCTTTGCCGCGGTCTACCTGATCTGGGGCTCCACCTACGCCGCGATCCGGCTGAGCCTGGAGAGCTTCCCGCCGTTCTTGCTGGGGGGACTGCGGTTCGGCCTGGCCGCGGTGGTGCTGTACGCGGTGCTGCGGGCGCGGGGGCACGCGCGACCGACGGCTCGCCAGTGGGGGGCGGCGCTGGTGACCGGCACGCTGATGTTCCTGTGCGGCAGCGGCATGGTGGGGTGGGCCGTGCAGGGGGTGGACACGGGGCTGGCGTCGGCGCTGATCGCCACCATCCCGCTGTGGATGGTCGTGCTGGACTGGCTGCTGTTCCGGGGCCGGCGCCCCGGTGTGCTGCAGACCCTGGGCCTGGCGCTCGGACTCGGCGGCGTTTGGCTGCTGGTCGCCCCGGCCGGGGGTATGGCCGAGCTGAACCCCAAGGCGCTGCTGCTGGTGGGCGCGGCGGGATGCTGGGCCACGGGCTCCATGCTGAGCCGCCGGCTGGCCCTGCCGGACTCGCCGCTGATGGTCGCGGCCATGCAGATGCTGGTCGGCGGCGGCGTGCTGCTGATGGTGGGGGCGTCGTCGGGGGAGTTCGCCCAGGTGCGCGCGCCCACGACGACGTCCGCCCTGGCCATGGTCTACCTCGTCTGCGCGGGCTCGTTGGTGGGGCTGTGCTCCTACGTGTACCTGCTCAAGACGGTGCGGCCGGCCGCGGCCGGGACCTACGCGTTCGTCAATCCGCTGATCGCCCTGAGCATCGGCCACCTGTGGCTGGGCGAGGCGCTCACCGCGAGGATGGGCGTGGGGGCTGCGCTGGTGGTGCTCGCTGTGGTCCTGATCGTGGGACGCGACCTGATCCGACGCCGCCCCCAGCTCCGCATCATCCACCCCCACTCCCCCACTCCGATCCAGAACAAGTCCAGGTCTGCCGCCTAGACGTCTACAATGGGGCCGCCTCGTGGGCGGCACCCCGCCGCTCGAGGGACGGTCTGGAGGGGCCTGTGGACATCCTGGGAACGAGATTCGTGCGCGCGCGCACCACGATCGCGGTCGCCGCCTTCCTCTTCGCAGTCGCTGGATCGGCCCACGCCGAGGAGAAACCCCGCGGCTTCTCCATCGGCATCTCCGCCGGCCTGCTGCCGGACATGGCGGGGCTGGGCGACACCATCGCCATGGACGGCACCATCGACACGGCCGACTCCACCCTGGCCAACATGGCGTACAGCACCGGCAAGGCGCTGATGGGGGACAAGGAGAACGAGACCATCTGGCACAACAGCCAGTACACGGCCTCGGCGTTCAACATGCTGGGCGAGGCGCCGCAGCTGGGCGGTCCCATGCTGGGCCTGGAGCTCGGCGCCACGGTGCAGTACGAGTTCGACCAGATCCCGTCCAGGGGCGAGCCGCGGCCCAAGGTGCCGCTGTTCGTGCGCACCGGGTTCAACATGTCGTTCCGGATCTCCGGCGGCCAGCAGTCGCGCACGCTGGGCGACATCGCCGCGCGCAGCCCGGACCTGGCCAACCTGATCGAGGCCAACGCCATGAACCCCGAGGACTTCATCGGGGGCACCATGGACACCAACTACGGTGCGTCGTGGTTCGAGGTGCCCATCTCGCTGGGGATCAAGGTGCCGGTGTTCGACCGGGCGTTCGCCTACGGGTACATCGGCGTGTCCATCTTCCGCGGCGGGTTCTCGGTGGGGATCGACGTGGACGAGGAGTACGCCAACGTGCTGTGCACCCACGTGGACACCGACGCGCTGACCCTGACCAACTACAGCCCCGGCGCCGTGAAGGACGATATCTACCTGACCGCCGTCGGGGTCGGGCTCAACTGGGGCGTCGGTGCCCAGGCGCAGATCGCGCGCAACCTGGGCCTGTTCATCGAGATGAATGCGTCGGGGACGTCCAAGACGGTGTACTCGACCGAGCTCAAGACCGAGACCAAACGCCTGCTCACCGCCCTGAGCAGCGAGTCGCTGGCCCAGGACGATCCCGAGTGGTTCAAGCGCATGGCCTACCCGGTCCTGACCAAGGGGGCGTCGGTCCGCATCGGCGTCCGGATCTATCTCTTCTAGGGGGCAACGATGAGACGACTCACCATCATCGCCTGGTCCGCCATCCTGCTCCTCGCCGCGTGCGTGGAAGGGAACCCCGTCGCCGACATAACCGGCAACGAGCCGTTACCCGAGGTGATCTTCTCCATCCACGCCGACGACGCGCCCAGGTTCATGGACGCCAACCTCGACACCGCCAACTCGCTCACCGCGGTGTACACGGTCACCGAGGGCCGCATCATGCCCGCGCAGGTGGACGGCGCGTTCCCCACGGTGGTGGGCTCGGACGCCAACCTGCTCGAGGGGGTCGGCTACGGCGTGTACCCCAACCCCGAGTACACCGGCGGCGGCGGCTCGTGGGAGGACGCCAGCCCGTTCCGCTCGGTGCTCACCGCCGAGATCTCGCTGAGCGGCCCCGGCGACATGGTCCGCTTCTGCCGCACCACGGGCGCCACCTGCGCCGAGGTGATGTACGAGTACGGTGACGACGCGTTCACCGGCGTGGAGCTGACCCTGGCAGCGAACCTGCCGGACACGGACGTGGGCGAGGTGCTCGACGGTATCTCCGCGGCGATCTACGGCACAGGTGACGCCGGACTGACCGTGGGCCTGAACCACCCCGACCGGGTGCGCGCGCCGCTGGACCTGTCGCAAAACGAGCTGATCACGCTGGAGTGGGTCATCCAGCGCGCCGCCACCCCCGGTTCGCTGCAGTACGCCCTGGCCGTGGACGGCGAGACGCTGCTGAACGGCTCGGCCCTGGACGAGCTCCCCCAGGACATCGTCCTCGAGGGCGGCGTGGTCATGGAGTTCGACGCGCCCGAGGCCATCGACGCGGCCGGCGGCGTGGACTACGGCTACACCATCTACGGCGCCGAGGGGAACTTCGCCAACGTGCTGGGTACACCCGTGGACGCGTCGCCGCGGGAGAACATGGCCAACGCGCCGCTGTACCTGTACCCCACGGTGGACCCGGACTACGAGCTGCTGACCTACCTCGGCGTGGAGGGAGAACCCCACGTGCTGCAGTTCGCCGACGGCGTGATCGGCGGCAGCGACACCCGCGCCAACCCCGGCGGCAGGGCCCGCATCTGGACCAAGGCGTTCGACGGCGACGACTTCGAGGGCACCGCGTACGAGGGCGTGATCGACCAGGGCGGCGACGCCAGCGACGGCGGCGGCTTCTACCCGTCCGCGCCCATGTGCTACTCGCAGATCTACCCGACGCTGCGGGCGACGGTGGAAGACGGCCTGCACGCCACGGTGCACCAGCGCATGTACGCCAACCTCGCCAACGGCGTGGCCTCGGCCGACGGCTCGCTGCCGGACCTGGCCGACGGGCTGTCCGGCATCCCCTTCTACTACGACGTCAGCTACACCCAGCTGGGCGACCTCGACGGCGGCGACGTCGAGGCGTTCGCGGCGATCGGCACCGACTTCGCCGACAACAACATCGACACCTACATCTCGACCCCCCACACCGAGGTCTGGTCGGTCACGTGGACCGACTCGCGCGCCACGAACTTCGTGGCCGAGCTCGAGGGGCTGATCGAGGCGCTGGACGCCAACTGGGGCGCGGCCCGGGAGGCGCTGATCCTGCTGGGCCAGATGACCCAGGAGGACTACGACGGCCTGGTCCAGCTGCACGAGGCCATGACCTGGACCCGCGGCATGAAGGACGGCGCGGCATCCGGCGGCTTCGAGTACCCCGACGACATGACCCCGCCCTTCGAGGCCGACACCTGCCAGGGCTACGACTGCCTGCTGGAGTGGACCTTCCAGGACGTGATGCTGGGCACCAACAACTCCGGCAACAACCCGGACACGCCCCCTGCCCTGGCCACGGTCTGCCTGTGGGGGCTCGCGCCCTCCGAGGAGGTCCCCGCCCAGCCGGCCATCGTCACCGGCGACTTCGACAACGACCACCCCGCCTACGACGTCGTCCCCGCCGATCCGGGCATGACCCCGGTCCGCGAGCAGGCGGCCGAGTCGGTCAACGAGCTGGTCGTGGGCATGTTCACCGAGTTCCACCTCAGCGCCTTCGGCACCACCGTGCCCGCGTCGAACTTCTCGGTGTCCATGGAGGTGGGCGACCCCGACGCGCGCACGGCGCCGGCGTTCAAGTCCATCGAGGTGCGGCGCTGAGTCAGCTCGGCCGTTCGAGCCCGAACTGCTTCATCCAGCGGTAGATCTGCCGGCGATCGCGGTCGAAGTGCCTCGCCACCGATCGGATGGACCAGTCGTGCTTCTCCAGACAGGCCAGCAGGTCCTCGCGGGAGGGGGCGGGGCGACGCAGCGTGGACGCGGTCTTCTTGGTGGACGTGGTGGGCGACACGACGGCGCTCGAGCCCTCCGCATCCGGTGTGAGATCGTGCCAGTGGGGTAGATCCTCGGCGTGGATCTCGTCGCCGGTCACGGTCTTCGGCGCCACGTGGTGGATCAGCCGGTTGAGACCGCGGAGGTTCTCGGGCCACTCGTGGCGGACCAGGATCTCGGCGGCGTTGGCCGACCACATGGGCAGGGCCGCGGGCTCGGTCCCTCGATCTCGGCACCACTGGCCGTGGAGCAACTCCAGCCACGCCAGGATGTCGCCGCGCCGCCGGGCCAGCGGCGGTACGCGCAGCTCCCACATGGCCAGCCGCGCGTACAGGTCGCGGCGGAAGTCCCCGTCCTGGACCCTCTGGTACAGGTCGGCGTTGGTCGCGGCAACGACCCGCACGTCCACGGCGGTCGCCCGGGTGCCGCCCACCGGGGTGACCTCGCGGTTCTCCAGCACCCGCAGGAACTTGGTCTGCTGATCCAGGGGGAGCTCGCCGATCTCGTCGAGGAAGAGCGTACCGCCGTCGGCGTCGCGGAACAGGCCCGGCCGGTTCGACTCGGCGCCCGTGAACGCGCCCTTGACGTGCCCGAACAGCTGGCTCTCCACCAGCTGGGGGCTCAACGCGGCGCAGTTCACCGCCCGCAGCGGACCGGACCGGTTGCTCAGCCGGTGCACCTCATCGACGATGCGCTCCTTGCCCGCGCCGGTGTCGCCGATGAGCAGCACGGGGGAGGGATCCGTCGCGCACAGGGAGACCTGCTGGCGCAACAGGCCCATGGGGCGCGCGTCGCCGGGGATGGCATCCCGCGATACGGCTGGCGTGGCAGGGGGCAGCCCGCCGGCCTCGTACACCGCCAGCGCGTCTCCCAGGCGGACGACCGCGCCGTCGGCCAGCAGGCAGGTCTGGTCCTGAAGGGCCACGCCGTCCACGGAGGTGCCGTTGTGGCTGCCCAGATCCTGGATCACGTGGGTCTTCGCCCGGCCGTCCCAGCTCACCCTGGCGTGGGTCCGCGAGATGGTGGGGTGGGCCAGCTGCGCGGACGGCACCTCCGCGGGGATGCGGCCGATCTGGATGGCCTGGCGTTGCAGCTCGATGCAGACCGCGAGATCACGCGGATACACCACCGCGAGCCGGCCCGCCGCCTTGACGGTCCCGGGTCGCTCCCCGGCAGGCAGGGCCGACGTGCGCGTACGATCGGAGTCGTTCACGGTTCCCCTCCACTCCCCCCCGGGCCGCGGCCGACGTCAGCCCTTGTACATCCCCTCGATCTCGTCGGCGAAGTGCTCGTAGACCTTGCGGCGCTTGAGCTTCATCGTCGGCGTCAGCTCCTCGTCGTCCACGGTGAACTCCCGCGGCAGCACCGCGAACTTGCGGATGTGCTCCACGCGCGCGAACTTCGGGTTCACGGCACCGTCGACGTGCTCCTGCACGGCGGCGACCACGCGCGGGTCCTCGTGCAGCGTCGCCTCGTCCGCGCCCAGCTCCGCGGCCCAGTCCGCCCTCTTCTCGGCGTCGAGGGTGACCAGCGCCGACAGGAACTTGCGGGCGTCGCCGATGACCACGGACTGGCCGATGTAGGGGTGGCTGTTGATGGCCTCTTCGATGTTGATCGGCGTGATGTTCTTGCCGCCGGAGGTGACGATGATCTCCTTCTTGCGGCCGATGATGGACAGGAACCCGTCCGCGTCGATCCGGCCCAGGTCGCCGGTGTACAGCCAGCCGTCCTTGAGCGCCTCGTTCGTGGCGGCCTCGTCCTTGTAGTAGCCCAGGAAGACGTGCGGGCCCTTGAGCAGGATCTCGTCGTCGTCGGCGATCTTGACCTCGGTACCCTGGAACTTGGTGCCCACCGTGCCCAGCTTGGTGTTGCCCGGCACGTTCATGGTCGCCGGCCCGGTGTCCTCGGACTGGCCGTAGACCTCCTGGATGGAGATGTCGAGGCCGGTGAAGAACTCCAGCACCTCGCGGGAGATGGGGGCAGCGGCGGTGATGCATACCTTGGCTCGGTCGAAGCCCATGGCGCCCTTGACCTTCGAGAAGATCAGCTTGTTGGCGATCCTGTACTTCAGCCCCAGCAGGCCGGGCAGGTCCTGGCCGCGGTGCTTGTACTTCATCGACTCGCGGCCCACGCCCAGGGCCCAGCCGGCGAGCCTGGCCTTGACCCCGGTGGCCGCGTCCAGCTTGGCCGACACCTTCGCGTACATCTTCTCCCAGATGCGCGGGACCCCGAACACGATGGTCGGGCGGACCTCCTTGAGGTTGTCCGGCAGCAGGGGGATGGACTCGGCGAAGTACACCTGGAAGCCCTTGCTGATGGGGCCGTGGATCGTGAACAGCTGTTCGGCGATGTGGGACAGGGGCAGGTAGGACACCGAGCAGTCGGAGGCGTCCACGCCAGCGAGCCGGGTCCCCTCGTCCGTGGTCCACGTCAGGTTGCGGTTGGACAGCATCACGGCCTTGGGGGGGCCGGTGGTGCCGGACGTGTAGATCAGGGTGGCCAGGCCGTCGGGCTCCAGCGCCTCGGTCCGCTCGTCCACCTTCTCGGCGGCGACGTCGTCGCCCTTGGCCATGAACTCGTCCCACGACAGCACGATCTCGTGATCGATGGGGTCCACGCCCTTCATCATCACCACGTGCTTCAGGTTGGGCAGGTTGGGCAGCTCCTCGAGCACCTTCTCCCACTGGCCGTGGTCCTCCAGCAGGACCAGGGGCGCCTCGGAGTGGTTGAGGATGTAGGCCACCTCGGGCGGCGAACAGGTGGTGTAGATGCCGGCCGGGGCGGCGCCCACGGCGATGGCGGCCACGTCGACGATGACCCACTCGGGGCGGTTGAAGCCCAGGATGCACACCTTGTCGCCGGGGTCCACGCCCAGGGCGATCAGCGCCTGGCCCGCCTGGCGGACCTCCCTGGCGTAGTCGGACCACGTGGTGGGCTGCCACGCGCCATTGACCTTGTCGAAGTAGGCGGGCTGATTGGGTTGGATCTGGGCCTGGTGGAACAGGCGTGATGGGGTGGATTCGCTGGCCATGGCATCCCCTCGTGAGAATGGGTTCGGATTCGAAGGCGCTAGTCTGCTTATTTCGGGGGGGAAAGTCGAGGGAATGCGGGGCTACGCCCCGCGTTGAAGGTTGAAGGTTGAAGGTTGAAGGTTGAAGGTCAGCGATCGCGGCGGAGCCAGCGGTCGACCATGCGCAGGAGGGGGGCGGAGGAGCCGGCGGCCCAGAGGGCGTTGAGCTCGTCGATGTGGTCGAGGGGGCTGGCGAGGACGATGCGGCCGTGGACGATGTACGCGAGGTGGGTGGCCCACTGGTCCAGGGCGTCGAAGATGTGCGTGGCGTAGAGGATGGTGGTGCCGCGCTGCTCGGCGTCCTCGCGCAGGTAGGCCAGCAGGTCCTGGCGGGCGATGACGTCCAGATCGGTGGTGACCTCGTCGAGGAGCAGAACAGAGGGCTTGCGCAATAGGCCCAGCAGGATCTGCACACGGCGGCGCTGGCCGTCGGAGACCCGCGCCATGGACCAGTCGAGGTCCACGCCCAGCAGGCCTATCAGCCGGTCGCGCAGGGGCGGGTCCACGTGCCGCACGCCGTCGACGATGCTGCCGACCCGGACGTCCGCGTCAAAGGGGAACACCCCGCCCAGGGCCACGACCTCCTGGCTCAGCTTGACGTCGTGGAACGCCGGGCGACCCAGCACCCGCACCGCGTCCAGGTCGATCATGTGCCGCCCGCCCACCACCCGCAGCAAGGTGGACTTGCCTGCGCCGTTCGCCCCCAGCAGCAGCCACCGCTGGCCGGGGTGGACGTCGAGGTCCACGCCGTCGAGGGCGAGGGGGAGTTCGGGGGCATAACGGAAAGACAGATCGCGCACGCGAATGGCAGGGTCGGTTCTCATGGCGGGCAATGTACACTGGTTCTCGGAGGGACGCCCATGAGAGCTCTGTCGCTTCTTTCCCTGCTCGCGCTCGCCCTCGGCTGCGCCGACAGCGGGCTGATCACGCTGGGCGACGACGACGTGGCCGGCGACGACGACGTGGTCGGCGACGACGACGACGCCACGGACCTGGAGCTGATCGCCCAGGGCTGGCGGCTGCACGACGATATCGAGTCCATGGCCTACGTGTCGTGGGATCAGAACGTCGCGGCGACCGTGTGGGTCGAGTACTCGTTCGAGGACGATCACTGGCGGTCGACGCCGCCGTTCGATGCGGCCGCAGGCGAGCACGAGCAGATCGTGCTGGGGGTGCCCTACGGCACCGAAGTGCAGTGGCGTGTGGTCGGGGACGCCGGCGGCACCGAGGTCTCGGCGGACGGCGAGGCGTACACAACAGGCGAATACCCCGAGGGCCTGCCCATGGGGATCGTCACCGAGAGCGACCCGGCCGCCTGGGAGCCCACCGGCAACTTCCTGCTGTCGAGCATCTGCGAGGAGATCGGCAGCTGGGACCCGGGCGACTACTGGACGTTCATCGTCGACCGGCAGGGCCGCCCCGTGTGGGCGTCGGAGGCGCCGGACCGGCACTGGACGCTGTTCGCGCAGGTGTCGGTGGACGGGTCGTACATCCTGTGGGACGAGACCACGTGGTGGATCGACTGGGGCCAGACCCACGGCGCGGGGACGTTCATCCACAAGACCTACCTCGATGCCGAGATCGAGGTGGTGCCCGCCGACGGCATCGTCCACGCCTTCGTGGAGCTGCCCGACGGCACGCTGGCCTGGGGCAGCGACTACCACGATCCGGGCAACGAGGCCCTGGTGGAACTGGCACCCGGCGAGACCGAGCCGGAGATCATCTGGGACTGCCGCGACGACTACCCGGGCTCACCCAACATCTACTGCTCGTCCAACGGCCTGTTCTACGAGGCCTCCACCGACTCGTACCTGTACAGCTTCTGGGACGAGAGCCTCGTCGCCGAGATCGACGGCGAGACGGGCGAGAACCTCTGGTGGGCCGGCGGCAACCAGGGCACCGGCTACTCGTTCGATCCCCCCGACTCCCAGTACGACTTCCAGCACGGCATCTCGTACACCCACGACGGCACCCTGCTGGTGCACTCGGGTGGCTGGGGCATGGGCGCCGGGCTCTCGGTCCGCGAGTACGAGGTGGACCACGCCGACGAGGTCCTGCACGAGATCTGGCGCAGCGAGGCCGACGGCAACCACTCGGGCGCCCTCAACGGCGACGCGTGGCGCCTGCCCGGCGGCAACACCCTGCACACCATGGGCTCGGCCGGCATCGTCCGCGAGATCTCCCCCGGCGGCTCCATCGTGTGGATGCTCGACTACCAGGCCGAGCGCCTGCTGGGTCGGTCCGAGTGGATCGACGACCTGTACGCGCTGGTGCCACCACAGTAGGCTTCCCGCCATGAAGTCCGTCCCCCTTGCCGCCCTCGCCCTGCCCCTCCTCTTCCTCACCGCCTGCGGCGAGGAGCCCGTCTGCGAGGAGGACGAGGTGATCGAGTGCGACTGCGGCATGGGGTTCCTCGGCGAGCAGACCTGCACCGAGGATCGTGTCTTCTCGGACTGCGAGTGCGGCGCCTGCGTGGAGTTCGCCCTGACCGTGTGCTCGTGCGAGGGCGTGGACGACTACTTCGATCAGATGGACACCACCTGCCTGGAGTCCTACTCCCAGGTCGTCGATTCGGGCATCGACCAGCTGTGCTCCGCGGCGCTGGATGCGTGGCAGATGGTGGGGGGGTGCGAGCAGTTCACCGCGATGACGGGGGATGACGACGATTCGGCGTGGCCCTGATTCAGCGTCGAAAGCCGATGAACTCATCCCGCGTGGGCGCCCGGGGGGCGTTGGTCTCGGTCAGGGCGGGGGCCGATCGGCCCATGGCCAGCCTGAACTCGTGGCGGAACCCGGCCCCGGCACACGCGTCGAGCAACGCCTGGAACACGTCGGGGTCCTTGTTGGCGAAGGTGACCGTCATCCAGCGGCCGGGCCGCAGCACCCGGTGGCACTGCTCGAAGACGTCGCGCAGGCCGCGCGCGTAGTCGGCCTGGGTCAGCTCCCGCACCGGGTTGAAGGCGATCTCGTCGGCGAAGCGGGTGGGCTCATCCAGCCACAGGCACCACAGGGTGGACAGCTCGGCGTACTGGACGCCCTCGCCGCCGTAGGGGGGGTCGGTGAAGATGAAGTCGACGGTTCCGTCGCCGAGGGGCAGCCGGCGGCTGTCGCCGCGGTCGTAGCGCGCCAGGGAGGTCAGGGGGGCGCCTTGCTCGCGGAGGTCTTCCAGCGCAGCGAGGCTCTTGCGCACGCGGTTGCCGAAGTAGACCAGCGGGTTGAGCTCCTGCCAGCGGGAGGGCAGCCAGTAGCAGTTGATCTTCCAGCTGGGGCCGCCGGCGCGGCCGGACGAGTCGGCGATCATGCGGGTGCACTGGGCCAGGGCGGCGGTGAGGGTGAGCAGGAGCCACTCACGGGTCGCGGGGTCGGCGACTTGCTGGATGCGCGACCGCAGGAGACTCGACAGGCGCAGGGACCTCGGCGTGAACAGCTCGCTCCAGCGGGTCAGGCCGGCGCGGCGCAGCTTGCGCATCTGCCAGCCGAAGACGATGTCGGCGTCGGGGGTGTCGGGGGGGACGTCGACCGGCGCGTCCGAGAGATCGAGGTCCGCCTGGTCGGGCGCGTCCGCGCCAGCATGGCCGCAACGGGGGCACCGATAGCGCAGCTCGTCGAGCTGATCCCCGTGGTGGGCGAAGCTCCGCACCGGGGTGGTCTCGCCGCAGCCGCGGCAGCGGGTCGAGAACCACCGGGCGACCTCGGGCTGCAAGGCCTCGAGGATCGCCTCGCCCGCCTCCGCGAGGCCCGTGCGCGCAGGAGGTTCCAGTAGAGCGCGCCCGAGGCGGGCCGCGAGCGGATTGGCGTCGAAACCGAGCCCGCGCCGCCCCAGGATCGCCGCCTCGACCACGGTCACACCGCTGCCGGCGAACGGGTCCAGCACCACCTCGCCCGGCCGGGTGAACAGCTCGACGTACCTCGCCACCACGTTGGCGGGCTTGCGACCCCAGTACTTGTGCACCCGGTGGCGCGGGGGCCAGGTCTGCGGACGCAGGTCGGCCAGGGCGGCCTCGATCGCAGCGGGGTTCAGGTCTTCGGGATCATCCACGATCCCACAGTCTGATCCTCAACGCGGGCCGGCGTCCACCTCCAGCAGCCCCTCCTGCACGATGAGGTCTCGGAGCCGCTCGGCCACGCGTCGGTTGCCCTCCGGGCTCAGGTGTCCCTCGAGGTGGAGGTCGCGCGTGGTCAAACCGGCGTGGAGCTGCGCGGGAGAGGGTTCGAGGTTCATCAGATCCAGGACGTGTACACGGTCGCGCGACACTCGAATCAGGTCCCCCAGGCTCCTCGGCGAGCCGGCCAGGGGCCGATCGAGGATAGAGCCCAGATCGAACCGGCTGTATTCGACCAGGACGATGACCGGAATGCCGGTCTGTTCGGAGAAACGATCCAGTCGGTTGATCAGCAGCCCGGCCACAGATCCCCCGTCGCCGTGGACGACGGACCGGAGCAACCACTCCTCACCGTGGAGCATCAGCATGCAGTGGTGGGCCACCAGGGAGTGACCGAGCCACCGCTGTGCCCACGTCATGTCCAGTTCGGCGGGCGGGGGCACCGGGGAATGCCGGAGCACGAACTCGTCGTCCTCCACGTCGAAGTACGGTTTGGCCGCGCCGCGAACGCCGTGCTCGCACCGGTAGATGTCGTCGGGGATCAGTCCCACGATGATCAGAGAGGGTTCGTACTCGGCGCTGAGTTGTTCCGCCCTCAGGACGCTCTGGTCGAAGCCATACGCCTGAACGCCCCCGTTGACCACGCGGCAGCCGAGCAGACGCTCGAGGTGAGCCGGGTACGTCTCGCTGTCCCCCACCTCGTCGCCAAAGGTGTACGAGTCGCCGGTCGCGAGGACGAGCGGGCGTTCGGGTACCGGAGCATTGCCGTTGTCGCGGATCCCCCCCGGCAAGAGAGTGGCCTCGATGCCATCGTAGACCGCTATCCGCCGCGCTGCCGGGCCCTCCGCGTCGCTCGGTCCCTGCGGGACCCACCCCAGCACCGGATCGTAGTTGTCCGCCACCGCCAGCAGGAAGTTGCTCGTCCGGGTCAGCGCCCGCGCACGGACACGCAGGCCGATCTCGCCGACGACGAGCCCGACGGTGATCCCTGCCAGGACCAGCGCCACCTTGGGGCGCCATCTGGAGTGTTCCCCTCGGTTCCGCCCCACGCGATCGTCCCGCGATCGCAATGGATCGCGCGTACCCAATGGACTCCCCTGCTAGCCAGATTTCGTGATGCCGCCCTCGACGATCAGTATACCTGGTAAAGGTAAGTCGTCATCCGGGTCGGGGCCAGGGGTCAGCCACACTCGCACCAGTCCGACTGGTGGCCGTTGCTGGCGTTGCAGTCGATGACGTTGTCGGGCTCCTGGATGCAGCCGGGCTCGCCGCCGTAACGGGCGGTGCAGGTCAGGCCGGCGGGCGCGCAGTAGGCCTGGCAGCCGGCGCCGTCGGTGAACACGCCGGCGCAGAAGTCGGGGCCGGTGACGCAGACCTCCCACGCGGGGTTGGCCTGGGAGATCAGCGAGCAGTCCACGTCGCCGCCCGCGTCGTCATCGTCGTCGTCGCCCACCGGGCCCTCGACGATGCTCACCTCGTACAGCTGCCCGCCGTCGGTGTACTGCCAGGTGCCCACGTAGAGGTGATCGCCGTTCGCGGCGATGGACCACGCGGCGAGTTCGGGGAAGGAGCACACGATCTCCCAGGACTCGCCGTCGCGGGACATCAGCAGCGACGATGTGCCCTCGTCCTCCTTCCAGCCGTCGGACGTGCCGGCGAACAGGGCGCCGTCGAAGTGGGTGATCTCGGTGACGTACCGCCTGGACTCCTGGTGGACCTGCTCCATCGTCGAGCCGTCGAAGCGCCAGACACCGGACGCGCCGTTGGAGCCGCGGTCGGTGGACGCCAGCCACAGCGAGCCGCTGAAGGAGTGGCCGCGGAAGATGCGTGACGGCGTCGTCGTGGTGGACCAGTCCGTGCCGTTGCTCGACGAGATCCGGTACCCCTGGGACGTGTCCTCGTCCACGGCAAAGGCGTGCAGCACGCCGTCGTGCGAGGTGATCTCGCGGATGTACAGGCTCTGGGAGCCGCTGTCGAAGACGGTGGACCAGCTGGCGCCGTCGGAGGACCGCAGGATCACGCCGTGGTCGCCGGCGTGATTGCTGTACTGCACCGCGTAGAGCCACCCGTCCATGGCCTCGAGGCCGCAGCCGATGGAGGAGCTGGGGCCGTCGAAGACCCGTTCCCAGTTCGATCCGTCGGCGGTGCGGAAGATGTCGGCGCTGGACTCGGTGTTGGCGTAGAGCAGGCCGTCGAACTCGAGCATGGCGCACACGGACTCGGAGATGCCGGTGAGTCCGGGGGACGTCAGCTGGTACGGCGGGTAGGAGTAGACCATGGACTGGCCCTCCATGCCGTAGCCGAACAGGCCCGCGTACAGCGTGCCCTGGTAGCCGCGCAGGGCGAAGAAGCCGTCCGGGCCCGCCGACCCCACGGCCGCGCACTCGTAGCTGTGAGGCCCCTCGTTGTCGTCGTCGTCGCCGGAGCCGGTGTCGTCGTCGGCCAGGTCGTCGTCGTCGCCCGGCACGGAGTCGTCGTCATCCCCCGACGGGGTCGCCGAGTCGTCATCCCACGCGGGACCTTCGTCCGAGCTGCACGCGGGCAGCGCCAGGGCCAGCAGGGCGAGCAGCAGCGTGGTCCTCATGGGCGATCCCTCCTCTGGGCCGGGAGCTTACCAGGCCGGGCGCCGCGGCGGGCCCTGACACGCCCCGTGCCACACCCGGTGGCACACTCGTGACACACCTGATCCGGGCGCTCCAGCAGAAATCCGATCACCCCAATCCGCTGTCTTGTCGCGACTTTCCGGGCGTTCCAGCGGGGGAACTCCGTTTTTTCGGGTTTTTGGCCCGGCTCTTGCTCCATAGGGGGGTGTCACGGTGGGTGTGACCCACCTGAAAAGGGGAAACGACATGACACGGTTTACCTGGGTTTGGTTGGTGCTGGCGGCCTTCGGTCTCGGCCTGACGGGCTGTGACGAGACCAGTGGGGACTTCAAGTCCGAGCGCGAGGCGTGGGGCCCGAACGACAACCCCTCGGCCTTCTCCACGGATCTGGAGTACCGCTTCGACGAGCTGCCGCTCGAGGGCGAGGCCGAGCCGGTCCCGTGGGCGGGCACCTACTGGCCCACGTACGAAGACTCCATCAACTACCGCTGGGCGGGCGAGGACTCCCAGTCCCCCGCGGCCAAGTACGGCCAGGCCTTCGGCATCGAGGGGATCGAGGACGCGGTGTCCGAACACCACGGCATCGACAAGAACGACCACCGCACCGAGTGCACCACCGACGACCAGTGCGACAGCGACCTGGGCGAGAAGTGCGCCAAGCGCCACGGCGAGGAAGAGGGCCACTGCATCCCCAGCTGGTGGGGCCTGTGCCACGGCTGGGCGCCGGCGGCCATCCTCGAGCCCGAGCCCGTCGAGCCGGTCGAGTACAACGGCGTGACCTTCGAGGTCAACGACATCAAGGCGCTGATGACGCTGCTGTACACCTCCACCAACGTGGAGTTCCTGTCCGGCCGCAACAACGACAACGACTCGGCCGGTGACATCGAGTACGACCCCTACAACCGTCCCGTCGATCAGAGCGCCCGCGACACCAACCCGGGCACCTTCCACGTCATCGCCGCGAACTTCCTGGGCATCAAGAAGAAGTCCTTCAACGAGGACCGCACCTTCGACTACCAGGTCTGGAACCAGCCCATGCGGAGCTTCGAGGTCACCCAGAAGCTCGAGGTCTCGGCCAACGAGGCCAACGCGCTCATCGGCGCCACCTTCACCGGCGGCGAGACCGTGTCCCACGAGGCCACCGTGGCCAAGGACGAGTGGAAGCACTTCGACGCCGTCGAGGTCGAGGCCGGCACCCAGGTCAAGGTCAACATGACCGGCACCGGCGACGCCGACCTGTACGTTCGCTTCGGCGAGCAGCCCACCTCCAGCGTCTACGAGTGCCGCCCCTACGACGGCGGCTCCAACGAGGTGTGCGACCTGACCGTGCCCGAGGGCCAGGCCAAGGTCTTCGCCTCCATCGTCGGCTACGCCGAGACCTCCGAGGTCGAGGTGGACATCACCCACGGCGGTGAGATTCCCGAGGGGTACGTCTTCAACGACAACGCCGCGCGCCTGGTCCACGTCAAGACCACGGCCAAGTACATCTCCGAGTCCGACTCCGAGACCGACGGCAACCTGGCGAGCACCATCGACACCTACACGAAGTCGGACCACTACGAGTACGTGCTCGAGCTCGACAGCAACGGCCACATCATCGGCGGCGAGTGGGTCGGCGACTCCAAGCGCAACCACCCCGACTTCCTGTGGCTGCCCCTGAACCAGGCTGGCTCCTCCATGGCCGGCGGCAAGATCACCTACGCCAACGCCAAGATGCTGCTGGACATGTCGCTCGGCATCGGCACCAACGAGGAAGACGACGAGGAAGAGGACGACAACAACGGCGGCGACGACGGTGACGAGGCCCTGTCCGGCACCGTGGCCCAGGGCGAGTGGAAGCACCACGGCCCCTACTCCCTGGACATCGGCCAGAACATCAACGTCACCATGACCGGCACCGGCGACGCCGACCTGTACGTCCGCATCGGCGCCGAGCCCACCGAGTCCACCTACGACTGCCGCCCCTACCTCAACGGCAGCTCCGAGTCCTGCGCGCTGGGAGGCCCCGGCGACATCTACGTCTCGGTCAACGGCTACGACGAGTCCTCCACCTACGTGCTGACCATCGACATCTCCGGCGACTCCGCCGACGACGGCAACACCGAGGAGGAGACCGAGGAGGAGACCGAGGAGACCGAGGAGGAGACCGAGGAGGAGACCGAGGAGACCCCCACCGACACCGAGGTCACCGAGTCCGGCACCGTCGCCCAGGGCGAGTGGATTCACTACGGCCCGTACAGTGTCGCCGAGGCCGGCGCCCTGATGGCCGAGATGACCGGCGACGGCGACGCCGACCTGTACGTCAAGGTCGGCTCCCAGCCCACCGAGACCGAATTCGACTGCCGCCCCTACGCGTCCGGTTCCGACGAGAACTGCGACGTGGACGGCCCCGGTGATGTCTACGTGTCGGTCAACGGCTACGCCGAGACCAGCACCTTCGAGCTGTACATGATGTACTCCGCCGGCTAGGCCGGCGGATACCCCGCGGGGGGCCGCCGGGGTCCCGGGGCCGGGGGACGGGGCCCGGGGCCCGGGG
>CAZLEO010000011.1:26596-38305 GCA_964558555.1 uncultured Rickettsiales bacterium | reverse complement strand
TCTTTTATTTTTTTTTCGCGGCGGTTTGGGGGGGGTCTTCGCGGGCTGGGGCGGGGGGTCGACGGTCGACGGTCGACGGTCGACGGTCGACGGTTGACGGTCGACGGTTCTCTCCGCGCGCGGTTCCTTCTTCTTCCAGGCACCAAATACCCCCTCGCCACGGCCCGTGACTTGCTTGCTTGTTCGGCGACTACCCGCGGAGCGGGAGGCGTCATGGAGCGGGTCTCGAGGAGCTTGTGTGTCCTGGTGTGGCTGGCGACGGCCGGTGCGGCCGTGGTGGCGTGCTGCGCCTACGAGGAGAGCGAGCGCCCCATCGTCACCGACGACGACGATCTCGTGGACGGGGTGTCCGATGACGACAGCTGGGAGGGTATCGCGTCCATCGTGGACACCGAGCCCGACGATGGGGAGACCAGCGCGTACTACCGCAGCGACGTGATCGTGGAGTTCGATGCGCCGGCACCGGACGCGGCGATCGTGCTGGTCGAGGACGGTGTGGGCGAGGTCCCGGGGGAGAACACCCTGTCGGACGAGGGCCACACGCTGACGTTCGATCCCCACGGTGACGAGAGCACCGACTACCTGACCCTGGGCGCGTGGTTCACCGCGACGATCACCTGGCAGGGGCTGGTGTCGGAGATCCGGTTCAGCACGTGGAGCGAGTCCCCCGGGGGATGCTCGAGCATGATCGACCACGACTACTTCATCGACCTGGGCTCGGCCACCTTCACCGAGCCGCCCGGGGTGGGTTCCCTGCTGTCGCAGTACATCGCCGACATCTACCCCATCGTGCACGTGGTCGACCTCGAAGACGGCGAGGGCTGGATCGACCTGCTGATGACCGTGTGCCTCCGCGAGGGCAACGACCACGTCCAGGACCTCTGTGTGACCACCCACGCCCTGGATGGCGCCCACCTGGACTGCCCGTACTTCGAGGCGACGTTCGACGAGTACGCCTTCGACCTGGAGGACGGGGAATGCGCGCTGCGGGACATGACGCTGGCGGGCTCGTTCTCGATCGACGGTTCGAGCATCGTCGGGGGCACCCTCGTCGGTGAGCTGGACTCGCGATGTCTGGACCCGCTGGTGGATCCCGGCTCCGACGAGGGCGTGACCTGCGAGCTGCTGGCGTCCCTGGGCATCGAGTGCGCCGAGTGCACCGACGACAGCGGGCCGTTCTGCCTGCACGTGGACGCATACGGAATCTACTCCGAACAGGTGGACGTGATCGGCCTCGATCCGGAGACTGGCGAGGAGTTCGAAGGACTGACCGAGGTCACCGAGGACATGGTGGCCGACTGGGAAGCTGTGGGCGATTGCCCGTAAACACGAGAAAGGGAGCTCTCATGACTCGAAACACGTACTGGATGCTGCTGCTGACGCTGATGTTCGGACTCGGCCTGACCGCCTGCAGCGAGGAGGCCGACGACGACGACTCGGCGGTGGGCGACGACGACGACGACGCCACCGCGGACGACGACGACGACGATGACGATGACGACACCACGGCCGGCGACGACGACGACACCGTCGGGGCCGAGGAGGACCAGATCATCGGCAACGACTACCACGTGGACCTGACCACGGCGACGTTCACCGAGCCCCCCGGCGTGGGCAGCATCATCGGCGCCTACCTGGGCGAGATCCACATGGCCTTCCACGTCACCGCCCTGGACGGTGGCGCGGGCACGGGCGAGCTGTACGGCGCCGTGGTCACCCCCGACGGCGGCGCTTACATCCAGGACCTGTGCCTGGGCACCCAGGACCTCAGCGGCTCCGCCGCGTGGTCGCCTCCGTTCATCGAGACCACCACCGAGACCATGGTCCTGGCGGTCGAGGGCAACGAGTGCACCGTGTCCAACATGGTCACCACCTATGCCTTCGTGGGCGAGGGCCAGGCCCTGGCCGCGGGCACGCTGACCGGCGAACTGGACACCCGCTGCCTCGACGAGACCGTCGACCCCGGCGCCCCCGAGGGCGCCACCTGCGAGATGCTCGCCTCCCTGGGCGTGAAGTGCGTGGACTGCACCGACGGCGCGGGCACCTTCTGCCTGGGCCTCGTGGCCGAGGGGATCTCGGGGGACCTCGCCGAGATCAGCGGGTCCGACCCGGAGACCGGCGAGGGCACGTCAGGCCTGCAGGAGGTCACCGAGGAGACCCTGGCGGAGTGGGTTGCAGGAGGCTACTGCTCCTGACCCCGACTTCGTAGTACCGTGGTGGGCATGGTCGAACTCCGTTCCTGTGCCTGGATCGCCCTGCTGTCCCTGTCCCTGGCCTGTGATGGTTCGGGGGACGACGACGTGGGCCCGGACGACGACGACAGCGCGGTCGCGGACGACGACGACGACAGCGCGGTCGGCGACGACGACGACGACACCTCCGCCGTGACGGCCAAGCCCACCATCGACGTGGTGGGCGAGGAGGTCGTCATCGGGGTGACCAGCGGGTTCCGCTCCATCACCATCGACGTGGACCTGGCGGGCCAGCCCCACGTGGTCGTCGAGAACTACACGGCCGGCCTGTGCGCCTACCACCAGCTCAGCGGCGACTGGCAGGCTCAGGAGCCGTGGTTCGTGCCCGGCGGCGCCCTGGGCTCGGTCCACATGGAGATCGACGCGGCAGACCGGGCCTGGGTCTCGTTCACCACGTTCCTCGCCAACGACGGCGACGTGACCGGCGAGTGGGTGTCCCTGCTCACGGACATGAGCCACGCGCCGACCCAGGCCTGGGCCCACAACATCCGCCCCTACACCGGCTTCTCGGGCAACCTCTCCATCGATGCGTACTACCCGGACAACGCCTGGCGCATGGGCGGTCAGCCCCACCCGACCTACCGCTTCGACTCCCAGGGCAACTACGAGCAGGACATCACCCTGTCGCCCGGCGACAGCGGCGAGGGCATCCGCTTCCGGATCGCCCCGGCGTACGGCGGCTCCCAGCCCGGCGTCTGGCACGCCGCGACCGGGATCTGGAACGCCGGCGGCAACGACGGCGGCTACCACAACACCACGCGCCTCGGGCAAGGCCTGGGTCCGGTGGCCTGGCTGTCCCACACCTATCCCCAGTGGGGGGACAGCCACTACCCATCCGTCGGCGTGGACCTCGAGAACCCCCAGGTCGCCTACCTGGCCGGGAGCTACGAGGGGTTGTTGATCAACATCTTCGACGGCGAGCAGATGCTGTTCCCCATCGACGCGGCCCACCAGGTCGCGCCCGACATCGCCGAGTACGGCAACGGCGTGGAGCGGTTCACGCCCATCTGGGCGCCCGCGCTCGGCGGCGGCACGTTCCTGTGCTGGACGAGCGCCGACCACCGCATCCAGCTCACCTACATCTCCCCCCTGGGCCCCGACCACTTCGGCCCCATCACCGACGTCGGCGCGGGCAGCCGCTGCGCCATCGCCACGGACGACAACGGCGACATCCACATGGCCTACGACAACGGCGGCGTGCGGTACCGGAAGGTCACGACCCGCTGAGCACGGGCCGAGGGGGACGGCCGCCCTACCCCCAGCGCTCCAGCGCTGCCGCCGCTCGCCGAGCGCGCTCCTCGCCGCCCCCGGTGCGCGCCACGACGAGCAGGTCGCGGCCCGTCTCGGCGGCCGGGCCCAAAACGACGGTGTCCACGCGATAGCGGGCGGCCTCCAGGCGAAGCACGCGCAGACCGTCGAGGGTGGCGGCGGTGAGGCGATCTCCGGCCGCGCCAGCGGCGGGCAGATCGAGGTGGGCGAGCAGATCGGGGCGCCGCGGGTGGCAGCAGGGCACCAGGGCCAGCCGCGCGGCGCCGGCGCGGATGGTCAGGTCGACGACGTCGTCCGAGGCGGTGCCGCAGGCGTGCAGGGCGACGATCAGGTCGGGGGGATCGTCCAACGCGAGGTCTGCCACCGGGGTGCCCACGGCCTCCACGCCGGGGATGTCGCACTCGGCCATCCGGGCGACGGCGCGACCGACGCGCTCCACGTCCCGCTCGCACGCCAGCACCCGCGCGCGCAGGTCCAGCGCGGGTAGCAGCAGGGCGGCCAGGGCGGCGGCCAGGTGGCCGCGGCCGGCGGCGGCGTCGAGCACGAGCAGCTCTCGGCGGTGCGAGACGTTGCGGAGCAGGGGTTCGAGGTGGCCCAGCAGGGCGTGGACCTGGGTGGCCTTGCGGCCCTCGCGGTGGCCGATCCTGGAGGGGTCGTCGAGGTGAAGGCGGCCGAGCAGGGCCTCGACCTCGGGCAGGGAGACGGCGGGCATGCGGCGTCAGTCGGTGGCGGCGGCCTCGTCGCCCTCGGCCTCGCCCTCGGCCTCGTCTTCGGCCCCCTCGTCACCCTCGTCCTCGGAATCGCTGGTCCGTCCAGAGGCCTGACGCCCCCCGGGCGCCTCGTCGGCGTCGATGAAGCCGTCGCCGTTGCGGTCGAGCTTGGTGAAGCGGGTCTCCTTGCCCTTGAACTCCTCGGCGGAGATCTTGCCGTCCTCGTCGTCGTCGTGGCGGCCCATGAAGTCGCCCTTGCGGGACATGCGATCGGGCTTGGCCACGTCGAACTCGGCGGCCCCGATCTGGCCGTCACCGTCCGTGTCCACCTCGGCGAAGCGCTCGTCCGAGCCGCGGAACTCCTCCATGGAGATCGTGCCGCTGCCGTCCTTGTCCATGCGCGCGAAGAACCGCTCGCCGCCGTGGCGGCCGTCCTTGCCCAGCCGCTTGGTGGGGCGCGGCAGGTCCTCGGGGGTCGCCTCCTCCTCGATCGGCAGCGCCGGGGTCACCACATCGACCTCGAACTCATCCGCCTGGGTGGTGGGTCCGCTCTTCAGGCCGCCGCAACATCCGCTGACGAGCGCCAGCAGGACGACACAGCACAGGGGGATGATCGTTCGCATGGACGGGCCTCCAGGGCTAGGAGGTTGTGAAACTATCCCCGGACCGAGTCCAGAGTCGTGAGGCGCCACGCTGGCGAGGGGAGTGGGATATTTTCACAACCTCTCAAGCCTAGCGAAGTTCCGGCGACGGTCAACCGCCCTTTGCCAGGCGGTCGTACAGCACCACTGCGCCGGTGACGGCCACGTTGAGCGAGCCGCGGGTGGGGACGCGGACCACGGCGTCGCATTCGGCGGCCGCCGGGGCGGTGATGCCGTCGATCTCCGAGCCGAGCAGGTAGATGGCGCGGTCGGGGTGCTCGAATCGCGGCAGGTCCACCGCGCCGTCGGCGAGCTCCACACCCACGACGGTGCACAGCGGGACCGAGGCCCGCAGCTCCGCCACAGAGGGGAAGGTCAGGTAGGGGATGGACCGCCAGGCAGGGCCCGTGTCCTGGGCGTGGCCCAGGGCCGGGTCCGCGCCCACGAGGTTGCGGCGCGCTTCGGGGGGGAAGCGGTCGCGGATGGTGAAGATGAACGACGCGCCCAGGGCGTGGGCCGACCGCCACAGGGTGCCGATGTTCTTGGTGTACTTGGGGCGCAGCACGCCGATGCCGAAGTAGCCGGCCGGGATATCCGTTCGGGTCGGTCCGCGTCCCACGAGCGCCAGCATGCCAGAGGGGACCGCTGCAGACCAGTTGGCCGACGCCGTGTCGAAGCGATACCCTGGGGCCCGGCGCACGCAGGAGCTGGGAGGCTCGGATGTTGAGACGATGGTGGGTCGTCGCGACCGTGGTGGTGGCGCTGGCCTGGACCCCTGCCGTGGGGGCCGACGACGAGTCGGTCTACGAAGAGGCCACGCGGTACACCGGGACCTATCTGTTCGTGGGCGGCGAGCCCGAGTACCAGGCTCGCCTGGACGCGATCGAGGACATCGTGCAGCAGATGAGCCGCGTCCTCCGGGGCACCGCCCGGCGCCGGATGAAGAACGGCACCCACATCACCTCGACGTTCATCATCGACGTGCACGTCGACTCCATCACCATCTCCATCGACGACGGCCGCACCTGGACCACCGACCTGCACGGCACGCGCTTCGAGTTCACCCACGACGGCGATCAGATGTTCATGTCCCGCCGCTGGATCGACGGCACCATCTTCGCCCTGGGGGAACAGAAGGTGGGCAACGGCACCTACCACTTCCGCCTCGGCGAGGACGGGCAGACGTTGCACGTGGCCTACGGCCTGGACAGCAAGTACATGCCCGAGCCGCTGAAGTTCGACACCACCTACCGGCGCGTGCCATGAGCCACGCCTGCTACGACGATCGCGCCGAGCTCTACGACAAGATCTACGAGTGGAAGGACTACGAGTCCGAGGCCTGGCGGCTGCGCCAGCTGCTGCTCAACACCGGCCTCGAGGAGGGCTCGCGCATCCTCGAGGTGGCGTGCGGCACCGGCCCCCACATGCAGCACCTCACCGGCACGTTCGAGATGACCGGCACGGACCTCAACGAGCCCATGCTGGCGCTGGCCCGGGAGCGCCTCCCCGACGTGACCTTCTTCCCCGCGGACATGCGCCGGCTGCAGGTGGACGAGCCCTTCGACGCCCTGCTGTGCCTGTTCTCGTCCATCGGCTACATGCACGGCGTCGAGGCGCTGGGCGAGGCCGCAGCCGCCTTTGCCGCGGCAGTGCGCCCCGGCGGTGTGCTGGTCGTCGAGCCCTGGATCTCCCGGGACATCTTCGACGACGGTTTGCCGTCCCTGTACACGTGGGAGGACAAGGACCTCAAGCTGGCCCGGGCCTGTGTGATCCGCGCCGAGGGCCGCAAGTCGGTGCTCGATTTCCACTGGATGGTCGCGCGGCGCGACGCGGACGTGGACCACTTCACCGAGCGCCACGAGCTGTGGATGTTCAATCGCACCGAGTACCTCGACGCCTTGGACGGCGCCGGCTTCGACGTGGCGTTCCACTCGGCCGGCCTCAGCGACAACCGGGGCCTCTTCGTAGGCCGCAGGCGCTCCTGATCCGGTTCCTTCAACCTTCAACCTTCAACCTTCAACCGCGGGGCGAAGCCCCGCTTTCCCCCCATGGATTTGCCCTTCGCAGCATTTTCAGTCAGATTGCCCCCCACCATGGTCAGCCCTGCCCCCAGCCGGCCCGAATTCTCGTGGTCTGATCTACTGCGCCGCCGCGTGATCTTCGTGGTGGGCAAGGGCGGCGTCGGGCGCACGACCATGACCGCGGCCCTGGCACGGGCGGCCGCGGCCCAGGGCAAGCGCGTGCTGGTCACGGAGATCGACGATCCCGACGGGGACTACTCGCCCCTGGCCCGGCTGTACGGCCGCGAGAACCTGCCGGTGGACATCGAACGCCTGGAAGACGGCGTCAGGGGCTGCCTGCTGTGGTCGCGCAAGGGCCACTCGCTGTTCCTCGAGCGCGTGCTGCCGTCGATGCTGGTCAAGGCCGGGATGCGTTCGGGCTCCCTCAACCGCTTCCTGGACGCGGCGCCGTCGTTCAACGAGATGGGGGTGTTCTACCGGCTGCTGGACCTGATGACGGCCGAGCGCGACGGCAAACCCGTCCACGACCTGATCCTCATCGACATGCCGGCCACCGGCCACTCCCTGGCGCTGACGGGCCTGCCCGAGCGTCTGCTGATCCTCATGCCCACCGGCCCCATCGCCGACATGATGCGACAGGGCCAGGCCTTCCTGTACGACGCGGACAAGACCGCGGCCTGCGTGGTGACGCTGCCCGAGATCCTGCCGGTGACCGAGTGCCTCGAGCTCATCGACGGCCTCCGCGACCACCGGCTCCCCGTGGGCACGGTCCTGGTCAACAAGGTCATCGCGGACCGCTTCACCGATGCCGAGCGCGAGGCCCTCGAGCCGATCCTCGAGGGCCGGGCCGTGTTCGGCGCCAACCGCTTCCGCACCATGGCCCAGATCGAGCGCTCCATCCTGCGGCTGCGGCACGGCGCGGCGGTCCCGCTGCTCCAGGTCCCCGAATTCGTCGAGCTCGGTGACGAGCTCATCGACCGCGTCACCGACCTCATGACGAGCGAGGTCCACTGATGCGCACCATCCGCCAGCTGGTCGACGGCGCGCAGGTGCTGGTGTGCTGCGGCGCCGGCGGCGTGGGCAAGACCACCGTGGCCACGGCCCTGGCCCTGGCCGCGGCCCGGGAGGGTCGGCGGGTGCTGGCCCTGACCGTGGACCCCTCGCGCCGGCTGGCCCAGACCCTGGGCGTCAGCCCCAACCTGCCCCGGCCCGCGCCCGTGCCGGCGGCCTGGCGCGCCGAGGCCGGCATCCCCGAGCACGCCGTGCTCGACGCGTGGATGCTCGCCCCCCGTCGCGTGGCCGACCGGGTGGTGCGGCGGTTCACCGCGGACCCCGATCAACAGCAGCGCCTCATGGGCAACCGCATCTACGCCCAGATGTCGCGCATGGTCGCGGGGATGCAGGAGTACACCGCCATGCAGGCGGTGCACGACTTCCTCGAGGAGGGGCGCTACGACCTGATCGTCCTGGACACGCCGCCGTCGCGCAACGCTTTGGACTTCCTCGACGGGCCGCGCAAGCTGCGCCGCTTCCTCGACGGGCGCATCTACCGGCTGTTCCTGCCCGGCGACGGCACCAGCGCCATCCGCGGGCTGGCCCGACAGCTGATCCGCCGCGTCCTCAACGCGGCCCTGGGGGAAGAGAACGCCACCGACCTCCAGGAGTTCTTCCTGCACTTCGGCGAGCTGTTCTCCACGTTCGCGTCCAACGCCGTGCGCACCCAGCAGATGCTCGCCGACGACGAGAAAGTCGGCTTCGTGCTGATCACGTCGCCGGCGCCCGAGTCGGTCACCGACGCCATGTTCTTCCGGCGCAAGACCGAGGATCTGGGCATGCCGTTCGTCGGCTTCGTGCTCAACCGCAGCTTCGCCCTGGCCAGCGGCCGCGTGTTCCCGGACGAGTCCCTGCTCGGTTCGACGATCAGCGAGACAGAGCGCAGCGCGCTGGCCAAGCTGCAGGCGCTGGCCGAGCTGGAACGGGCGGAGATGCAGCGGGATCAGCAGCTGCTCGCCGAGCTCGACGACCGCGCCGGCGACGACGCCTTTGCCCGCGCCCTGCCCGCGTTGCCGGGCGGTGTGGACGACATGGAGGCGCTGCTGGTGGTGGCCGACACCTTGATCATGGAACCCGGCGCCGATGAGGCCGCCGATCACGGGGGAGAGGAAGTCCAACACTCGGTGGCCCATCAGGCCTAGAATCCGACACGACATGTCCCAGCCGCCTCCCCCTGCCGACGATCCCCCCGAAAGCGGCAGTCGTTCCAGCTTCGGCAACTACCGCGTCCGGTCGATGATCGGCCGGGGCAGCTTCGCCACGGTGTACCGCGCCGAGCTGCGCGGCGAGTTCGGCTTCCGCAAGGAGGTGGCGCTCAAGGTCCTGCACAAGACCGCGCGCGACTTTGCCGAGCGGGAGACGATGGAGTTCCTGCGCGAGGCGCGGCTGGGCGCGTACATCCGCCACCCCAACCTGGTGGAGTTCTACGAATGCGGCCGGGTCCACGATCGGCTGTACATCGCCATGGAGCTGGTCCGCGGACCCAACCTGTCGCAGCTGATGCGGCTGCTACCCGACCGCTCCGACCGCCTCGACGAACGCGCCGCCCTCGTCATCGCCCAGCAGACCGCCCGCGGGCTGCAGGCCCTGCACGAGGCCACCATCAAGGACCAGCACATCGAGGCGATCCACCGCGACCTCAAGCCCGCCAACATCCTGCTGGGCAGCGAAGGGCAGGCCAAGATCGCCGACTACGGCATCACCCGCTTCGCCGCGGACTTCTACCGCACCGCCGGCATCGAGGAGATCCGCGGATCGCCCCTGTACATGGCCCCCGAGCAGGCCGCCGGGGAGACGCCCACCCAGGCGTCGGACGTGTTCTCCTACGGGGTGATCGTGCTGAGCATGCTCGTGGGTCACCCCATCTTCGAGGCGCGGACCCTCGAAGGTGTGCTCGAGCGGGTGCGCGAGGCCGAGGTGGGGCCGCCCCTGGCCATGGCTCGCCAGCGGTCGCCCGAGCTGGTGGACGTGCTGCACGTCTGCCTGGAGAAGGAACCGGAGCAGCGGTACCCCAACGGCATCGCGCTCATGCGGGCGCTGCGCAAGCTCGATCCCCCGCCGTTTGGCGAGGAGTACATCGCAGAGCTGGCGAGCTGGGGTGACGAGCGACTCGAGGAGGTCCGGCAGAGCGGCCTGCTCAGCCACACCGGCGGCAGCCTGGTCTCCACCGGCACCGACAGCATCGACGAGGCCATGCCCTTCGACCTCGACGAGGACCTGCTGCCCATCACCACGCCCCTGTCCGCCGACGAGGAGGACGCCATCACGGTGGACACCACGCCGTGGAGCGACCTCGCCCCGGGGCGTCCCGGTGTGCGCCGAACGCGCTTGCTGGTGTGGGCGCTGGTGATCTGCTGCCTGGCCTTTGCCTCGTTCCAGGTCGCGATCACGCTACGCAACGCCTTCCGGCCCCCACCGGAGACCACCTACAACGTGGTCGAGGCCACCCTGCCCGACTCCGAGGCCCCACCGGACGCCGACACCGAGGCGACCGAGGAGCCCGTCACCGACGCCGCGGTCGAGGACGCGACCCCCGCCGAGGACACCACCTCGACCGCCCTCGACGAGCCCACGCCCCGCACCGTCCGCATGCACCACACCCCCGTCACCCGCGAGATCCGCGGCGAGCCCATCGCCTGCGCCGTCCGCGTCGATCCCCCCGGCGAGTACCGCGCCAAGATCCGCTACCGCGGCAGCCGCTGGGACCCCTGGCAGTACACCTCCACCACCACCGCCCCCGACGGCACCGCCGATCTGGTCATCCCCTACGGCGCGTGGTTCACCGAGAACGCCACGGTCATCGAGTACTTCATCGAGGTCGACGGCCCGTCCGGCACCCTGCGCAGCGGCACCACGGACCAGCCGCATCAGGTTCGGCTGTACTGAAGCGGCGTCCGGATTCAATCGAAAGAGCAGATCCGCAACGCGTCGACCAGCTGCGTCTGGTAGCCCGACTCGGTGCCGCCGGACACGCCGAGGATGCCCTGGAAGCTGACGTCGCCGGTGTCCACGTCGGTGAGCACGGGGACGGAGTCCACGTAGACGTGGAGGAGGCCGTGGTCGTAGTAGACGTCGAGGGAGCGCCACTGCTCGTCGTTGATGTCGTACGCGGGGGCGTGGACGTCGAGGATGGTCATGTCGGTGGAGATCACGGCGACGTGGTTGTCGCCGGGGTCGCCGTAGGCGGGGTCGTCGTGGGTGTCGATCTCGACGGCGAGGCCGGCGATGCCGGCGGGGGTGGCGGAGCACGAGGGATCGAGGGCGTCGTAGCCGAAGCCGAGTAGCGGTCCGGGGCAACCCAGGTGGGTGGGTGAGCCGTCGTCGGCCATGACCAGGGTGATGCCCTCGGCGCCGCCGAAGCCGCCGAGGTAGAAGCCGAAGTGGACCTCGAAGGTCTCGAGGTCGAGGGGGGTGCCGAAGAAGAACGATCCGGCCGAGTCGGTGGTCAGCGCGGTGACCTCGAGGCTGCCGGAGCCGGGGTTGAGGATCTGGCTGGCGTCGCCCTCGAGCAGGTAGTCGCCGCCGGTGACCAGGGGGGTGATGTCCGCGTCGAAGTCCTCGGCCAGGTACAGCTCCACGGTGCCGTCGCAGTCGTTGTCCACGCCGTCGCACAGCTCCGGGGCGCCGGCGTAGGCGCTGGCGTTGGTGTCGTCGCAGTCGTCCTCGCAGGTGGACGAGCCGTCGAGGTCGGCGTCGTCGAGGTTGAGCGCCGGGTCGGTGTCGTGGCAGTCCGCGGGGCAGGGCGCCCCGGCGGCGCCGGGCC
>CAZLEO010000011.1:5059-26586 GCA_964558555.1 uncultured Rickettsiales bacterium | reverse complement strand
GTCGTGGCAGTCGTCGTCGGTGTTGTCGTAGTCGTCGCGGTGCTCTTCTTCAGGGTTGATGTCGGGGTTGGTGTCGTCGCAGTCGTCGTCGCAGGTGTCCCAGCCGTCGCCGTCCGCGTCGTCGAGGTTGAGCTCGGCGTTGCCGTCGTGGCAGTCGTCGCAGTAGTCGGCGCCGTCGCCGTCGTCGTCGGGCGCGTCCAGGGTGCCGGGATCGCAGTCGTTGTTCAGGCCGTCGCACCGGATCTCGAACTCACCGGGGTTGACCATGGCCTCGGTGTCGTCGCAGTCGGTGTGGTCCTCCACGTACCCCGGCGGCATGGCGCAGTCGTACACGGGCACGCCCAGGGCGTCGCCGTAGCCGTCGTTGTCGAGGTCGGGGTACCAGGGATCGAAGTCGAGCCCCTCGTCGACGTCGACGTCGCAGTCGTTGTCCATGCCGTCGCAGATCTCCTCGGCGTCGGGGAAGGTGATCGCCTCGAGGTCGTCGCAGTCGCCGTCGCAGGTGGTGAAGCCGTCCCCGTCCAGATCGGCGAGGTTCAGCGCACCGTCGGTGTCGTCACAGTCGACGCACACCGTGTCGCCGTCACCGTCCGCGTCGGGGGCGTCCTCGGTGGTCCCGTCGCAGTCGTCGTCCACGCCGTTGCACTGGATCTCGATCGCGTCGGGGTTCACGGCCGCGTCGGCGTCGTCGCAGTCCACGTCGCAGGTGGCGCCGCCGCCGGCGTCCACGTCGTCCAGGTTCAGATCCGCGTCCGAGTCGTCGCAGTCGTCGCAGACCGTGTGGCCGTCGCCGTCCCCGTCCACCACGTCCTCGGTGGCGGGGTCGCAGTCGTCGTCCACGCCGTTGCAGTACTCCTCGGGCAGGCCGGGGCTGACGGGGGCGTCGGGGTCGTCGCAGTCGTCGTCGCAGGTGGAGTAGCCGTCGGCGTCCCAGTCGGCCAGGTTCAGCTCCGCGTCGGTGTCGTCGCAGTCGTCGCACAGGGAGTCACCGTCGCCGTCGCCGTCCGGGGTGTCCTCGGTGTCCTCATCGCAGTCGTCGTCGATGTCGTTGCACACCACCTCGTCCGCGCCGGGGTGCACGTCCTCGTCGGCGTCGTCGCAGTCGGGGTCGTCGCAGTCGGGCTCGGGGACCTCCACGCACGACACCAAGAAGCCGGCGAGGGGATCACCGTAGGTGTCGCCGTCCGCGTCCGGGTACCAGGTGGCGAACTCGAGATCCTCGTCCACGAGCTCGTCGCAGTCGTTGTCCTTGTCGTCACACAGCTCCATGGCGCCGGGGTAGACGGTGGGATCGTGGTCGTCGCAGTCCTCGTCGGCCAGGGTCCAGCCGTCGTGGTCCGCGTCCACGCACGCGTCGGCGTTGGAGCAGTCGGGATCGCCGCAGTCGAAGTAGCCGTCGGCGTCGTTGTCCGCGTCGTCGGTGCACTCGCCCGGCTCGTCCCCCTCCTTCTCGGGGGTCTTGGACACGGTCACGTCCTGGCACGCGGACAGGAGGTAGGCCGCGAGGACCGCGACGGCGATCAAGGCGCTCGGACGCATGGAGACTCCAGGGTGGACTCTTCTTAGGATATCAGTCCGGGCGCGCCCCGTCGCCAGTCGGACCTACCAGCGATCGTCGATGGCTTGCTGCGCCTCGAGGAGCTTGTTGCCGAAGCGGTAGGACATCGACACCGTGTCCTCGTAGTGGTCGCCGTCCTCGGTGAGCAGGGAGATGTGGGTGTTGAAGTCGGGCTCGGGCACGATGTAGCCGCCGTAGTTGTCGAGCATGCCCAGCACGGCGCGGTACTCGGTGTCGAGCAGGTCCAGCAGCGGCGGCACGGACGGGTCGTGGTGGATGGTGTAGGGCCACGCGTGTACGTCGAGGCAGTCGCAGTCGCCCACGGACGTGGTGGTGGTGCACTCGACCCAGTCCACCTCGTTGCAGGCCGGGTCGTGCTGGGGGAAGTACGGGGCTTCGGGACCGCGGGCGGTGGGATCGTCCACCTCGTCGAGCCAGCGGGGATCGTCCTCGGGCAGGCCCCAGGCGATCTCGGGGAACAGCTCCCCTGGCGCGGTGACAAGGCCGACGGGACCGATGGCGGCGCGGAAGGTGCGCATCTCGAGGCACTCCGCGTCCAGCTCCGAAGCCTCGGGGCACAGGTCGGAGTCGGAGATGGTGTCGGTCAGATCCACGTCGAACAGGTCCATCTGGCCCAGCAGCTGGAAGCCCACGTTGGTCACGGGCACGTAGATGGGCTCCACGTCCACGCGGATGGTCGCGTCCTCGATCACCTCGCCGGCGTCCAGCGCGGCCATCGTGGCCTCGGCGATGTGCCAGCCATGGGACCGCACGAAGTCCCAGGTCTCGTCCTCGGGCCACTCGGGTACGGGGTTGCCGTCCTCGTCGGTGCGGGTGTCGCCGACCTCCTTGCCGAAGCACCCCTCGTCGGCCTCGTCGACCACGGCCTCGGCGTCGCAGGCCTGGAAGACGTGGTCGCCGTTGTCGTCCACCATCGGCACGTTGCCGCCGCCGGCGGACTGCATGCCGCCCAGGCACTCGGGCATGTGCACGGCCACGCCGCCGTACTCGGCCTGCAGGATCTCGCGGGTCACGCCCACCCAGTCGCTGGAGATGAGGCCGTTTTGGTCCCCCCACACCTCGGGGTGCCCCGACCAGTTGGTCCAGGTGAACACCGCCGTGTCGTCCTCGCGCAGCCCCTGCAGCACCAGCAACTGGTCCGACACGAGCACGGGGTCGCGGATGTCGTGGATCAGGCCGTGCATCTTGGACGTGGGGTTGCCGCCGCCGAAGCTCGAGCCGTTGAAGTAGGGGTCCAGGTCGCGCATCTGCACGGCGCCCACCTTCAGCGTGACCGCCTCCATGGAGCCGGCCGCGTCGCGCACGGCCTGCTCGATGCCGTCCACCACGCGCTCCTG
This sequence comes from uncultured Rickettsiales bacterium, assembly GCA_964558555.1. Taxonomy (GTDB): domain Bacteria; phylum Myxococcota_A; class UBA796; order UBA9615; family CAYRNR01; genus CAYRNR01. Next base: position 23,670 of record CAZLEO010000011.1, on the reverse strand, counting down.
GTACTCGGGGATCAGGCCCGAGACGGGGTTGCCGAAGTCCTCGGGGTTGCCCCACAGGCCCATGGTGTCCGGGCCCTCGTGGTTGTGCGTGGCCGAGGCCAGCAGGCGATCCGGGTCGAAGCCGTCCTCGGCGAGGCGGTCCCGGGCCACGTGGATGCGCTTGTTGGCCAGCCCCACCAGGTCCATGCCCACCAGGGCCACGTACTCGGCGTCGTAGCTGATCACCACCGCGCCGATGGTGATCGCATCGTGCACGCCCTGGGCGGGCCGCATCGGGCCGTACCCGCCGATGAACACGGCGTCGAACCAGCCGTCGCCGTCCACGTCGTCGAACGGCTCGTCGCAGTCCTCGCCCGCGGCCGCGGGATCGTCGAGGCAGCCGTCGAAGGTGCCGTCCTCGTTCAGATCCGTGAAGGTCTCGACCACCTCGGGGGTGATGTCCACCTGGCCCGCGCCGGCGTAGGCCACGCCGTCCTCGGCCAGGATCATCCCCAGCGGGGTGCCGGGATCGTCGGTGGTGTCGTCGTCGTCGGCCGGGGCGCCGCTGTCGTCGTCGTCGTCACCGCCGGAGCAGGCCAGCGGCGCGATCAGCAACGCCAGGAGGGTCAGCAGGTGGGGGAATCTGGGCACGGGGTCCTCCTCACGGAGGACAATCTACATGCGAGGGCGGCTCAGCGGGAGGGTTTCAGCGAGCGCCGACCAGCGACGGGTCTTCCATCACCAGCGCGCCGACCATGACGCGGGCCACGTAGTCGTTGAGCGCGCCCGCGCGCTGCAGCTCCCACACGTCGGTGGTGCCCTCGGCCTCGATGGCCGCGCGCACGCGACGCGCGCCCTGGTTGTAGCCGGCCAGGGCCAGGCCCCAGTCGCCGAACTCGTCGTACAGGTCGCCCAGCAACCGCATGGCGGCCTCGGTCTCGAGCACCTCGTCGAGGCGATCGTCGCGCTCGTCGTCCACCTGCAGGCCGTAGGCGCGCGCCGTGTCCGGGATGAACATCCACAAGCCGGCGCCCATCATGGTGCCCGGCGCGGTGGACTCGGCGCTGGACGGCGGCATGTTGGCGTAGCGCGACTCGATCAGGGGCACCGCGGCGATCTGGTGCGGGATCCCGTGGCGGTCGAGGGCCTCGTACACCAGGTCCTCGTACTCCGCAGAGGCCTCGAGGGCCCGACGGCAGAAGCGGCGGCCCTTCTCCCGGCCCGCGTAGTTGTCGAGCATGTCGAGGACCTCGTCGTTGACCGGCACGACGAAGTCGGGGGAGCTGGCGCGATCGGCCACCTCGACGACGCGGGCCCGGTCCAGGCGCAGGTCGTCGATGAGGTTGTCCGCGCCCCAGGCCGTGGCCACCAGCAGGGTGGTCACCGCCGCGACGGCGGGGGCGAGGGTCGCGAGGCGGGGGGGACGGGGGGTGCTCAGCATCTGGATCCTCCTGTACAGCAACGAGCGTGACGCCCCGGGGGCGAGCCCGGCGGCGAGGGGTAGCGGGGTGGCGGCGTGGCGCGCGGCGCGGACCAGGACGGTGCCGTACTCCAGCGGCGAGATCCCCCGGTGACGCACCAGCGCCGAGTCGCAGGCGAGCTCCTCGAGCTCCTCCATGCGCCGCGCCCAGAGGTGGACCGCGGGGTTGAAGAAGCACAGCGCCCGCAGGGCGACCATCACGTAGGCGAAGCGGGTGTCCCCCTGGCGGTGGTGCTGCAGCTCGTGCCGCACGGCCATGAGGCGGTCCGCCGGATCGAGGAAGGTCGCGTCGTCGAGCATCACCACGGCGCGACCGCCCAGGTGCACCGCAAACGGCGCCTGGGCGTCGTGCGCGACGCGGATCTCCACGGCGCCGATGCGGCGCCACAGCACGGACGCGCGCACCTGCCGGCTGAGGGAACGCCAGGCCAGCGCCACGCGGCCGATGCCCACGAGCGCGCCCAGGGCCAGGATCACCGCGGCAAAGCCAAACCAGTCGGCCGATGCAGACACGGGTCCGTCCGAGAGGGCCTGCGGAGGCGTCACGGCGACCATGGTGGTCGCCCCCTCCCCCACCCCGGACCACACCTGGGCCGGCGGCTGGAACGGCGCGTCCATCGGCACCATCGCCGCGGCGAGGGGCAGCACGACCACCGCGGCGGCGAGGACGCGGCCGAGCCACAGCACCCCGGCCGGGGCGAGGCGGACGCGACTCAGCACGACCACCAGCAGCGAGGCCGCGACGACGAGAGCCTGCACGGCCACGTACCACCGCAGCACGTCGACCCAGCTCATCGCTTCAGCCTGTCGTCGACGAGCTGCTGCAGCTCGCGCAGGTCGTCCTCGCTCAGCGAGTCGTCCGAGACCAGGCGGCGCACCAGGGCCGACGGGTCGCCGCCGAACAGGCTGCCCACCAGCTGGCGCAGGTTGCGACCCTCGTAGCGTTCCCGCTGGACAGCCGCGGCGTACACGTGGCTGCGGCCGGCCTTGCGGCTGGACACGAATCCCTTGCCCTCGAGGATGCGCAGGATGGTCGACACGGTGGTGTAGGCGGGCTGCTTGTCGGCCGGCAACGCCTCCATCACTTCGCGGACCGTGCCCGGCCCGTCGTCCCACAGGATGGTCATCAGCTCCAGCTCGGCCGGGGTGAGCAGGCGCTGGTCTTGCGTCTTCGTCGTCATGGGGATGTTGTAACTAAGTCCTTAGTAGTTTGTCAACTAAGAACTTAGTAGAAAGCTCCGCGACGTGCACCGGGACCCCTGCGGCTGGTAGTCTCGACGGACGATCGACGTGCAAGAGACCACACCGCCGAAGCTGACCCGCCTCGACGTGCTGGCCGTGGCCGCCCTGGCCGCCGGCGTGCGCGTGATCTACCTGATCGAGCTGTCCGGCGATCCCTTCTGGGACGGCCTGGTGAGCAACGCTGCGTCGTACCACGAGGAGGCCCAGTGGGTGGCCCAGGGCCACCGCCTGCCGGTGACGTCGGGCTTCCAGCCCCTGTACGGCACGCTGATGGGCCTGGTGTACATGGTGTTCGGCCCCTCGCTGGGCGCCATGCGCTGGCTGCAGGTGCTGCTGGGCGCGTACGTCGCGGCGATGGTGGCCCACCTGGCGGGCCGGGCCGCCGGCCGCTGGGCCGGGCTGGCTGCGGGCGCGGCGTGGGCCCTGTACTGGCCGTCGGTGTACTACGGCGGCGAGCTGTTGCCCGACGTGCTGGTCACCGCCGGGGTGATCTCCGCGGCGGCCCTGTGCTGGCACGCGCTGGCACGCGGCCGCGTCTGGGCGTGGGTCGGTACCGGGCTGTGTCTGGGGGTGACCTGCCTGGGCAAGCCCAACGCGGTGCTCATGGCCCCGTTCGCCTGGGCCGGCGCCGCCCTGTGGCCCGGCCTGGACCGCGCCGCACGCAAGCGACAGCTGCTGCTGGCCACGCTGGTGCCGGTCCTCGCCGCGGCCGGTGTGTACGGCGCGCCGCTGATGTTCTCGGGCTACTCGCCGGGCATCACCTCGGCCTTCGCCGCCAAGGTGATGTGGGACGGCAACCACTCCCGCGCCGACGGCACCAACCCCTTCTACGCCGAGTTCCCCGGGGTGGCGGACTGGGAGATCTGGGACCACCCCGACGACTACGAGGCCATCGCCGAGGCCTTCCGCAGCGACCTGCGCGAGTTCGTCACCGAGCGGCCGGGGGGCTGGCTGAAGCTCATGGGCCGCAAGACCGTGGTCTACCTGTCCGCCCACGAGGTGGACGGCAACGGCAACGTGGGCTGGCGCCGCGCGCGATCGCCGATGCTGCGCCTGCCCCTGTGGACCACCTTCGGGGCGCTGCTGTGCCTCGGCCTGGCCGGCCTGGTCGCGGTGCGCCACCGCTGGCGTGAGCACGTGTGGCTGGTGATCTGGGCCGCCGCGTGGTCGGGCAGCATCATCCTGATCCAGGTCAACGGCCGCTACCGCCTGCCGTGCGCCGCCATCGCCTGCGTCTACGCCGGGATCGGGGCGGCCGGGTTGATCGACGCCGCGCGTCACCGCAACCGCACCGAGCTCGCCGCGATGCTCTGCGCCGCGCTGGTCGGTACGGTGGTGGCCACGGCGGACCCTCTGGATCTACGGCACTACAGCATCGCCGAGCTGACCTTCCAGGAGGCGCGCGTGCTCGAGGACGGCGGCCTGCTCGACGAGGCCGAGGACCACTACTACGACAGCATGCACCTGCAGTACGGCGGGCCCCAGCTGCAGAGCCGCCTGGGCCTGTTCCTGGCCCGCCAGGGCCGCATGGACGAGGCCCTGTCCCACATGCGCAAGGCCACCCAGCGCGCGCCCGAGTTCGACTTCCTGTTCAAGGATCTGGGCGCCACCCTGCGCGACGCCGGGCGAACACAAGAGGCGCTCGACGCCCTGCTGACCGCCGCCGAACTCGACCCCGACGACGCGGGCAACGCCTACAACCTCGGCCTCGTGCTCGGCGATCTGGGCCGCAACGAGGGCGCTGATCTCGCCTACACCCAGGCCGAGCGGCTGGGCTACGACGATCCCGAGCTGTGGCTCATGCGCGGCGTGTCCCGCGCGCGCCTGCGCCAGTGGGAGGGGGCGGCGGCCGACCTGACCCGGGCGGCCGGACACGAGCCCATCCGCTGCCAGGCCGTGCGGAACCTCGGCTGGGTGCTCATGGCCGTGGACCGCCCGGCCGACGCCGTGGACGCCTGGGTGACCTGTAGCGACGACGCCCAGGTCCGCGCCGCCCTGTGCGGGCTGCCCGCCGACGCGTTCGGCGAGTCCGTCCCGCCCGCCGTGCTCGAGGTCTGTTCAGGGGAGGAATGATGAGTCTCCGGTTGACCGCCGCGCTGGCCCTGCTGTGCCTGGTGGCCGCCCCCGCGGCTGCCGTCGAGGTCCCCGACTTCGCCCTTGACCAGCGTGTGTACCTGGCTCCCGACGACTACGCCTTTGCCACGCGCACGGTCCGCGGCGCGGCCGGCGCCACCGAGCGCGACATCCACGTGGTGGTGTTCGAGCAGGTCATCGACGGCACCATCGAGGCCGGCCACGTCTCCGAGACCGAGGACGCGGTGGAGGCGGTGTGGGCCGCCTGGCTGCTGCACGACGACTTCGACGCGCAGGAGTCGTGCGTCGTCGTGCTCGCCATGGACGACCGCGAGGTGCGCATCCTCGCCGGATCGCGCTGGGACTCGGAGCTGGGCCTCCACAACGAGGCGCTCGGTGTGCTCATCGACCAGCACTTCATGCCCAAGGCCACGGCCAACGACATGGACGGCGCGCTGGGCGACCTGGTAACCGGCCTCGACCAGGAGATCGGCCGGCGCCTCGCCGCGCACCTCGAGGAGGCAGCCGAGACCGCCCGGCAGGTCGCCACCGAACAGCGACGCACCGAGCAGTACCGCAGCTTCCGCGCGGTCCTGGGGATGGTCAAGCCGGCGCTCAAGGGGCTGTTGATCCTGCTGATCATCGTCGGGGCCGTGCTGCTGCGGCAGCGGTACGTCCGCAAGGCCCGCGACCTCGCCCAGGAGGTGTTCGCCGAGCGACTGCAGAAGCTGGATCGCGCCGAGGAGACCGTGGCCGACTTCCGCCTCGACCGCGAGATGCGCGACCGCCTCGTCGAGCTCAGGCTCAAGGGCGAGCACACCCGCGAGCTGTTCGACGAGGTCACCTCCGAGGTGGACGAGATCGCCGTGGGGATCGAGGCCCTGCGCGACCGCGCCGTGGAGTGCAAGGGGCGCTCCGACTGCGCGTTCTTCCTCTCCATCCAGGCCCACAAGGACGCCATGTGGGCGCTGGACGAGCTCATCAAGGTCGACACCGGGGAGGTGCAGCACAAGCTGTTCGACGAGCGCACGCGCAAGATCTCGGTGCAGCCCACCGAGTTCATGAACCAGCTCGAGCAGCGCTACACCAAGGCGCGTGAGGGATGGCAGCGGCTGCTGGACGCGACCGAGGCCTCGCTGCGCCGCGCCGAGCAGGACTTCCCCACGGCCGAGCTGGAGCAGATACGCGAGACCGTGGCCGAGGCCGGCCTCAACGAGCGCTGGCTGGCCGACCACCCCCTCTTCGAGGATCCCGGCGCCGCCTGGGCCGAGCTCGACGAGCTGCGCCGGGCCGACCCGATCGCCTATCTGGAGAAGCTGACCTGGAGCATGGACGCCGAGGACGACCTCGCCGAGGAGATCGACGGCGTGATCGAGGACATCGACCGCGCCCGCAAGGCCTACGGCGGGGTCCGCGATCTGGACCTGGGTGGGCTCGACACGGTGTTCGGCAGCGATGCCTACGACCCGGTCGCGGCGCGAGACGTGGCCGACGCCACCATGCAGGACCTGGCGAAGGCGGCGGCCGCCGCCGAGGACGCCGACGCGGTGGACGAGCTGGCGTCCCGGGTGGTGGTGGCCTGCGAGGCGGTCCACAACCGACGGCAGTTCGCGGCCGAGGCCGTGATCCGCGCTCCTGTGCGGGTGGAAGAAGCCCGTGAGGCCGTGGCCAAGCTGCCCCAGCGCCTGGACGAGGCCAAGGCCGGCGCCACGGCCCTGCTCGAGGATCACTCCGCGCGCTCGCTGGAGACGGCCTGGCGCGAGGTCGCCGAGGCCGCCCAGGACGTCCTCGACGCCCAGGACGCGTTCGAGCGCGCCGAGGCGTGCCTGGCGGACAGGGACCACGTCGGGGCCGTCCTGGCCTGCGACCAGGCCATGGACGAGCACGCTTCGGCCGTGGCCAACCTCGAGCAGATCGTCGCCGTCGTGGGCCAGCTGAAGGCCAACCGGACCGAGTTCGACCGCCTCGCCGCCACCCTCGACGCCGAGCGATCCCGCTGCGCCCAGGCCCTGGCCCACCTCGGGCCCTTCGGCTCCACCGCCGATCTCGCCCCCGGTGACGACCTCCTGGCCAGGCTGCGCGCCAGCGGGCCCAAGGACGGCCCCGCCGACTGGAGCCAGCGCCTCATCGAGGTCAAGGCGGTCATCGCCTCGTGGTCGTCCGCGGTGAACAACGCCAAGGTCGAGCGTTCCCGACAGGACCGCCTCATCCGCCAGGAGGCCAACGACCTGGCCGACTGGCGCCGCGCCAGCCGCAGCCACTCGCGTGACGACAGCAGCCCCTTCCGCTCCCGCCGCAAGAGCTCCTTCGGCTACTCCTCGTCCTCGCGCAAGTCCTCCTTCGGCCGCAGCTCCTTCGGCCGCAGCTCCTCGCGCAGCGGCGGCCGCAGCTTCGGCTCCCGCAGGCGCAGCGGCGGCCGCAGCACGGGCTCACGCCGCAAGCGCAGCGGCGGGAGGAAGTTCTGAAGTCGAGTAAAATGGTCCCCAGGGGAGGTGCCCCATGCCCATCGACGCCTCGTCCGGCTGGGAGCAGGGACTCAAGAAGTCCACCAAGAACACCCTCGACCGCGCCGCCAGCTCGGGCGCGTCGGCCAGCGCCCGCATGCACTCCAACGCAGCCAGCCTCGCCGACACCGGTGAGCCCCTGGTCTGCCCCTCCTGCCGCCGCGAGCACGACACGGGCCTGTACTGCGTGGACTGCGACGTGGAACTCGTCGGCGAGTCGTTCGTGGACTCGGTCCAGCCCACGAAACGAAAGCGGGAGTCCTACTGGTTCTTCAAGGTCGTCGTCACCGTGGGACTGAGCGTCCTCGTCTTGTCGATGATCGCAGCCATCTTCTGGGGGTACTGACGATCCGGCCTCCGGAACAATCCTGCGCGCCGTGCGTAGGACGGACATCGGAGGCGGCTCGATGACCATCAACGGATCGGCTGGCTGGGAACAGGCCCTCAAGAAGGATCAGCGCAACACCCTGGACCGCGCCGCACGCTCCGGCGACGGCGCCCGCGCTCGCATGTATGCCAACGCGGCCAGCGACGTGGACCCCGGCGAACCCCTGGTCTGCCCGAGCTGCCGGACGCACCACGACACGGGCCTGTACTGCGTGGACTGCGATGTGGAGCTGGTGGGCGAGTCGTTCGTGGACGCGGTTCAGCCCACGAAGCGCAGGCGCGAGTCACGCTGGGCGTTCGCGGTGTTCATCCTGGCCGCGATGGCGGTGCTGGGGAGCTGGGCGCTGATGGGCGCGATCGATATCTGAGCGCTACTGCTTCAACGACTGCAACGTGAACGTCGTGTCCGGCACCTCCACGTCGTAGGCGATGTCCTCGTAGACGATCTCGGTGTACTCGTCGGGCTTGTCCTCGGGCACCAGGCGCATGCGGGTGGGTACGGTGCGGCCGCCCATCTCGCGGATGTCGAGGAACTGCATGGTCCTCGCGAGCTCGCCTTTTTCGTCCCAGTAGGTGACCTCGGTGGGCAGCTTGTCGGTGCCGCGGATCTTCACGACCACCTTGCCCCAGACCACCGGCGCGTCGGGGTGGGGGGTGCACTCGATGACGTACTCGCCGGCCTCGTTGTCCTCGGGACTCTCGGCGATGGCGTAGGTGTAGTCGTCGGCCATGCGCGACTCCTTCACCAGGTCGTCGTTGGTGAAGTGCGAGCCCATCCAGGCGCCGGACATCATCGAGGCGGGCACCTTCATGGTGCGGTCCACCTTGGGCAGGTAGTTCCAGATGTTGTCCTCGACCTTGAGCGTGGCCATGCCGGCCTCCTTGGCCGGCGAGAGGATCAGGATCAGGGAGTGCTCGGTGCCCCGGGACCACACCTTCATGCTCATGGTGCGGCTCCACCGGGCGGTCTGCACGGTCATCGACATGGTGCCGATGGAGGACTCGCCGCGGTACACGTCGTCGTACTCGTCGAGCAGCTGCCGGGCCAGTTCGGCGTCGTCAGCGGCGGCGGGTGCGGTGAGGGCCAGGGCGAGGCAGGCGGCGAGCAGGCCGGGCCACCCGCGGCGCAGGGGGATACGCAAGTCTTCTGAGAGCAGGATCATGATGGGGTTCCTTCCTTCACTTCATCCTTCTCCACGCGACCATCCACGAGATGGACGATCCGACGGGCGTGTTCCATCACTCGCGCGTCGTGGGTGGAGAAGATGAAGGTCACTCCGTGTTCGCGGTTGAGCGCGCCCATGATGGACAGCAGCTTCTCCGCGGTCTCCGAGTCCACGTTGGCGGTGGGCTCGTCGGCGAGCACCACCGCGGGGCTGGAGGCGATGGCGCGGGCGATGGCCACGCGCTGCTGCTGGCCGCCGGAGAGCTCGTGGGGCCGCCGCTTCTCCATGCCCTCGAGCCCGACCTCCTCGAGCAGCTTCATCACCCGCTGTCTGCGCTCGGCGGCCGAGCCGCCCTGCAAGGCCATCACGGCCTCGGCGTTCTCGAACGCGGTGAGCACCGGGATCAGGTTGTAGGCCTGGAAGACGAAGCCGATGCGATCCCGCCGCATCCGCGACAGCGCCCGCCGGCCCATCTTCGACAGCTCGTTGCCGTCGACGATCACCGTTCCGGAGGTGGGCTTGTCCAGCGCGCCGATGAGGTTGAGCGCCGTGGTCTTGCCCGAGCCGGACGGGCCGCAGATGGCGATGAACTCGCCGGGTTGGACCTCGAGGTCCATGCCGCGCAGGGCCTGCACATCGATCTTGCCCTGGCGATAGGTCTTCTTGACATCCTTCATCTCGACGATGGGGGTGCTCATGCTTGCTCCCTTCCTAGACGAGTTTGATCGATTCGACGGGTTCGACTCGGCCGGCCTTCCACGCGGGGTAGAGGCCGGCGAGCAGGGTGGCGCCGACGATGGCGCAGACGATCGCGATGGCGCTCTCGGGGAACAGGCCGAACGGCAGTATCGGATCGAAGCCGACGCCGGCGAGGTCCATGGAGCCCTGCGCGTCCAGGATGCCCATCTGCCGGTACGTCGAGGTCATGTCCAGCCCGGTCTCGGCCAGCTTGAGGTACAGCGGCACGGTGGGTATCGCGCACAGGACGAGCCCCAGCAGGGCCAGGATGCCGCTCTCGGCCATCACCAGGAAGAACAGCTGCTTGGGGGTGTAGCCGATCGCCATCATCACCCCGAACTCGCGCGTGCGCTCCATGACGCTCATGAACAGCGTGTTGAAGATGCCCGCGGCGATCAGCACGCCGATGACGAGGTTCATCACCAGGGCGCCGCCCTTCTTCATGGCCACGAAGCTCTTGATCTCGGGCTGCATCTGGTCCCAGGTGAGCACCGCCGCGTCGGGGCCGATCAGCGCGTCGATACGCTCGGAGACCGTCAGGGTGCGGCGACCGCTGTCGAGGAAGATCGCCACCTGGGTGCTCTCGGCCGGGTCGTACCCGACCACACCTCGCACGGTGTCGATGGGCAGCAGCGCGATGGCCGCGTCGGTGCTCTCGGCGCCGGTGGTGATGATGCCACAGAGCCGCTCCATGCCGCTGACGATCTCGCCGCTGCGGTCGGTGAGCGTGTAGACCACCTTGTCGCCGAGCTCGGCCTCGAGGTTCTCCGCGAGGACCTTGCCCAGGATGATCCCGTCGTCGTCCGGCGCCGTGAACAGCTCACCCGCGAGGAGTCTCTTGTAGCCCCACTCGCACGCCGCGTTCTCCTCACACTGGGCGCTGTCCCGCAACAGCGCACACGCCTCCATCTCGGCCCGATCCGTCGTGGCGACCGCCGGCTTGCACGCCCGTTCGTTCCACTCCTGGGTGTACTCGGACTCCTGGGTGGGGTCGAAGGCGATGAAGAACGCGCCGAAGGAGTCGTGCGCGGTGGCGAGCATGGCCTGACCGGCGGTGCGCTCGACGGCCACGGCCACGTCCGCGTCGTTCGCGACAGCGGCGCGCTTGTCGTCGGTGTCGGTGACCGTGCGCGAGAGGGTGGGTTTGTCCATGTACTCGGGGTGCTGGATGGTGATGTGCCCGGATCCCAGGCGGGCGGAGGAGTCGATGAAGTCGACCCACGTGTAGTCCTGCATCGCGGTGAACATCACCGCAAGGAACCCGCCGAAGGTGATCGAGATCAGGGTCAGGATCGTGCGGCGCTTCTGTCGCCACAGGTTCCGCCAGGCGAACTTGATGAGCTTGGATGCGTTCATGTCTCGCCTCCTACTGGTGGTGCATGGCCTTGATCGGGCTGATCCACGCGGCCTTGACGGTCGGGTAGAGCACCGCGAAGAACACGATGAAGAACAACAGGAAGACCGGCGCTCCAGAGGTCTCGACCGCGAAGTGGGCCTTCCAGATCGCGGGCATCACCAGACCGGACATCTCCATGCCGCCCAGGACGCCCACGTTGATGCCGTGCGTGGCGAGGTACCACATGCACGGCGCCGCGATGACGGCCCCGATGCCGCAGGCGATGACGGCCTGGAACATCCCCTCGAGCATCATCAACGAGGCGACCTGGAAGGGGCCGTACCCGATCGCCTTGAGCACCCCGAACTCGCGGATGCGCTCGAAGACCGCCATCAGCATCGCGTTGAGGATGAGGATGGCCACCGCGAGGTAGATGATCAGGTAGAGGATCACGATCATCCCCTGCACGCCGTCGAGATACTGGGCCAGGAAGGGGTTGATCTCCTTCCAGGTCCGGACCGACACCGCGTAGGTGGGCACCTCCAGCGGCGGGGCGTCCGGGTTCGTCTGGGCGTGGACCTTGGCCTCGAGCTCGGCGGCGTTCTGCTCGGCGGCCGGCGGCAGCCCGAGCATGGCCCGGACCGTGTCGCCGGCCACGGCCAGGTCGGTTCCCGTGGGGCGCCGGATGATGATCTTGTGCGCTCCGTCGGGCAGGACCATCAGCTCGCGGAAGGTCGTCTCGGTCATGAAGATCGTCGAGCGGTCGACGGTCGAGGCGACGGTCTTGAGGATGCCCCGCACCGTGAACAGATCGTTGGCCGTGCTCCCGTCGGCCGCCTGGGACAGCACGATGACCTCGGACCCGATCTGAAGGTCGAGGGTGCGGGCGAGCCCCTTGCCGACGATGACCCCGAGGGGATCCGAGTCGTCGAGCCACTCGCCCTGACCGACGTAGGCGTGGAGATCCAGCACCTCGGCGTCCTTGACCGGGTCGACGCCGATGAAGCCCACACCCGCCGAGGACTCCCCCGACGCCGCGAGGCCGCCGCTGAACAGGCGGGACGAGGCCTGGAAGCCCTGCGCCTCGACCTGCTCGATGATCGCGTCGTGATCGGCGACCACCTCGTACAGCGAGGGTTTCTTCACGTAGTCCGGGGCGGAGATCTGGATGTCGCCGGTGTCGATCTCGACGGCGTCCTCCTCCATCCCGATCATCAGGCCGGTGACCAGCCCGGAGTAGAGCAGCTCCACGACCAGCGCGATGGTCATGGCCGCGATGGTGATGGCCGAGCGACGGTAGTTCCGCCACACGTTGCGCCACGCCATCTTGAGGATTCTCATCGGTCACCTCCGTTGCCCTCGGGAGCGATCCCGTCCACGAGCATGTCCGCGAGCAGGCCGGCGAACCGTTCGACCGACATGCCCCCGCGGAGCCGCTCGTCATCGATGAAACCGGACGCGTACATCAGCCCCAGCAGGACCTTGGCGCGATCCTCCACCTCCTCGCGCGACCAGCGCGCGTCAGGGGCGGCGCGACGCACCAGGAACGCCATGAAGGCCGCCTGGATGTCGATGGGCGAGAAGCCGCCGGCCACGCCGTACTCCTCCAGCGCGGTCAGCAGCTCGCGGTCGCCGCTCATCAGCCGCGACACCAGGGGCATGCGCACCACCAGCACGAACGCGGCGCGCAGGTACTCGCGCAGCCGCTCGCGGGGGTGGATGTCCGCGGTGAGCAGATCCATGACCTCGCCCACGTAGCGCAGCTTCTCCAGGCCGATGGCGTGCACGAGGATCTCGGGCTTGGAGCTGAAGTACAGGTAGACCGTACCCTTGGCCACGCCCGCCTCGCGGGCCACCTCGTCGATGGACGTCTTGCGGTAGCCCTGGTCGATGAACAGCTGCGTCGCCGCCTCGAGGATGCGCCGCTTCTTGCGCTGCTTGGCCGTGCGCGGCTCGCGCTCGCCCACGAACTTCTCCAAAAAGCGCATCCCCTGGCGCATGAACTTGTCCGCCGCCGCGTCGGTCAGGCGTCGGCCCGCCCCCGACCGGGGGAAGAACTCGTCCACGTCCCCGAAGGCCTCCTTGATCTGCAGGTACCAGTCCTTGGGCGTCTCCATGTTCATACTGACCATTTTTGCCAAATTGGTCAGTTGGTCAAGTTCTTTTCAGTAGACCCCCTCAAGCCTTTGTTTTTTCAGAGTTTTCCAGATGCACTCATCCCGAACAATCAGTCACATCACCGGGCAAAACGCGGCTCTCGGCGTTTCCCCGGAAGCGGGGCACGCTGCATGGTGTCCCTTGCGACGGGCACGCAGGGAGGCCGCCATGACAGCTGAGAGATTCCCCCTGCGCGGTGCGCTGCGCGCCGCGGCCCTGTGCGTCCTCGCCGCGGTCACGACCACCTGGGCCGGCTGCTTCGGCTGCCCCTGCGGCTCCGGCCCCTCCAAGATGTTGCTCGTGGCCGATCCCATCGACTGGCCCGAGCTCGAATCGGCGTCGTCCGTCGTCCTCACGGTGCTCCTCGTCGAGGACGTGGAGCTGTCCAGCTACGCCGATCCCGACGACGAGCCCATGGTCTTCGAGGGGGATCTCGAGTTCGTCCCCGGGTTCTCGGGCGGCTGGGCTCTGCCCGTGGACGCCCAGCCCTTCCCGTTCGGCGGCTGCGACCTGTACGGCGACGCCACCTTCACGCTGGCCATCGACGGCGACTCGACGGTGTTCGAGCCCATCGAGATGGCGCTGTACACCGGCTTCGGCGGCGTGGACACCATCGAGCTGTGGAATGGCTGGGCCGTGGAGATCCACTGGGGCGGCTGGGTCGCCTGATCCCCCTCCCCGCTTGACAGCCTGCCGGTCCGGGGGCATCCAAGACCCAGGATTGGAGAGCGACATGAGCGCCAAGCTGTACGTGTTCACCGACTTCTGCTGACCGTTTTGTTACGTCGCCGAGCAGAGCAGCCTGGTCAGGCTGCGCGGCGAATACGACCTCGACGTCGAGTGGATCGGGTTCGAGCTGCATCCCGAGGTGCCCGGCGGCGGTGTGCCGGTGGAGCAGTACTTCGCGCCGGGCCAGATCGAGCCCATGCGCGTGCGGCTCCAGGCCTTTGCCGACGACTTCGGCGTTCAGCTGGGCTCCCCCGCCCGCATCTCCAACACCCGCGCCCCCCTCGCCGCGGCCGAGTACGCCCGCGACGAGGGCAAGCTCGGTGCCTTCTGGGAGGCGGCCATGCACGCCCACTGGCGCGACGGGCGCGATCTCGAGGACGACGAGGTCCTCGGTTCCCTGGCCTCGGACGTGGGCCTGGACCCCGACGCCACCGTCGCCGCGGCCCGCAACCCCGACTACCTCGCGCGCGTGGACGCTCTGAGAAAACGCGCCAACGAGGCCGGCGTGGCCGGCATCCCCGCCTTCCTCTTCCCCGACGAACGCATCGTCGGCTGCCAGCCCTACGAGCGCCTCGCCGCGGCAGCCGAGCGCGCGGGCGCGACCAGGCGCTAGCAGCCCCGGATCTCGGCGCCCCTGGACGCTCGCGACGGCTATGATGGCCCCTGCACCCGGTGCAGGGGAGAATCGATGTTCATCCAGGTCCACGAGGTCACGACCCGCGAGGAGCGCGAGGCCATCTACCGCTTCCGTTACTGGATCTACGCCGTGGAGCTGGGCAAGCAGCTGCCGGGCATGGACCACGTACGCGGCACGTACAGCGACGAACTGGACGACGGGGGTGTGCTGCTGGCAGCGGTCGACCAGGACACGGGCCACCTCGTGGGCACCAGCTGCGCGACCCGGATCAGCCGCTGTGGCGTCTCCGACCGGCTCGTGCAGCAGCTGGACCTGGGCCCCATGTGCGATCTGTTTGGCGAGGACGCGATCTCCATCAGCGGCGGGTTCATGGTGGATCCGGTCTACCGCGGCCGCACCGTCGCGTCCCTGCTCGCTGGCACCCAGTACCAGCTGGGCCTCGACACCGGGACGCGGGTCAGCGTGCTCCTGTGCGAGCTGGGGTTGCTGCGGCTGTACTACCAGGTGGGCTACCGGCCCTACACGTCGCCGCTGCATCCCCACGACTCCGCCGGCCTGCGCATGCCCCTGGCCCTGACGCTTCACGACCGCGGTCACCTCCAGCGGCGAAGCAGCCCCCTGCTGGGCCTGCTACCCGCCGCCCAGGACGATCGAGGCGCGACCGCGCAGTCCCTGGCCAACGCCTACACGGCGTTCAGCGACGTCCCCACCGAGCCCATGGAGAAGCGGGCGCTGTGGGCCGCCATCGCCCACTCGGCGCCAGCCGAGCAGGACGCCAACGTGTTCACCGGCTTCGACAAGGGGGAGATCGGCTACTTCCTGGATCGCTTCGCCGTGCTGGCGCTACCCCAGGGCGAACACTTCTACCGGGTGGGCAAGCGGGCGAAGGGCCTGGCCGTCGTGCTCAACGGTCAGCTGGGTGTGACCCTGCAGTCGGGCGACGATCCCCACTTCCTGGGGGTCCTGCGGCCCGGCGACGTGGTGGGCGAGGTCGCCGGCGTGCTCGAGGGCGGGCGCTCCGAGACCGTGGTGGCCCTGCAGGACAGCCAGGTGCTGCTGCTGCCCGAGGACATCCACGAGCACCTCGAACGCCGCGACGTCACCCTGGCCTACCGCTTCAGCCGCAACCTGGCGCGCCTCCTCGGCGCCCGCCTCCAGGCGGTCAACCAGACCCTCGCCGGCTTTGGCGAGACCTCCCCGGCCACCCTGTCGTCGCCCACGCCGCCGACCTCGGATCGCCCGGTGGAGACCGCGGACTCCTACGACCCCGACGCCATCGACGACCGCCGCGCCGAGATCGACCGGCTCGAGCAACAGGCCGAGCGCGCCTGGACCCTGGAGCACTACTGGCTGCGCAAGGTCGGCTGGAGGGGCCGCGGGACGGTCGTCGACCTCGGCTCCGGCCCGGGCGTCATCGCCCGCCAGATGGCCCGGTCGTTCCCCTCGTGCACCGTCATCGGCGTGGAGCCGGACGACGAGCTGCGGCAGCGGGCCGTCCAGCGGGCGCAGGAGGCCGGGCTGGAGGATCGCTGCACGTTCGTGGCCGGGGTCGCCGACGCGCTCCCCCTCGACGACCACTCCGTGGACGCCTGCTACGCGCGGTTCCTGTTCCAACACCAGTCCGATCCCCTCGACGTCCTGAAGGAGTTGCGCCGCGTCCTGCGACCCGGCGGGCAGCTGGTCATCGCCGACGTGGACGACGAGGCCGTGGTCATCCACCCCACCCCTGACGGGCTCAAGGACCTGCAGCACCGCGCCGCCGAGGCCCAGCACATGCTCGGCGGCGACCGCTTCATCGGCCGCAAGCTCGTAGACTACCTCGGCCGCGCCGGGTTCGAGTCGCCGCGCACCCGCGTCGCGCCCCTGACGTCGCACCACGTGGCCCTGCAGGCCATGATCGACGCCATGTTCGGCTTCAAGGCCCAGACGCTGCGGCGGGCTGGCCTGCTCGAGCCCGACGACGAGGCCCTGCTGGCTCGACTCTCCCAGCTCTCCCTGCGGGCCGGCGCCTGGGTCCTCGCGCCCCTGTTCTTCGCCCTGGCCGCCGCCCCCATCGACCGCCCCGAGGACGACTGACATGCCCGACGACCTGCCGTTCCACCGCCTCGAGGAGCTCACCACGGCCGAGTTCGACGCCATGGACCGCGATCGCACCCTGATCGTGTTGCCCGTCTCCCCCCTCGAGGAGCACGGCCCCCACCTGCCTCTGGGCACCGACGGCTGGCTCGCCAAGGGCCTCGCTCGCGGCCTGGCCGAGCGCATCACCGAGCGCCGCCCCGACTGGACCGTCGTGCGCGCCCCCTGGGTCCCCGTGGGCTGCTACACCCTCGACTGGCCCGGCTCGGTCGAGGTGGACCAGGCCGCCGTGCGCTCCGTGGTCGTCTCCTACGGGCGGTCCTTCGCCCGCTACGGCTTCCGCCACGTCGTGGTCGTCAACGGCCACGGCGGCCCCGGCCACGGCGCCGCCCTGGAGGAGGCCTGCCGCGAGGTCAGCCGCCGTTGCGGCATCCGCATGATCTATCCCGTGGGGCTGCTGCTGACCGAGATCTTCTCCGGCAGCTACTTCGACCGTATCGGCGACGCCCTCGGCCGCCCCCTGACCGACGACGAGCGCGCCGCCCTCGGCCACGACTTCCACGCCGGCGCCATGGAGACGTCCTACCTGCTCAAGGTCCGCCCCGATCTGGTCAAGGGCGACCCCACCGAGCTGCCCGACATCGACATCTCCAAGGTCGGCATGATGCGTTACTTCTGGGGCGATCTCGTCGGCGACGGCCCCGGCTACATGGGCTCGCCGTCCCGCGCCGACGTCCGCCTCGCCGACGCCGTCGAGGCCGTCCTCTCCGACGAGGTCACCGCCCTGGTCGAACGATCCCTCGACGGCGAGGACGTCCAGCGCGAGATCACCGGCGAGTTCTACCGCAACCCCATCTTCCGGACGCGAGCCCGGCCGGTGGCGAGAGCCATGGAGGCCACGGGAAAGACCGTGCTGGGGGGATCGGCGAAGCTGCTGCGGAAGAACTGACGAAAACCTGACTTACCCCCGCATGGCTCTCGGGTACGTTGTCTCGAGGGGAGCAGGAGAGGGCCGGCGAGAGGCGACTCGATGCGTGGACTTCCTGGATGCTTCGTCGGGCTGGCGTTGCTGTGGCCCACGGTGGCGCTGGGCTACGGAGAGCCCGTCGACGGTTATCCCACCATGGACGAGCTGTGGGTCGAGGTGATGACCAGCAGCTGCCGCCAGGATCCCGAGGCGTGGGGCTGGCCCCAGTATGCGCCGGTGGGACCGCTGTGGCACGACCACGGGCTCAACGAGGTCGCCCGCAACCACTCCCAGGACATGGCCGACAAGGACTACTTCGAGCACGACTCGATCGACGGTACGTCGTGGGACACGCGGATCATGGAGTACTACGACTCCTTCTACATCGGCGAGAACATCGCCGCGGGCTACTGGGAGCCCCTGGCCGTGCTCGACGGGTGGCTGCACAGCGACGGACACCGCGAAAACATCTACACCGACGGGTACACCGAGATCGGTGTCGGCGTTGGGTTCGGCGGCTCCTACGGCATCTACTGGACCCAGGACTTCGGCGGCGGTCCGGTGGACGATCCGCACCCGGTCCCCGCCGCTGCCGCGGCCGCGTCGGCGGACGGTCTGACGCTGTGGGCCATCCTGTACGACGGCGGCGAAGCGGCCGAGGTCTGGGCCTCGGTCGAGGACACCTGTACGCCCATGGACCTGATCTACGGCCGCGCCGGGGACGGGACCTACGAGGCCCTGGTCGACGCCGGACCCGACGATCGCTGGACGATCCAGGTGCGGCTGACCGACGGCGACGAGGCGATCTGGCCGGACCGCGGCGCCTGGGACACCACCGACCACGACGCCGACGCCACCACCGTGGACTGCCTGCATCCTGGGACCGGAGACGACGACCTCGGTGACGACGACGACTCCGGCGCGACAGACGCCAGCGGCTGCGCCTGCGCCGGCAGCTCGGGCTCTCCCTTCCTTGACGCCAGGGCGGGCTTTGCCGCGGCCGGCCTCCTGCTGGTGTGGCGACGGCGCTCCTAGGAAAAAGGGACGTTCGGGAAAAAGGGACGTTCGGAAAAAGGGACGTTCGCAAGTAAGCAACTAACTCGTCCGAGTTAGTTGCTTACTTGCGAACGTCCCTTTTCT
>CAZLEO010000011.1:0-5049 GCA_964558555.1 uncultured Rickettsiales bacterium | reverse complement strand
AGGGCCGGTGCCAAAAACGCCCGGTGCCAAACAAACAACAAACCCCGCCCTTTTTTTTTGATTATTGGCCAACGTCCCTTTTCTTCTCAATCCACCGTGATCGACTTGCTCACGTTCTTGGGCACGTCCGGGTGCACGCCGTGGTTCTCCACGTGGATCTTGTTGAGGTACTTCATCTTGTGCACGGACATCTTCAGGGCCAGCAACTGGAGCACGACGGTGGCCTGGTAGACGAAGAGGTTGCGGTCGAAGATGCGGGGGACGCGGATGTACTTGGCGTAGTAGTCGTCGATGCCCGAGGGTTTGCCCTCGAGGGCCTTGCGCAGCTCGTCGTCGTCCTGGGCGATGAGCATGACGTCGGCGCCACGGATCTTGTGGGTGTGGATCTGGGAGATGGTGATCTTGGTGTCGCGCTCCTCGGGGGGGCACACGAAGATCAGGGGGTAGTTGTCGAAGTAGTTCTCGAGATCGATGTGCTCCTTGTACAGGGCGACGGCCTCGTTGACGGCGAGCATCTCGCCGGTCTCGTAGGCGCTGGTGCCGAGATCCATGTCCTGGAAGCGGATGTCCTTGAGCATGGCCGCGCGGGTGAGGAGGCGCTCGCCGGCCCCCGATCCCTGCTCGATCTCACGGCGACACAGCACGCGGAGGAACTCGAGGGAGTCGGTCAGGAGCTTCTCGAGGTCCCCCAGCGAGAAGATGGTGTTCTTGCCCAGGATGGTGTTGGGGCCGTGCTTGAACTCGGCCGAGTCGTAGCCCTCGGTGTGGTTGAGCACGACCTCGCGGACCTTGAGCGCGCCCTCCTTGGCGATGCCGATCAGCGAGGTACCCAGGATGTGCATGGAGGGGCGCATGAACAGCTTGAGCGCCACCTCGGTGGTGTCCTCCTCCACCGCGCGCAGGGTGAAGTCGATGACGGTGCGGACGCGGCCGATCTGCTCGCGGACCTGACCGATGGGCATGGCCTCCATGCACGCGAGCAGGTGGAACAGGGCCACCTGGCTGATGAAGGACTTGGTGGCGGCGACGGCCACCTCGGGGCCGCAGAGGATGGGCAGGAAGAAGTCGGACTTCTCCTGGGGGATGGTGGACAGCTCGTTGTTGACCATGGACACCAGCCGCACGTCGTCGCCGTACATGCGGCGCACGTCCGAGAAGATGTCGGACAGGTCCTTGGTCTCGCCCGACTGGGTCACACCGATGACCACGTCACCGGGGCGCAGGGCGTCGATGTACATGGACCGGAACATGCCGGGGTTGACCGGCAGGATGGACTGACGGGCGATGCTGTTGAACAGGTACGCGCCGGTGAGCGACGCGTGGTACGAGGTGCCCGCACCGATGGCGAAGACGCGGCCGCGGTCGCGGCTGCAGCGGCGGATGAGCGTGGCCATCTCGTCGCGGTAGCGGGTGACCTTGCGCTTCTTCTTCCAGATCACGATCTGGTCGAGCAGCCAGAGGCTGGGGTAGGCGTCGGGGGTGAACTCGGCCAGCTCACCGAGGAGCTGGGCCTCGTCGGAGCAGAACGCGGCGAGGCCGTGGGCTCGGGGCAGGGGTCCGCAGCACTGGTCCACGGCCGCGCGGATCTCGCCGAAGGGTTCGCTGGCGAGCAGGACGTCGAGGCGCTGGGCGAGCTCGCCCGGATCGAAGATCTCGTAGAGCTGCAGCAGCTCGGTGATGACCTGCTTGCACAGGCCCACCCGTTGCTCGAGGGCGTCGAACAGCTCTTTTTCGTCGTCGGTGATGAAGTAGTACTGCAGGATGCGGTCGATGTTCTCGGTGGCCGAGTCGATCTCCTGGTGCATGAAGAAGCGGTAGCGGCTCTGCAGCGTGATGTCGGCCACGTTGAGGCGCGATCGCTTGAGCCGCGGCCGCGACTCCTGCGGGCCGTGCAGCGAGAACACCCGGTAGTCGTCGTGGGTGAAGTAGATGCCCTGCCCCTCGTCCAGCGGGATGAGGAAGCGGGTCTTGGACAGCACCGAGGTCAGGTCCGACGACACGACGATGAAGTCGCCGTTGGCGTCGCTGCCCTTGCCCGCGTACAGGGACGAGCCGGACTTCATCGCGAAGATGCCGGGCAGGTCGGGGAAGGCGACGCACGCCGCGTAGGAGCCCTCGATGCGGCGCTGGGCCTTGCGGATGGCGCGGATGGTCAGGGCGATGCGGGCCGCGTCGTCCTTGAGACGGGCGCGCCGCGACAGCTGGTCGTAGTAGTGCTCCACCTCGTGCACGAGCATCTCGCCGTCGTTGTCCGAGACCACGTTGTGGCCGTTGTCCACGAGGTACTCGCGGATGGTGTCGGTGTTGGAGATGTTGCCGTTGTGGGCGCCCACGACGTCCACGCGGCACTTGAGGTGGTGGGGCTGGGCGTTGACGTCGGTGACCGTGCCGTAGGTGGCCCAGCGGACCTGGCCGATGAACTTCACGCCCTGCTCGCGCTCGATCTCCAGGTCGCGGATCACCTTGGTCGGTGCGCCCACCCGCTTGCTCAGCACCACCTCGCCGTCGGGCTGGAAGAACGCCGCGCCCGTGGAGTCGTACCCGCGGTATTCGAGCTTCTTGAGCAGGAATGCCGCCTCCTGGCCCAGGTCTCTGGAGAGCTTCTCGTAGACGATGCCGACGACCCCGCACATGGGCGCCTCCTTGGCTGGGCATGATAGGGGGAAGAGGTTGAAGGTTGAAGGTTGAAGGTTGAAGGTTGAAGGTTGAAGGTTGAATGGGGGGCGCTCCTGTGGCGCTGCCTTCCGAGAAACGGTAATTTCACGGGACCATGGGACGATTCGATTCGCTGCGATTTTCGCTGCTGCAGGCGCGCAATCCCGAGGACGGGGCGCGGACGGACGAGTGGAAGGCATTCGCCGACCGGCTGGGTGTGGCGCCGAGCCGCGTGCGGCAGGTGGATATCCTCGGCGAGACGCTGGACGAGGCGCTGCTCGAGGAGACGGACGTGCTGCTGGTGGGGGGATCGGGGGAGTACGGAGTGCTGGATGAGCACCCCGCGGTCCACCGCTTCATCGACTTCCTGTGCGCGGTGGCCGAGACGGATCAGCCCATGTTCGCGTCGTGCTTCGGCTTCCAGGCGCTGGCCCTGGGGCTCGGCGGCGAGGTGGTCGTCGACGAGGACAACGCCGAGGTGGGCACGTACGAGCTGGACCTCACCGAGGCCGGCCGCGGCGACGCGCTGTTCTCGACCTTCCCGGTTCGGTTCAAGGCGCAACTGGGTCACAAGGACCGCGTGTCCCGCCTCCCCGGCGGCCTGCAGTCCCTGGCCAGCAGCGAGCTGTGTCCCATCCAGGCGTTTTGCGTTCCGGGCAAGCCCGTGTACGCCACCCAGTTCCACGCGGAGCTGAGCTGGCTGGAGAACAAGGAGCGCTTCCGCGGGTACATGGCCACCTACGGAGCCCTGTTCGGGGAGGACGAGGCCCTGCGCAAGCTGTACAGCCACCGGCCCAGCCCGGAGGCCAACGATCTGCTCGCCCGGTTCGTGGAGGAGTTCGCCCTGGACGACTCCTGAGCCGGCGGCGGTGTCCATGAGGGGAGACACCGGATGGTCGCTCGACTCGCGCTGATCCCGCTCGTCCTGACCGCATCGTGTGCCTGGGCCCAGCCCGAATGCCTGCCCCCCGGCGGCACGGTCTACCTGTGCGATCCCCTGGACGACGGCACCACCTCGGGCACGCGCTCCGGCGGCACGTTCGTGGACGGGGGCTGGCAGGTGGACCAGTTCTCGGACCACATCCTGTACGACCTCGGCACCGAGGTGGAGCGCGGCGTACTCAGCGTCCACGTGCGCGGCATCGGCATGGAGACGCTGGACAACAACACCCTCGCGGGCCACAACAAGCACCACGTCATCGAGTTCTTCGACGGCACCTACGGCGGTGAGATCGACTTCGGGACCAACATCCGCCTGTACGGCTCCCAGGGGGAGAACCCCGACACCTACGGCACGGTCAAGTACCAGCTCGGCAGCTGGCCGTCGGCCGAGATCCAGTGCCCCGGCGAGGTCTGGCTCAACCAGTTCGACACCGGCCTGTGGGACTCCACCCACTGGTTCCACTGGCAGATCGAGTTCGGCGAGGGCGCCTCGCGCTGTCTCCTCGACGGCGTGGAGATCGCCTCGATCCCCTACACGGACTGCCCCTTCGCCCTGCGCTACATCTTCGTGCCCATCCTGCCCGATGGGCGCGTGGACTCCATGTGGGGCACCGTGTACTCCCACGTCAGCTTCAGCGCCTGCGACGATCCGTGCGACGACGACAACGTGTGCACCGGGGACGACCACTGCGAGGGCAACGTCTGCACGGGCACGCCGGTCGTCGGTGGGATCCCCTGTGACGATGGCGACCCTCATACGTTGCATGACGTGTGCGTGGACGGGGAGTGCGTGGGTGTAGAGGCGGACGACGACGACGATGCCACAGACGACGACGACGTCGAGGGTGACGACGACACCCTCGCGTGGGACGACGACGACGCCACCCCGGGGTCGTGGGAGAGCGCCTGCGGCTGTGGGATCCCGTCGGCGACCGGCGGCGCGGCAGGGGTATTGCTCCTGGCCGCGCTCGCGCTTCGGCGCTTCACGTCTCGCCTGTGATCCGATCGGGCTTGCGTCAAAGGCCCATCCGTGGAAATACACTGGGTCCCGCGCGCGTTGTGCTATACACGTTGGATTCGCCCGCGCGCGACAGAGGTAGGGAGAAGAACAGATGAGAGCGACTTGGTTGGCAGCGATTCTGGTCATGACATGCGCGACGCCCGCGTACGCCGTGGACGCCGAGGGGGCGCGCAAGAAGTTCTTCGTCGGCGCGGCCATGTTCGAGGACGGCGAGTACGGCGCCGCCATCCCCTACCTGGAGAAGGCCATCGAGCTGGACCCCGGCTTCTGCCGCGTCCACTACTACCTGGCCAAGAGCTACCACGAGACCGGCAGCGACAAGGCCCGCGCCTCGGCCGAGTCCTACAAGGACTGCGCCACCGACGGTGAGCAGGCCGACGCCGACGCCCTGCTGGCCCTGATCCCGGCCTCGTCCGGCGGGTCCGACGCTG
>CAZLEO010000010.1:0-62654 GCA_964558555.1 uncultured Rickettsiales bacterium | reverse complement strand
CACATCGTCGTCGTCGCCAGGCTCCTCGGAGGTGTCGTCGTCCCCTACCAGGTTCGCGTCCTCGCACCCGAACGCCACCAGGAGTCCGCCCATGAGCAGGGTCAACAGCAGATGTCGCATCCCGACCTCCCGTCCAAATAACTGCCCATCCCCCCTGGCTGCCTCATAGACTACCAGATGTACGCACGAGGGAATCCGTGATGAAACGACTCGCGAGCCTGTTGACGATGCTGTGCCTGGTCCCCTGCGCGCCGGCGGCGTCGTGCGAGTACGACTACTGCCACTCCACCGGCGCGGTGACGCTGCCCGGCGGCTTCGACATCGCCCTGCCGTTCCACGCGGGCGAGACGGTGCAGATCCTGTCGGGATACGGCCCCAACGCCGGCTCGTCGCTGCACTGCCGCTCCCAGGACTCGGTCTGCGCCAACGACTACTACGCCCTGGACTTCGTGCTGCCCAACCACGGTGACTACGGCCGCGGACAGCCCGTGCTGGCCATCGCGTCGGGCACGGTGTGGGACGCCGGCTGGGGTTCGGAGGGCTGGGCCAACTACGGCCAGCGGGTGTACATCCTGCACGACTACACGGCCGACGGGCACCAGTACGCCAGCATGTACGCCCACCTCGAGACCCTCGACGTGAGCGACGGCCAGCACGTGAGCCAGGGTCAGCAGATCGGCGAACTGGGCCGTTCCTGCGACGGGTCCCTCGAGTGCGGCAGCTTCTCCACCCCCCACGTGCACTTCTCGATCCACCGCGACAGCGGCTTCGGCGGCACGGGCAGCGGCGGTTCCTACGGCGGCCGCGCCGTGATCCCCGAACCCCTCGACGGCTACACCGGCATCGACCAGTGGGACAACCTGATTTCCAACAACGGCGGGGGTGGAGACGACGACGACGACCACGGCGACGACGACGACAGCCACTCCGGCGACTGCCTCATCGACGGCATGACCATCATCGAGGAGGACGGTCCCTGCGTCACCTACGCCGGCGACCCCGCCACCTTTGGCGAGCACGACGGCCACGGGGGCCACGCCTACTACGTGGTCAAGGAGGAGCCCGATCCCGACTACGACCAGGGCATCAACTGGGTGATGGAGTTCCCCGCCCCGGGGGAGTACGAGATCTACGCCCACGTGCCCGCCGGTCTGGGCAACCTCACCGCGGACGCCGACTACAAGGTGTTCTACGGCACGTCGTCGGAGCACGTGTACGTCTCCCAGTCCGCCAGCGAGGGCACCTGGGCCTACCTCGGCACCTTCGCCTTTGCCGCGGGCGGTGACCAGTGGGTGCGCCTGGGCGACAACTACGTGGGCGACGACGACGAGGGCCGCTACGCCGCGCTCGACGCCCTCAAGGTCGTGCCGCCGAACGCCGGCGATGACGATGACGACGACGCGGGCCCTGGCGACGACGACGACACCGACCCCGGCGGCGACGACGACAGCCTCCCCGGAGGCAACGGCGACGACGACGACCACTCGTGGGAGAGCGGCTGCGGCTGCGCGAGCGAGGGAAACGCCGCCCCCACAGGCACGGCCGCGCTGCTCGCGGCGCTGATGGTCCTCGTCGCTCGCCGGAGGACAGGATGACGGCCGTGACGCGCGGGCTGTTGCCCCTGCTACTGCTCCTGCTCCTGCTCCCCTCGGTCGCCCTGGCCGAGCCCATCTACTTCGAGGGCACCTTCTCCCCCGCGGACACCGCCTCGTACGAGCGCCTCGAGTTCGAGGTCCCCGAAGGCACGACCCACATCCACGTGATGTATGACTACACCGTGGACGGAGAGCAGGGGTCGTTGCTGCGAAACGTCGTGGACCTGGGCGTGTACGACCCCGAGCACTTCCGCGGCTGGTCCGGCAGCGAGCGCGAGGCGGTCACCGTCTCCATCGACGCCGAGGCCACCACCCCCGGCTACCTCGCCGGCCCCATCCCCGCTGGGCCGTGGACCGTGGAGCTCGGGGTCGGCCTCGTGGCCGACGACACCCTCACCTCGTGGACCGTGACCATCTCGCTGATGGAGGCCGAGGGCACGGAGTTCACCCCGCCCGAGCACCCGGCCGTCGTCCTCGGCGGCATGGGCTGGTACGACGGCGACCTGCACAGCCACACGGTGCACTCGGACGGCTCGCCCACCGTGGCCGAGCTGTTCGCCGCTGCCCACGACCGCGGCCTGGACTTCCTGGCCGTGTCGGACCACAACACCTACGCCGGCCACTACGAGCTGCCCGCGCTCCAGGATCAGTACGAGGACCTGCTGCTGATGCGCGGCGTGGAGATCACCACCTACCGGGGCCACGCCAACGCCTTCGGCATGACCGAGTCCCTCGACTACCACGCCTCCGAGGCGGACTACTCCCTGGACATGGTCCTGCACAGGCTGGAGTCCAGCGGCGGCCTGTTCTCGGTCAACCACCCCGACCAGATCGGCTACACCAACGCCGGGGGGACCTACACCACCCTCGGGTGGGCCGTGGAGGGCACCGACTGGTCGCGGGTCACCGGCTTCGAGGTGCTCAACGGCGCCACCACCTGGGAGGGCCTGTCCAACCCGTTCAACGTCGAGGCCCTCGCCCACTACGACGAGCTCCTCGCCGAGGGCTACCGCCTCACCGCTGTCGGGGGCAGCGACGACCACAAGGGCGGCACCGGCACCGCCGAGGACCTGTTCTACGGCCCGGTCGGCACCCCCACCACCGTGGTCTTCGCCGACGAGCTGAGCGAGGCCGCCATCCTGGACGGGATACGCGCCGGCCACGTCTACCTCAAGGCCAACGGCCCGGACGGCCCGGACCTCTACCTCGAGGCCACCTGCGGCGAGACCGCGTGGATGATGGGCGACGAGGCCGCGGGGCCCTCCTTCACCCTGCTCGCCCACGCCGTGGGCGCCGACGAGCTCACGCTGCGGGTGATCCAGGACGGCGTGGCGATCGACGAGATCGACGTGCAGGGGGACGACTTCGAGGCCACCTTGGACGTGGTCCCCGACGATCGCAGTGCGGTGCGCCTCGAGCTCCGCGACGACGACCTCATCGTCGCCCTGACCAATCCCGTGTACCTCACGTACTCCGACGCGGCCTGCCCCGCGGACGTCGGCGACGACGACGACGACGACGACGATTCGACGGTCCCGCAGCCGGATGACGACGGCTGCGAGTGTCGAGTTGCACCCACATCGACCTCGTCCGCCGCAATCCTGCTCGTCGGACTGCTCGCCGCCGCCGTCATCCGACGCCGGTAGAAACAAGTCCCTTCACGCCCTTGTAGCGAAACGCCATTTCTCCCTTGACCACGCCCATTTCACTGAGTTAGAACTCACTGAGTTGATACTCAACGAAGCGAGGACCCCAGGGATGGCCACCCGGCAACAGCAGAAGGAACGGACCCGCCGCAAGCTCGTGGCGGTGGCCCGCGAGCTGTTCGCCGAGCAGGGCATCACGGCGACGCGCACCGTGGACGTGGCGCGACAGGCCCGCGTGGCCCACGGCACCGTGTTCACCCACTTCCCCACCCGCGACGACCTGGTGTCCGCGGTGCTGGAGGAGGTGGTGGAGCAGATCGTGGTGCGCATACACGAACGCGTCGAGGCGGGGGCGGGGATCCGAGAGGTGCTTCAGGCCCACGTGAAGGGGCTGACCGAGCACGAGGCCTTCTACGCGCGGCTGGTCATGGAGGGTCCGCAGCTGCCGAAGCGAGCGCGGACCACGCTCACGGGCATCCAGTCCGTGATCTCGTTCCACCTCGACGGCGCCGCCGAGCGGGAGCGCGCTGCAGGCCACATCAAGCCCGTCCCCCAGCACCTGCTGTTCAACACCTGGATCGGCCTGGTGCACCACTACGTGTGCAACCGCGACCAGTTCGCCCCGGGCGGCTCGGCCCTCGAGCGCCACGGCGACGACCTCATCGACCACTACCTGGGGCTGCTGACGCAGACCCCGTGAACGGGAGGAAAACCATGTCCACCGAAGCCAAGCGCTGCATCGCCTGCGGGATGCCCCTGAACAAGCCCGAGGACTTCGCCACCGGCGACATGTCCAGGGACTACTGCCTCCACTGCGCACGCGAGGACGGCACCATGCGGTCCTACGACGAGGTCCTGCAGGGCATGACCTGGTTCATGACGAAGTCCCAGGGCATCGACGAGGCCGCCGCCCGCGAGGCCGCGAAGGGCATGATGGCCCAGCTACCCGCCTGGAAGGACCGCTAGGAGGCCGCCATGAAGGACATCACCTGCAACCCCGACGCCATCGCCTTTTGCGGCCTGTACTGCGGCGCGTGCAAGAAGTACCGCACGGACAAGTGCCCCGGCTGCGCGGGCAACGACAAGGCCAGCTGGTGCAAGATCCGCGCGTGCTGCATGGAGCACGGCTACCGCTCCTGCGCCGACTGCACCGAGTTCGCCGACGTCAGCGAATGCAAGAAGTTCGACAACCTCATGGCCCGGCTCTTCGGCCTGATCTTCAACTCCAACCGCGTCAAGTGCATCGAGGTCATCAAGGCCGACGGCTACGACGCCTACGCCCGCAAGATGACCGACGACCAGCGCCAGTCCATGCCGCGGTGACTTGCGCTCGCGTCGGCGACGCCGCGGATATCGACGACGAGGTGCTGGGGTATCTGAA
The DNA here is from genome assembly GCA_964558555.1 of uncultured Rickettsiales bacterium. Lineage (GTDB taxonomy): Bacteria > Myxococcota_A > UBA796 > UBA9615 > CAYRNR01 > CAYRNR01. The sequence continues at coordinate 58,032 of CAZLEO010000010.1, read as the reverse complement.
GCTGACGTCGGATCACATCAAGGGCAGCTAGTCCACCCACCCCTCCTCCTCCATCACCCGCGCGATCTCATCGGCCACCACCGCAGCTCCCGCGGCGTTGAAGTGGACGAAGTCCCAGTAGAGACCGAAGCCGGGGAGGTGGTCGGGGGAGGCCTCGTGGAGGGCGGCGTGGGCGTCGGCGAGGGGGACGCCTTGACGGCGGGCGATGCGGGGGATGGCCGAGGCGACGCCGGGGGTGACGGCGCTGCCGCCGTGGTTGAGGCGGGAGGCCTGCCAGGTGGCGGCCTCGGCGACGTCGAGCTGGCCCATGTTCTCCGCGGCGAGGCCGTGGAGCAGGCGGGGGGTGGCGTGCTCGGGGACCAGCTCCTCGAGCTGCTCGGTCTTGGCGAGGACGGCGTCGAAGTAGCCGGCGCGCAGGTCCTTCTCGATCTCCAGGGCGAGTTCCTGACCTCGGGCGGCGCGGTCGGGATCGGTGGCATGGACCGCCGAGGGGACGCGCAGGCCGTGGTGGTTGAAGGAGGGCTGTACGAGCAGGACCCGGGCGCCGCGGCGGTGCACGGCGCGGACCAGATCGGTGATCTCCACCTCGAAGCCGGCGGCCACGCGGCGTTCGAAGCCGCGGTGGTGGGTGCTCAGGTCGATGGGGTGGTCCTCGGTGGCGTGGGAGTCGGCCACCACGTTGCCGTCCTCGGACTCGTCGGTTGAACCGGCGGCCGGGGCGTCCTTGCCCAGCAGGGGCATGAGCACGCCGGCGAGGCGGGTCCGGCGTGCGACCCCCTGGGCCCGCAGCCACCACGCAGGAGGCCCCAGACCGTTCGTGTAGGCCTGCTCGCGGGTGACACCCACCTCGTTGTGGCCCGAATAGACGACCACGAGATCGGCCTCGAGGCGGTCCACGGCATACACCGACCACGATCGCACCCACGGCGAGTCGATGCCGTAGATACCCAGGGCCATCACCTCGATCTCGTCGCCGAGCAACCCCTGCAGCGCACCGGGGATGGTCTCCTCGAAGGGCAACCCCGGGCCGGCCACGGTGGAGGCGCCGACCACCGCGACGCGGAGCTGCCCCTCGGGTTTGGGCAGCGAGAAGCCCCGGTTGCGCTTGTCCAGCACGACCACGGAGTCGGCGTCCACGGTGTATTCGTCCAGGGAGCACGCCTCGAGGGGCCGCAGCTCGTCGCCCGGGGGCGTACCCGCCACCGCCAGCACCAACTCCACCGCGGCGATCACCCCCAGACCCACGGCGACGGCGCCGTACCGGAACAGCACGTTCCTGCGTCGCCGCTCGTCCCGCCACCGCAGGCCCAGATGGAGCGCGAAGACCAGCAGCACGGCGCCCACCCACGGCCAGGGGCCCGGGCGGAGGCCTCCACCGGGCGGCGCCCAGCGAGCCCGATCCCCCTCCGCCGCCTCTCCCGGCGCCAGGACCTGCTGGTCCCAGCGCTGCTCCAGCTCCAGCGCCAGCGGGCCCCAGTAGTCCATGTTCGGGTAGTGGCCCAGCAGCCGGGTGATGTTGTCCGACCACGCTTCGGTGCCGTGCTCGACCCACGCGTCGAGGATCGCCACCGCCGCGCACCGCGTGCTCGCCGAGAGATCCGACGACGCGGTGGAGGACCGCAGCAGGGGATCGAAGGGATCGCGCGGCGCGAGCGAGGGCTCGGCCAGGCACGCCTCGAACCCCGGGGCGGCCAGCTCGATGTACTCGCGCCGCTCGTCGGGCGTGGGTGGCGCGGCGTCCAGCCCGCTCATGCCCCACTCGGCCACGAAGCGATCGTGGGCCAGTCCCAGCCACTCGGCGCGCACCTCGGGCCACTCCACCTGCACCAGCGGCTCGCCCTGGACCTCGCGCAACGACCGGATCGCCCGGGCCGTGCTCAGGGCCATGTCGTCCTTGCGGCCGAACGGCGAGAGCATGGACTCGCCGTAGAGCCGGTACAGGTCGGGCAGGTAGGCGGGATCGCCCCACGCCTCGAAGGCGGGATCGACGAGGCGGATCACGTTCAGCGATGCGGTCTCCCGCGCCCTCTCCAGCAACGGCCGGGCGCACGACGCCGCACCGGAGGCCGTCAGCGCGTCGAGCACAACACCGCGATCCGTGGGCGTGAGGAAGCCGGCGTCGAGGCGCCGGTCCATCAACGTGGTGCACGGCAGCGCCGGCGTCGCTGGCTCGGCCGGCTCGTCGGCGAGCGCGCACACCGCGACGAGCGACGACAGCAGGGATCCGGCGATGGAGACGAGGCGACACATCACAGCTCCGCGGGCTTGGGGGAAAGATACCCCAGATCCTGGACTTTCGACGACCGCAGGGATAGACGTCCAGCCGATCGCTCGGAGGAACCCATGGCCGCGCCCACCCGCCTGCTCGCCCTGGCCGCGTGTGCGCTTCTGACCTTGATCTGGGGCACACAAGCGCAGATCCAAGTAAGCTGGATCGAGGCATGTCGACCCGATCCGAGGAGACCGAGGGGCCCCAACAGCCCAACCCGTGGGTGATGCCGGCGGTGATGATCGCCGGGGCCGCCGCCGTGTGGGTGCTCGCCCTCATCGCGACGTGGTCCGAGGGCACGGCCAGCCGGTGGATCCTCGCCGGCGGCCTGATCGCGAGCGCCGCCGCCACCGGCGTGGCGGTCCGCATGCGGTGGGGGCTCCTCCAGGTGGCGCCGGTGGTCTGGTCCGCCCTGCTGGCCAGCCTGGCCCTGTCGTGGTGGCTCTACCCCACCGTGGCCGCGGGCGGCGCGCAGCTGCTGTCCCTGGAGCCGGCGCGGGTGGCCCACCTGATGTTCCTGGCGGCGCTGGCGATCCCGCTGGTGCCGGTGGGGCGCTGGCTGCGCGCCGGCGTGTGGGTGCTGGGGTTCCTGGCCCTGTGGTCGGCGCTGCCGTTCGCCGTGGGCGCGGTGCTGGCGATCCCCATCGAGGACACCCCCCTGTCCCGGGGGCTGTGGACGCCGCTGCCGGTGGGGCTGCACCCGATCTTCGTGGCGCTGTTCATCTACCTGCCCCTCGCCGCGGTGCTCACCGCGGTGGCCCAGGTGCGCCGCTGGCGCCGCCAGCAGGTGGGGCACCTGACCCTGGTGGCGGGCATGCTGTGGCTGCTGGCCCTGATCCCTCCGTGGCTGCTGGGCGTGCACACGCTGCGCATGAACCACATGGACACCCCCGTGGACCTGGTGTTCCCGTCGCGACCCGGCGCCGGCACCACCGGCCTGGTGCTGGCCGACGGCACGCGGGTGACCGTGGCCACCGCGGGCTTCGCCGACCTCACCGCCGAGGAACTCGACCGCCGGCCCCGCTACCGCATCCTCGCGCGGGGCCGCCGACCGACCGATCCCGCCGAGAAGACCCGTCTGTGGATCACCGTGCTCGACGCGCACGGCCGCACGGTCAAGAACCTGGACGCGGACGACCTCGAGATCCGCCTCGGAGAGCGCCCCGTCACCCGCTTCGACTTCGACCGCAGCGACGACGAGCTGCCCCCGTCGCTGACGCCGCCGTTCATCTGGATCGCCAACTCCGCCGAGAACACCGTGTCCAAGCTCTCCACGCGCACCGGCGAGGAGCTGGACCGCTTCCACGTGGGCATCGATCCGTCGCGCACGGCCGTGGACCTCGACGGCGACGTGTACGTGGCCGGCCGCGAGTCGCACGAGCTGACCAAGATCGCAGCGCACGACTGCCTCGGCGCGGGCTGCGTGGTGTTCACCGTGCCCACCTGCCAGGGCGCGCGCGGGGTGGCCGTGGACGCCCACAACCAGGTTTGGGTCGGCGGCCAGACCGACGACCAGACCGCCTGCCTGCAGCTGCACGATCCCGACACCGGCGAGGTGCTGGCGAGCTACTCGACGATGGCCGGCCGCGTGTACGGGCTGGCCCTGGACTCGCGCGGACAGGTCTGGGGCGTGCTCAACCCCGGCAACCAGCTCGCCCGGCTGGGCCGATCGGGCCGATCGGTGGAGCTGTACGATCCCCCCGAGGGTGCATCACTGTACGGCATCGCGGTGGACCTGCAGGGCCGGATCTGGTGCGGCGACAACAGCCGCGGGGGTGTGCTGCGGTTCGACCCCGGCACCTCCCACTGGGAGAGCTTCGGGGACGACGAGGGGGCGGGGCGCGGGGTGGCCGCCGACGCGGCCGGGCACATCTGGGTGGCCGACAGCGGCCGCGCCCTGCTGCTGAAGTTCGACGGCGCCACCGGCGAGATCGTGGGCCGCTTCGAGACCGGCGGCATCGGGCCCGTGGGCGTGGCCATCGACAGCGAGCAGTTCGTCTGGGTGGTCAACCAGGGCACGGACACGGCCGCGCGCATCGAGCCCCGACGCGGCAGCATCGTCGGCGCCTACCCCGTGGGACGCGGCCCCTACACCTACTCCGACATGACCGGCTACGCGCTCAACACCTTCGTGGCCACGCGCGGCATGTACACCGCGGCATTCCACGCCGAACCCCTGGACCTGCGCCTGGTCCGCCCCCCGGACGGCAGCCTGGTGCCCACCACCGCGGTCGCCCCCGTGGATCTCGCCGTCGAGGTGCAGCAGTACGATCCCGACGACACCCTGACCGTGGTGGAGTACCGCGTGGACGGCCTGGTCGTGGGCCGCACCGAGGAGGCCCCCTTCGGCCTGCCGTGGACCTACACCCAGATCGACGAGGGACCGCACCGCGTCGAGGCCGTGGGCACCACCACCTCGGGCCGGGTGGCCTCGGACGAGATCACCGTGCACGCCACCCCCACCTTCGGCACGGTGGCGATCGAGGCGGTCGACGTCCCACGGGCCATCGAGCTGGTGGTGGACAGCTCGGGCTCCATGTGGGGCTGGGCCGGCGACGGCCTCAAGATCGAGGTGGCCCGCCGCGCCCTGAACGAGATCCTGCCCCAGCTGCCGCCGGACGCGCTGGTGGGGTTGCGGGCGTACGGGCACCGGGACAAGAGCTGCACCGACACGCAGCTGCTCGTCCCGCCGGCCCCCCTCGACGCGTCGGGCCTCGAGGCCGCCATGGAAGGCCTGACCCCGCACGGCAAGACACCCATCGCCCACTCCCTGGAGCTGGCTGCAAGGGACCTGCAGCCCCTGGGAGGCGGCGGCTGGCTCGGCGAGCGTATCGTCGTGCTGGTCACCGACGGCATCGAGACGTGCGGCGGCGATCCCTGCGCCGTGGCCGCGCGGCTGGCCACCCCGGAGTACCGCGTCCGCGCCAACGTCATCGGCTTCGCCCTGGGTACGGACGTGGACGCCACCTCCCTCGAGTGCATGGCCGAGGCCACGGGCGGCACCTATGTGGCCGCAGACGACTCCCACACCCTCGTCGATGCCCTCGCCCAGGCCGTCGAGGTGATGTACTCGCTGGTGGACGACACCGGCCGCGTCGTGCACATGGGCCCCCTGTCCGAGCCCAGCGTGGTGGCGCCCACCGGGACCTACCGCGTGCGGTTCGGCACCCCCACGGCGGTGATCGAGTCCGATCCCTTCGTGCTGGGCCCCGACGAGACCGTCACGGTCGAGCTGGACGTGCCCGACGGGCTCCGCCCCGTCACACTTGTCAAGAAATCCCCCTGACTCGTCAAGAAATCGCAATTCTCCAAACGAGCGCGGCCTATCGCTGGGTGGAGGCGGGATCTCACTTCTATACTGCCCCACGACGCACTGGAGTAGGTCGCTTGGAACAGACGAGAAACCTCATCGGGCCCGGTCACATCCACCTCAGCGGTGGATTCGAGGCGCCCCAGTCCCTCAGCCTGGAGTTCGCCAGCTCCGATGCGGGCGTCGAGGTCGTCATCGACAACAAGTGGGCCGCCTCGGACAAGGGGCACTACACCGCACGCGTCCACATCACCGACGATCGCTTCGGCAAGCTCGTCACCAGCCTCGAGACCGCCTCGGGGGCCGACCACCAGCCCCCCACGTCCTCCGCATTCGATCTCGGCGTCGGCTACCTGCTGCCCCTGAAGGGCGGTTCACTGGTAGGCGGCGCCCACGAGTTCGTCGAGGGCGTCCCCCCCGAGCAGCTCGCGGACACGGTGTTCACCTTCGTGAACAACGTCGAGGACCACCCCACGTTCGAGTACATCGTCGAGCGGGACTACACCTGGTACGACGAACAGGAAGATGCGACGCCGAAGCGCAGCTTCCTGCCCTGGTTCATCGTCGGCCAGGCCGCGCTCGTCGCTGCAGCCGCCGGGGTGCTCTCACTCGTCGTGATGGGCTAGACTCCTCCTCCGCTCCTGGAGGACCCCATGCTCCGATCTCCCATCTTCGCAGCGCTGTTGCTGTGCATCCTGCCCTCCCTCGCCGCGGCCGCCCCGGTGATCCGCCCCATCGAGGGGTTCACCGACGAGGCCAACGCCCAGCTCGCCGCCTTCCTCGAGCAGACCGAGGATCACGCCGGCCGCAAGGTCGCGGTGTTCGACGGCGACGGCACGGTGCTGGGCCAGACGCCGCACTACCTGGCCGACGAGTGCATGTACGAACACGCCATGGCCCACCCCGGCCGCAAGCGGGACCTGCTGGCGCACATGGGCTCCATCCGCAACGTGTCCATGGAGTACGTCACCGGGCGGGTGCAGTACCTCGCCGGCGAGAAGGTCGAGGACGTGCGGGAGATGGGCCGCAAGTGCTTCGCCGAGCACTACTCCGACAAGATCTTCGCGCCGTCGCGCGCGCTGATCGACCTGCTGGAGGACAACGGCTTCGAGGTCTGGGTCATCACCGGATCACCGCAGGTGCTGTACCAGGGGTTCCTGACCGAGCAACTGGGCATCCCCATGACGAACCTCGTCGGGGTGCACTCCATCATCCGCGACGGGGTCATCACCGACGATATCGTCCAGCCGGTCACCCAGGACCACGGCAAGCGCGAGGCCATCGAGACGGTGGTCCAGGCCTGCCCCCTGCTCGTGGCCGGCAACAGCCGCGGCGACAAGGAGATGATCGAGAGCTCGTGCGGCCTGCGCCTCATCGTCAACCCGGACGAGCACGTGGCGCCCGATCAGGAGATGAGCATCGCCGACTATGCCGCGGCCAACGACTGGATCGTGGTGCGCGTGCGTGACGTGCCCGCCGACGGCTTCCCTTCCCTGTCCAGCGAGGAGTTCGGCATCCGGATCAACAAGACGCGGGAGTGAGCTCAGCGTTCGATCTCGAACAGCTCCTCGACGTCCGCCTCCAACAACGCCTCCCCCGCCGCCTCGACCCCCATCTGCTCGACCATCTGCTTCACGCGTGCCGGGAGATCCGCCTTCAGCCGCACCGTGACCACGTGGCCGTCGCCCGCGGTGAAGGTGGCGAAGGCGGGGCCGTCGGTGGCCTCGACCTCGATGTTGCGCTTGCCCAGGGTGCAGCCGCTGCCGAGCTGGACACCGTCGATGAGGCACGACGCCGGCGGCTGGAGCACGGAGCGGACCCGGGCGGAGACATCGAAGTGACCGCCGGCGCCGAGGCTCTCCAGGGCGACGCGGCCCATGCGGTGGCCGAGCACCACGTACGGGCCGAGGTGGCCGTGGAACGTGCGTATCAGGGTCGCCGTGTCCGTCGCGGCCGACGCGCCGTGGTCGCAGGTCCCGGCCAGGGGCGCCTGCCAGCGGTCGGCCAGGTGGGCCATCGCCGCGTCGAGGTCCGTGATCTCGGCCACCTGGACGGGACCGTCGCCGACCTCGACGAGCCGGAAGGTGTCGGCGCCGGCGCCGGTCAGCGCGTAGCGCTGGGGGCGCATCCGGATCAGGTCGGGGCGGGCGAGGGCCACGGCGACGAGTTCGTCGTAGATCAGCCAGTGAGGGGTCGTGCCGCTCTCGCCGGAGAGGCTGCGGTGGATCCAGCGAAGGGCCGGTGAGTCACCCGACAGCTGCTGCAGGATGCGCACGGTGTCGAGGGTCTCGCCCGGGGCCACGTTGACCACCACGGTCGGCCGGCCCGCGGCGAACACCGCCCGGGTGGCCTCGGCGTCGAACTCCAGGTTCCACGCGTCGAGCTGGTCTCCCCCGCGGACCTGGGCCGGAAGCCAGACCGCGCCGATGTCATCGAGGGCGCCGGGCCGAGCCGCGAGCAGCCGCGCCAGGTTGGTCACGGGCCCCAGCGCCACGTAGTCCGCGCCGTGCGACGACGCCCCCAGTCCCTCGGCGACCGGGCCGACGCTCACCCTGCCCTGCGGCGGCGCGAACGTGGCTCCGCGCAACCCGTCCACCCGCCCCCGCCAGGGAGGCGGCTGTGCACCGGCCAGCGCCTCACCGCGCAGCACCGGCGCGGCGGTCATCCCGGCATCCTCGAGCATCCCCACGAGGTTGTCCGTGCCCCGCCCCACCGACGCGGATCCCTCCACCGTGGCCAGCGCTCGCACGTCGATCCCCGGCTCGGCCAGCAGCGCGTAGATGGCGCGCACGTCGTCCAGCGCCATGTCCGTGTCCACGACCACGGCGGTCCCCGACGGCGGATGTTGGTGATGCGTCATATCCTGAGCCCCGCTCACGGCCGCGATCCCCACGGCGATCGCCAGCCCGATGATGTTGCCGACCTTGCACCAAGTTCGCATCTCGCTAGTGTAGGCTGCATCGAACCCCAGGAGCACGACCATGTCCTACATGCACCTAGACATCGACGACCGCGTGGCCATCCTGCGCATGGACCACGAGGGCGAGAACCGCTTCCACCCCGAGTTCCTCACCCAGATGCTCGACCACCTCAACGAGATCCACAGGGACGCCGAGATCGACGCCGTCGTGGTCACCGGCGAGGACCCCAAGTTCTTCTCCAACGGCCTGGACCTGCAGTGGCTGATGGCCCACTCGTCCGACCCGTCCTCGATCATCGGCTACCTGCGCCTGGTCAACGCCATGTTCAAGCGCTGGACCCTCTTCCCCAAACCCACCGTGGCCGCCCTCAACGGCCACACCTTCGCCGCCGGGCTGTTCATGGCCGCACACATGGACTTCCGCTTCATGCGCGAGGACCGCGGCTGGATCTGCCTGCCCGAGGTGGACATCAACATTCCCCTGTTGCCGGGCATGATCGCCATCTGCGAGGCGGTGATGCCGCCCCAGGGGTTCCGCCAGCTGTACTTCACGGGCAAGCGGTTCACCGGTCCAGAGGCCATCGACCTGGGCTTCGTGGACGGCGTGTACTCCCGAGAAGAGCTGCTACCCGCCTGCGTGGACTTCGCGCGCGAGCTCGGCAAGAAGAAGACGCGCACCTACTACGAGATGAAGCGGCGCATCCGCGCCGAGGTGGCGCGCACCCTCGACGAGGACGATCCGGATATGTACCTGCCGACGCTGGGATTCGCGCTGTAGGGATCGACTAGCGGTACAGGGGGATCAGCGACGGATCGAGGTCCTGCAGGACGTCCGCCATGCGGGAGTAGGCCGGACCTGCCTTGGGGCCGGGGGTCTTGGCCTTGCCCATGGCTGCGGCGAACTCCTTGATCTTGGCCAGGGTGTCGGTGCGGGACAGCTTCTTGAAGTCCGGCATGGGGACGCCGAGTTCATCGTAACCAGCCTTGAACTCGGCGCCGTACTTCTTCACCGCGTACGCGCTGACCTCCTTCCAGTGACGCAGGAACATCACGTGGCGGTTCATCTTGACCAGATCGGCGAGGGCGCGGCTGTGCCAGGAGAGGTCCGTGTCCGAGAAGTTGCGGGTGATCACCTGCAGCGTGGTCTGCAGGTTGTTGAGCTTCCCGCGGTCGATGGTGCCCTCAAAGACCGTGTGATCACCCCGCACCAGGGCGTCGAGCTTCTCGCCGCCCGGCTCCAGCGCGAGCCACTGCATGGTGATGTTGCCCACCCGGCCGTCCACATTCAGGCCCTTGCGCTTCTGCCAGGCGGCCACGTCCTGGACCAGCTGCACCGTCAGCGCCTTCTCCGAGCTGCCCACCACCGTGGCGATGGTCTGCCACGCCCGCTTGCGCAGCCGCCGCGCCTTGTTGGCTGCCAGCGACTCCTTGGCGTCCTCTTCGGAGAGCTCGCCGGGCCTGGCCCTGGTCTCGTCCATCTGCAGGTCGGCGCCCCCGGCCAGCCCCAGGCCCTGCAGGGGGTCCGCGAGCAGGTCCGCGCGCACCGGCCGCGCGGCCGGTTGCGCCTGAGCCTGGACGTCGCCGTCGCGGCGACGCGTCGTGGTGGTGACATCGGGGGGCATGGCCATCATGGTAGCATCGTGCGCCGTGCGACAGCTCCTCCGAATCCGGACCTCCGCTGCAGTGACCCTGGTCGCCTTCGGCGCGGCCGTGACCGCGTGTCACGGACGGATCGTGGAGACGAACGTCACCACCCAGTGGGAGACCGATCCCGATCCGATCCGCGAGGAGGTGATCGACGCGAGCGAGGCGATCGAGGCCTCCACGGTCATCGGCTTTGCCGACGCGCTCGCCGTCGACCACGCCGCCGGCGAGCTGCGCCTGTCCGTGACCACCGACGTCCTGCACACGGTCGTGCGCACGGAGCAGGTCCAGGTCGTCCACCAGGGCCGGCTACGCGAGCTGGGGTCGCGCACCCGCAAGGGCAACCCAACCAAGACGGAGTGCTTCAGCGCGATCATGCTGGGCGTGCTCGCCGTCGCGGGGACGGCGGGCCTCATCGCGCTGGTAGACGTCCTACGCACCTCCAACCAGGACGACGACGACCTGACCTTCCCCGCCTGCCCCGACGAGGGGATGGCCCCGGCCGGGCGCGGTGGCGGCGGCGGAGGAGGAGGTGGAGGCGGGGACGGCCCGTGCAACCTGCACGAGTGGATGGAGAGCGTGGACCGCTTCGTGGACACCCGCGAGGAGGTCTCCTTGGTCGAGCGTATCGTGCGCGGCGAACCCGCCGTTCAGGCGTCGACCCCCACCGACGGCGGCTGGTTCACCTTCACCGGGGACCTCATCCCCGAGGACCAGGGCCAGGCCGTCTCCCGCAAGGGCGAGCTGACCGTGCCGCTCCAGCCCGCCTATCCCACCGTCCTGGCCCCCTCCCAGGAGGCCATCGCCGACGCCGTGGACCTGTCCTGGCTCGACGAGTCGTGCCGCCTCGCAGCCCTGTTCCACATCACCAACCACGCCACCGCCGGCGTCAGCGTCGTCGAGGTGGTGGGCGAGGCCCCGGACGAGCGGGGAAACCTGACGATTCTGGGTAGCAAGACCTACGAGGTGCCCGTGTGGATCGCGCCGCTCCCGGACGAGGTGCTGGCGCTGTGTGAGTAGGGCCGCGTCAGACCACGAACGGGATCCCGTCCTGCACTGTGATCCACCGCGAACGGCTGCACCCGGAACGGGCCGATGTACGTCGCCTCGTACCGGTTCTTCTGCCCTGGACGCTTCGCCAGCACGTGGATGTGCGGCAGGGCCGGCCCCCGCCCCAGGAACCCCTCGGTGATCCGGATCAGCGCGGCCGTGCCCTCGCTGGCGTACACCGGCACGTCGGCGTGCAGGTAGCCCGCCAGCCCGTAGTGGTCCAGGTGCGCGTGCGAGACGACCACCCCGGCCACGTCCGGCTCGTCGTGGGCGTACACCCCCGCCACGTCCGGCAGCACGCCGTCCGCGGCGAGCTGCTCCGCCGACCGTCCGTCGGGCCGGAACTCGAACGGCTCCCCCGAGCCGTCCACCAGCGGCAACCCCAGGTCCAGGATCAACCGCGCGCCGGCGGTGGCCAGCTCAACGCAGGACCCGCCGATCTCCCTCGAACCTCGATGTACGGTGATTCTCATGGTGGCAGGATACGGGGGGGATGCGACAGCTCCTGTCGCTCACTGCCGCTGCTTCACCGACTCCTTGACGCGGAAGTACTTGGACGGGATGCGCAGGTACATCACGGCCAGCACGGCCAGGAAACCCACCAGCAGCGCCCCCTGCCCCAGCAGGGCCCGTTCCATGGGCAGCGCGTGGACCATCCAGCCGACCAGCGCCGCGGTCAGCCCCATGAACAGTCGCCCGGCGAGGCTGGCCAGGGACAGGACCGTGGCCCGGCGATCGGCGAAGGTGTAGTCGAGGATGCGCTCGCTGAGCACCGTGCGGGAGATCCCGCGGACGGCCTGGTGGCCCAGGATGAACAGGAAGCTCGCCGGGGTGACGACCAGCGCCATGAGCACCGGCGGGGCCACCTGGAGCGCGGCCAGGCCGACCAGCGATCCCTTCTTGCCCAGGGCGGAGTCGTAGCGGTGGGCGTTCATGGAGCACAGGGCGGCGAAGAGACCGAACACGGCAAAGGCCAGGCCGAACGCGTAGATGGGCAGTCCGGTGTACTCCATGTACGGCTGGTAGACCCACAGCAGCCAGCCGGAGCTGCCCGTGAGCACCGCGAAGAACAGCACGTACCAGCGGACCAGCCGGTGCTTGCGCAGGAACTGCAGCGAGCCGACCACCAGGGACCGGGTGGTGGGCCGCAGCGTCTGGTTGTAGGGATCGGCGCCGCGGATCTCGACGAAGCCCAGGGCCACGACGAACGCGAGGACCGGACCGGCCACGGACATCCACAGGGTGGCCCGTAGCGAATGCTCGCCCACGAATCCACCCACCACCGCGCACGCGGCCATGGCGATCATCTGCCAGGCGCGGGCCCTGCCCTCGTGGCGCTGGTACTCGTCCTGGCGGCCCTCGCTGCGCAGCGTGTCGTACAGCAGCGCCGAGTCCGCGCCCGACTGCAACGTGATGCCCACGGCGAGCACGATCTCGCCGACCAGGAAAGCCCAGAACGTCGAACTGAGCGCATAGGCCACCAGCCCCGCCGCCACCAGGGCGCTCCCGACGAGCAGGCTCACCCGCTTGCCGAGCCGGTCCGCCACCGTGCCGGTGGGCACCTCCAGGACCACGACCGCCAGGGCGAACAGCCCCTGCAGCAGGTAGATGTCCAGCGCGTCGAGCCCGCACGAATGCCAGAACAGCACGATGACGGGCACGAAGAACGGGGTCATGCCCGTGGTGAGGTAGAGGGGGTAGCGCCAGAGGTTGGTGCGTGGATTGGACACGGTGGGTCGCCTGGGTGGTCGCCAGCCTACCACTTGTTGGCGACGGATCACTGGACGGGAGGAGCCTCGCGGGCCGCCGGCCGCGGGTCCAGGTGTACGGACACCTGTGTCCGGGCACCGAACTCCCCGAGCAACCGCTGTTCCACCGCCTCGGCGATGACGTGGGCCTGGAACACATCCAGCTCCCGGGTGACCTCCACGTGCAGGTCCATGGCCAGGGCGCTGCCGAGCCTGCGCGCGCGCAGCCGATGGGGGGAATGGGCGCCGTCCGCCGTCGCGACGGCCTCGAGGATCCGGGACCGGGTTCGGGCGTCCACGCCGGCCTCGAGCAGCTCTCCCAGTCCGGACCCGATCAGGGAGACCGCCACCCACGCGACGAGCAACGACACGGCGACCGCCGCCAGCGGATCCAGGACCCGCCAGGCCTCGCCACCGAGCGTCGCCCCTGCCACACCCGCCGCCACGGCCACCGAGGACAGGGCGTCGGATCGCTGGTGCCATGCGTTGGCGAGCAGGGCTGGACTGTCCAGCCGTCGGCCGGCGGCGCGGGTGTAGCGGAACAGCGCCTCCTTGGCGGCGATGGACACCAGCGCCACGACGAGGGCCGCGCGGGACGGCGCCTGGAGGGGCTCGCCGCGCGCCGCTTCGAGGATGCCGCGACCGCCGTCCAGGAAGATCCCCGCCGCCACGGTGGCGAGGACCAGGCCGACGATCACGGTGGCGAGCGTCTCCACCTTTCCGTGGCCGTAGTTGTGCGACTCGTCCGCAGGGCGACGGGCGAGGCGGACGCCCGCCAGGACGACCCCATCCGTGACGAGATCGGACAGCGAGTGCACGCCGTCGGCCACCAGGGCGGCACTCCCCGCCAGCGCGCCTGTCGCGAGCTTGCTCAAGGCCAGCGCGAGGCTGATCCCTCCAGCGACCATGGTGACGCGCGTGGCGTGGTCGGTGCTCGCTGCCTGGCTGCTCACCGGATCGCCCCAGCGGTCCGACCCAGGTAGCGCCGCACGATCGTGCGGTAGCTCTCGTAGGGCCGGCCGTAGTGCCGGCCGAGGAACCGTTCCTCGTGGAGGATCTGTCGGTGAAAGCCCAGGATGGCCCCCGCCGCGAACAGCAACGTGACCAGCTGGCCGTTGAGCAGGAACGACCCCACCAGGCACAGATCCATGGACAGGAAGATCGGATTTCGCGACCAGGCGAAGACCCCCGTGGTGACCAGGGATCCCGGCGCTCGCTGGTCCACGCCCACCCGCCACGACGAGCCAAAGGACGCCAGCGAGGCGGCGAACAGACCGAGGCCGGCGACCTGCAGGACCACGCCGATCCACCGCGTTCCCGTGACGTCGATCAGCGCGGGGTCCAGCGACGCAGGGATGACATCGAAGGGGTTCGGCCACGCGTGGCCGATGACGTCGGCCAGCCAGAGGGGGAACGTGACCAGGAACAGTGCCTCCAGCAGGGCCTCGGACCACGGCTTGCCGCGGACCAGCTGGAACACACGCACGCCACGTGCCAGGTACATCTGGGCCGTGCGGCCCAGGAACAGGACGAGGAACGCCCCCAGTGCCGCCAGCTGAAAGGTGTCAAAAGCTCCACGCATCGTCTCCTCCTGGGGCTGGGTTGTGTTTCCAGCGCCCACACCTATAATGTGAGGGATTCCTCAGCTTTCGTCACCTCGCATTCCGGAGAGCGCATTCCCATGGCCACGGATCGGACCCTGAAGCCGCGCAAGAGGCCACTGCAAGCCCGCGCGCGCCGTACGGTGGAGGCCATCCTCGAAGGTGCGGCTCAGGTTTTCGAGAAGCACGGCTACGCCCGGACCACCACCGATCGCATCGCCGAGCGAGCCGGGGTGTCGGTCGGCTCCCTGTACCAGTACTTCCCCAACAAGGACGCCATCATCGTGGCGCTGGCGGAGAGGCATCAGGAAGCCGGCCTGCGGCGCGTGCGCGAGCTGCTGTCGGACGCGCCCGTGGAGGCCCTGGCCGCCATGGATCTGGACGGGCTGCTGGGGATGTTCGTCCGCGACCTCATCGTGCTGCATCGCCATCACCCCCGGCTCCACCGGCTGCTGCTCGTGGAGGCGCGCATGCCCTCGGACCAGCTCGATCGCCTGTCACGGCAGGAAGACCAGCTGGCATCGGACGTGGCCACGCTGCTCCGGGGGCACCCGGGCATCTCGGCGGCCTCGCCGGAGCTCGCGGCGTGGATGCTGATCCATGCAGCAGAGGGCATGATCCACGACTTCGTGGTCCACCCCCCTCCTGGCGACGTGGACGAGGACGCCTTCGTGAGGGAGATGGTGCGGCTCCTGGGCGGGTATCTGAGGTCGGCGCGATGAGCGAGCCGTTCCTGCAACCGCGGCTCGAGGCCATCGTGCGAGATCTGCGGGGCGTGACGCCCCACGACGGGCTCGCCGCGGCGGTGTTGCTCGAACTGGCATCGCGGATGGTCGGCGACGAGGCCTCGCGACCGTGGTCCGATGCCCGCGCGAGGGTGCCCACCCGCGTACGCGAATCCATCGATCCCGCGATGGTGGCCGAGGCGAAGGCCCTGTGCCGTCGGGACGAGCGCATGCTGGGGCCGCTGTTCGAGGCGCTGAGCGACCGTGGGGGCCGGCACGAGCGCGGGCAGTACTTCACCCCGCCGCACATCGCCGCGCAGATGGCGGAGATCGTCACGAACCACGGGGCTCGGACGGTCCTGGATCCGGCGGTCGGTGCCGGGGTGCTGCTGGCGTCATGCGCCGACGCCGCCTCGCTGGCCGGGATCGACACGAGCCCGGTCTGCGCCGCACTTACCGCGGCAGGTCTGGAAGCGCGCGGCGTGAGAGGCGCGACCATCCAGATCGGGGACTTCCTCGACTCGCCCTCCCTGCCGGGGCCCGTGGACGCCGTGATCGCCAACCCCCCGTACCAGCGCCATCACCTGCTCGATCCTGCGACGAAGCGGTCGCTGACCGGCCGCTACACCCGTCGCTTCGGCCACCGCATCTCCGCCCTGTCGAGCTCCTACGTGTACTTCCTGCTCGAGGCCGTCGACCGGGTCCGCGACGGAGGCGTGGTGGTGTTCATCACCCCCGCCGACTACCTCGACGCGCGGTTCGGCGAGTCGATCAAGCGGGTGCTGCGCGACCGCGTCACCCTGGACGAGATCCTGCTGTTCGACCGCAGCGAGCTCGCCTTCGACGACGTGCTCACGACATCCGCGATCACGGTGCTGCGCAAGGCACCGCCGCCGAAGCACCACGTGGTGCGGTTCACCGAGGCCGGTGAGACGGGCGAGACCGCGGCGGCGGACCTCGATCCGGCGGCCGGCTGGTCGATGCGCTTCGGCCGCCGGTTCGACGAGTTCCAGCGCCACAGCCGCGGGCGGCCGCAGGTCCTGTCGGACTACCTGCGCATCCGCCGCGGCATCGCCACGGGCGCCAACGACTTCTTCCTGATCGACGAGGCCACCCGCGACCGCTGGGAGCTGCCCGACGAGGTGCTCTCGCCGGCCCTGGCCTCGGCTCGCGACCTGCCCGACGGCGTCGTCACGACCGCCCACTGGGAGCGCCTGCGCGACGCAGGGCGGCGGTGCTGGCTGCTGGACTGCGACCGACCGATGGACGAGCTACGCGGTACCGGCCTGCACGCCTACCTGCGCGAGGGCGAGCGCCTCGGGGTCCACCGCCGCTTCAACTGCCGCTCGAAGACCCCGTGGTACCGGGTGGAGGCCGTGCCCGCACCCGAGATCATCGTCACGTACATGCAGCGCGGCGCCACGCGCTTCGTGCGCAACGACGCCGGGTGCCGGCTGATGAGCGTGTTCCTCAACGGCTTCGTCATCGACGGCGACGTGGACGAGCTGCTGGCCGTGCTCAACTCCGAGGAGACGGCGGCGCTGATCAAGGCCCTGGCGCGGACGTACGGCGGCGGCCTGGCGAAGATCGAGCCGCGCGCGCTCAAGGGGTTGCCGATGCCGCGGCTGTGAGGCTCAACCCAGCGGCGTGCTGTCGCAGACGTCCCCCACTCCGTCCCCGTCCTGGTCGGACTGGTCGTTGACCCACGAGCCGTCGGGGGACAGGGAGATCTCGATATCGGTCACGGGCGTCTCGCCGTCGAGGAAGCGGGCGTAGTTGCCCCAGCCGCCGCCCTGGTCGCGGACCTTGACGAGCATCGTGTTCCAGCCCTCGACCAGGGAGACCTCGGCGGTGAAGTAGTCCACCACCGTGCCCTGGCAGCCCGACTCGTCCATGACCACCTCGCCGTTGATCCAGACGCGGGCGCCGTCGTCCGGGCCGAGGCCCAGGGTCAGGTCGCGGGCAATGGCGGAATGCACGTAGACCGCGTTGTAGACCTCGCGCGGGGCGCCCACATGACCGTAATCGTTGAGGTACTCGATGCGATCGCCGTCGCTCCACAGGATGGTCCAGATCAGGTCGCCGGCGGGCTCACCCAGGGCCGGGAAGGCGAGGGCGTCGTCCTCGGCCACGAGGTTGTCGTCCGAGGGCAGGCAGTCCTGGGCGCTGTCCGTGCCGGTGTAGGGGCCGGCGCTGAGCCACTGGCGGATGAAGCCGTCGGCCGAGGGCTCGAGGGGTTCCATGTCCGGGCCGTTGGGGAAGTCGGGACAGTTGTCCTCGTCGTTGTCCACGCCGTCACCGTCGCGGTCGAGGTCGCACTTGTCGGGCAGGCCGTCGGAGTCGGGATCATCGCCGTCGGCGACGACGTAGGGGGTGCCGTCTGGCTCGATCAGGGTGATCTCCAGGGCGTAGAAGGGCACGTCGCCCTCGAGCAGCCCGCCGACGCAGATCGTCCAGGTACCGGCGGGGGCGTATCGAGCGCCGGGGGCCTGCTCCGGATCCAGCAGGGCGCAGCCGTCCTCGGCAGGGGATCCAGTGGCCACGGCCGAACCGTCGGGATCGTGCAGCGCGAGGGTGCCGGGCAGGGGGCACTCGCCGACGAGCTGCGCCACCACGGACTGGCAGGAGGCTACCTCGAAGAAGAAGCAGTCGGTGTCCCCGGCCTCGATGGCGCCGTGCACCACGCCACCTCCCCATTCCTCGGCCTCGCTGGTGGTGTCGTTGGGCTCGACCTCGAGCTGGCCGTCCTCGACGGTGCAGATGGGTGTGCAGCCGTCACCGCCCCAGGCGGTGCCGTCGTCGCAGTCCTCGCCGGTGTCGGTCACCTCGTCGCCGCAGTGCGCTGCGAAGCAGTTGGTGCGGCAGGCGTCGGGTTCGGTGTCGGAGTTGGCCTCGCCGTCGTCACATTCCTCGCCCACGTCGACGATCCCGTCGCCGCAGCCGGGCAGCACCGGCTCGACGGTGGTGTCGTCGTCGTCGTCGTCGGGCTCGACGGGATCTTCGGAGGGGCATGCGCAAAGCAACAACGTCAGCAACAGGGGGAACAACCGCATGGCGGATAGCATACTCGCCCGGCTACGTTGAGTCTTGCTACGATACGCGCCATGTCGCAGCTCCTGTTCGTACTTGCCGTCGTCGCTGCAGATGCCACCGCCCAGGTTCCGGCGGAGCACCCCTGGTTCTATCCGAGCACCGGACCGGAGATCGCCGTGATCGAGGCGGACTCCACGGTCCACGGTGTGCCCGTGAAGCGCACGGGTCGTCTGCTGGCACGCGTGGACGATCCCGCGGCCATCGCCGCGATGCCCCAGGTGGTCGATGTGGAGATCCTGCGCGGCGACGGGCACGTGGTCAGCATCACCCCGGCCCAGGGCGTGGACGAGGTCGTGCTGTCGCGCACCCTGCACCTGCGCGCCGACGTCACCTGGTCCCATCCCGACCTCACGGTCAGGCTCGTGCCCATGGACCTGCCCGACGATCCCTACGTGGTCGACCAGTGGCACCTCGAGAACGACGGGCACACGGGCTGGACGCCGGGGGTGGACATCAACGCCGAGACCGCCTGGGCCGTGACCGCGGGCGGTGGCGGCATCGTGGCGATCATCGACACGGGCGTGGACGTGGCCCACGAGGACCTGGACGTGATCCCGGGCTGGGACTACATCGACAACGACGACGATCCGCACCCGGACGAGGAGTCCGACGGCGGCCCCCACGGCACGTCCTCGGCGGGCGTGGCGTCGGCCATCGGGGACAACGGCATCGGCGTGGCCGGGGTGGCCTACGACACCCAGGTGTACGCCATCCGCCTCATCGGCGGCGACACGGACTACCAGGACATCTACGACTCGTTCACCGAGGGGGTGGACGCGGGCGCGTGGGTGCTGTCCAACTCCTGGGGGTTCGGCGACGACTGCCCGGACATCCCCATCTACTCCATCTTCCAGGAGGCCATGGACTACGCCGAGAACAACGGGCGCGGCGGCCTGGGCACGGCCATCGTCACCTCGGCGGGCAACGGCAACTGCGACAACTCCAACGACGGCTTCCAGGCCATCGAGTGGGCCATCTCGGTGGCGGCCACCGACGGCCACGACCACCGCGAGTGGTACTCCAGCTACGGCGACGTGGTGGACGTGGCCGCGCCGTCGGGCAGCATCCTCACCACCGACATCACCGGCGACAACGGCTACGGCGACTACAACGGCGACGTGAACTACAACCCGTGGTTCTCCGGCACCAGCGCCTCGGCCCCGGTGGTCAGCGGCGCGCTGGCGCTGATGTTCGCGGCCAACCCGCGGCTCACCGCGGCCCAGGCCCGGGACGTGCTGTGCGAGACCGCGGTGCGCAACGACGTCGAGAACGGCGAGTACAACGCCCACGGCTGGTCGAAGTACTACGGTTGCGGCCGCATCGACGCGGGGTCGGCCGTGCTGGCGGTGGCCAACGGTGTGCCTGGATCGCCCCAGCTCATCGCGCCGCTGGACGAGGCGTGGATGGACCGCGTCATCCTCACCTGGGAGGCCGCCGAGGACCCTGACGACGACTGGCTGAGCTACGAGGTGAAGTGGTGGTCCGGCCCGGACGACTCCTACGCCACCACCGAGATCGTCGACGGCACCTCGCTGGACATCACCGGCGAGTTCTACGTCGACGCCGTGGTGAACTGGACGGTCTCGGCCGTGGACCTGTGGGGCCCGGGCGAGACCTCGGAGACCGCGACGTTCGCCGTGGTCGAGTACGAGGTCGAGCAGCCCGGCGACGACGACGACTCCGCCGGGGACGACGACGACGACGAGGGCGGTTGCGAGTGCTCCTCGGCCGCGCCGGACTCGAACGGACTCGCCGTCGCGCTGTTGCTGGCCCTGGTCGCGACGATCCGCCGCATCTCCTGACATCCCCCCGAGGCGATCCCCCATGCACTGCATCGATATCACCCACCCGCTCCACACTGGCTCGCCGGTCTACCCCGGCACCGAACCGCCCGTGTTCGAGCGCATCGCCAGCCTCGAGGACGCCGGCCACGTGGAGACGCGCATCCTCATGCACACCCACACGGGCACGCACCTCGACGCCCCGGCGCACATGGTCGCGGGCGGGGCGACCCTCGATCAGTACGACGCCAGCGCCTTCTTCGGGCCGGCCGTGGTGATCGACCTCACGTCCCACGCGGATCCCCTCGTCGAGGTGGCGGCGCTGCTGAGTCATGGGGGCCGCATCGAGCGGGCGGACTTCGTCCTGCTGCGCACCGGCTGGTCCCGACACTGGGGCACGGACGGCTACTTCGGCGGATTCCCTGCGCTGTCCCCGGACGCGGCTCGGTGGCTGCTGGACCGCGACATCAAGGGTGTGGGCGTCGACGCCATCTCCATCGATCTCATGGAGTCCACCACCTATCCGGTCCACCACACCCTGATGGCCGAGGATGTGTTGATCCTGGAGAACCTCACGAACCTGGACCGGATCGAGGCCCCGCGCTTCCACCTGGCCTGCTTCCCGCCGGCGATCCGTGAGGCGGATGGGTCGCCGGTGAGGGCGGTGGCGATCGAGGGGATCTAGAGCGGCCGGCCTGCGTCACCGCCAGAAACGGCGGTTCAGTTCCAGCGTCTTGGTGCACCAGCAGCCCTCGCATTCCAGGGGGACGTCCTCGAGCCGGTCGAAGGCCCGGGCGAAACCCAGCTCCAGGGCGCTCGGACCGGGCACACGGTGCTCGAGGATGGCGCAGGGGAAGAGCCGGCCGTCGGCAGACACCTTGGTCATCGCGGTCCCTGCGAAACAAGGGATGGCGGGGGGATCGGGCCAGCTCGCCAGGTAGGCGAACGAGGCGGGCGATCCCAGGACCGGCTCTCCTGATGCGGCGCGCTCGGCGATCCACGAGAACGCCCCTCGCATGGCGTCGGGATCGGGCAGCAGCGGCTCCAGATCGCGCTCGTGCGCATGGACCCGGCCCACGGGCAGGAAGTTGACCTGGGCGTCCCACGTCCGGGCCAGGGCAATCAAGGGATCCACCTGATCGAGGTTGAGACGGGTCAGGACCGCGCTCAAGACCACAGCAACGCGGTGGTCCCGGGCGATCTCCAGCGCCGCGGTCACGTGGCGCCAGGTGCCCTCGCCGCGCAGCGACTCGTGGACAGCCTGCTCTCCGTCCACGGACAGCTGGAGCCTGGAGAGGTGGGGCAGCACACCCCTGCGTCGCGGCACCAGGGCGCCGTTGGTGGTCAGCGAGACCAGCATGCCGTGCTCGCGGCATCGCGCCGCCAGGGACTCGATGTCGTCGCGCAGCAGGGGTTCGCCGCCGTTGAAGGACACGGCCCGCGTGCCCGCGGCAGCCATCTGGTCGACCAGGTCCCCGGCCTGGGCTGCGTCCAGCTCGTCCAGGGGACGGTGGGGGATGTCGCAATAGCGGCAGTCGAGGTTGCAGCGGTGGGTGATCGCCCAGGACACGATCCGCGGGCGGCGCCGGCCCCCGAGCCGTGCCCGCGCCAGGCCCACGCCGAGCCGGGCGGTCGCGACCAGATCGGCGCGTCGCTCCCTCATCGCGACCACGCCGCAGCCAGGGCCGAGGGCGACCCGGCCACCACGAGGTTCATCTCCACGCGGGTGTCGCACCAGCACGCCCGGCACGCTCGCAGGGGCAGGGCCTCGAACGCCTCGGAGAAGGTCATCGAGGTCAGGTCCCGGCCGTCCCCGTCGGCGATCAGGTTGCCACACCCGTAGAGCCGGCCGTCGGGCTCGAGCCGGGCGTAGACCAGCCCGGCCGAGCAGCGAATCGGCCGGTATCGGGGCCAGTGGCGCAGGTAGCGCAGGCCCACGGCCGAGTTCTGGATGCGGCGGTCACCCGCGCGCTTGCGCTCGAGCAGCTCGTCCACCACGGCGCGCCACTGGTCGCGCGTGGGCATCAGGGACGACAGGTCGCGGTTCTCCAGCGCCGGGACCTGCTCCAGCACCGAGAACCCCACCTTGCCACCCAGCGCCCCGGCCAGCTCCAGCACCTCGCCGACGGCCCCTGTGTTGCGAGCAGTGATCACGGTGTGGAGCTGCACGGGGAGGCCGACATCGCGGGCTGCACGGGCGCCGTCGACGGCCGCCTGCCAGCTCCCCGAGCCGCGCAAGCGGTCGTGCTCCGCCGGCCCACCGTCCACGCTCACCGTCACCGACGCGACCACGCCACGGAGCGAGTCGACCAGCCCCGGAAGCCGCGCACCGCGGGTGTTCAGCGCCACGGCCGCCCCTCCGGCCGTCAGCCTCCCGGCCACGTCCAGCGCGGCGGGGTGGAGCAGGGGTTCGCCGCCGGTGAGGGAGACGCGGACCACCCCGGCGGCGATCATCTCGTCGGCCACGGCCAGGGCCCGCTCTGCGCCCAGGCCGGCCAGACCGCGCGCCGGTCGCCCGCAGTAACGGCATTCCCCGTCACAGTCGTCGGTCAGCGACCAGCCCACGAACAGCGGTCGGCGCCGCCCCATCAGCGCGGCCAGGGCCACGGTCGGCCCCATGCGCACCTTGTCGAGTCGCCCACCCACGGATCAGCCCCGACCCCCGGCCACGACCCGCAGGATGGCCGGCACCGCGTCCACGCGCAGGTCGAGGAGTCGATTGATCTCCAGCGAGCCGACATACGCACACCCCGGACAGCGCACGGCGGGGAGCTGCTCCAGCGCGGCGGCCACACCCTGGTCACGGCAGCTCGGCAGGGGCGCGGCGTACTCGATCCGGTCGCACGGCACGAGGTCCCCGTTGGCCTCGACCATGACGAAGGCGCGGCCGGCGAAACAGGGCAGCGTGCCGTCGAACCGGGGCCACTGGCGCATGTGGCGCAGACCCCCGAGGCTGTTGCGGATGGCGGGATCTCCGCGCCTCTTGCGTTCGAGCAACCCGTCGACCGCGGCCAGCATCTGCGGGCGCTCGGGGTACTGTTCCCGTGCATCGCGGTGGGCGTGGTGGTGGGCCATCACGGGCTGGAACGCCACGAACGTGCCATGGGATCGCGCCAGATCCGCGGCATACGGCACGTCGGCGAGGTTCTGCCGGGTCATCGTGAAGGCGAACGCGTACCGCACACCCAGCTGACGGCAGACCTCGATGCCCTCGAGCATCTCGGCGAACGCGCCCGGGCGCCCGCGGACCCGGTCGTGCACCTCCTCGCGGCCGTCCAGCGAGAGCTTGACCAGATCGAGACGGCACAGGGCGCCGGGGTGCCGGGCGAACCGATATCCGGTCGCATTCATGCTCACCGAGATGCCGGCCGCGGCAGCGCAGGCCACGACCTCGTCGATGTCGTCGCGCAGCATCGGCTCGCCACCGGACAGGGACAGCCGCCTCGTCCCCAGCGCGGCCAGCTCGGCGACGACGCGGCACAGGGTCGCGGTGTCCATCTCCTCGGTGGGGGTGGACCAGAACGAGCAGTAGCTGCAGCGGCTGTGGCAGGCGTTGTTGACGTTGATCCGCGCGGCCACGGGCACACGTCGTCCCAGCGCGCGCACTCGCGCGAAACCGGTCGCCGCCGCGATCTTCTGTGCTGGACGCATCGCCTCTCACACCCGCAGGGGGGGTCTGGCCGACAGCATAGCCGCCGCTTCGAGGACAATCACGCGGCAGATCGAACGATCCGATGGCACGCCGTGCCCGCGGCCAGCACGAGCACGACGGCGACCTCGACGGCGGATACGGTCAGCGCCACGCCGAGCAGGTCCGACCGGGCGCCCACACCCCAGGACACCGCGAACGTGGTCAGCATCAGCTCGCGCAGACCGATGCCCCGGGCCGTCGCCGGCAAGGAGCACACGAGCACGGTCGCGGTGATCACCAGCAGATCGGTCAGGGTCACCGCTGCGCTGGACAGGGCCCCGATCAACAGGGCGTACAGGCCGATGGAACAGCCCGCAGAGAGCGCGGCAAAGCCCAGGGCCACGGCCAGCGCCCCCCACCGCCCGCCGATCCCGACGCGCACCCCTGCGGCCACGACCACCAGCGAGACGACCACGACGGCCACCACGGCCAGGGTGTGCCCCGTGTGGAACGCGGCCAGCACGGCGGTGGCCAGGACGAGCACGGCCAGCTGCAACACCATGGCCGCGATCCGGGTGGTCGCCCCGGCAGCGAGGGGTACTCGTGCGCGCCGGTGCAGGGCAGCCACGCGCAAGGCGTCACCCGCCTTGAACGGCAACAGGAACTTCAGCGGAGCGAACTCGACGGTGACGCCCAGCACCTGCCGGAAGGGTGCTCGGTGGCCAGCGGCGGCCAGGGTCGCCCACCAGCAGCCCACGTCGGCGATCCCGTCGCGCAGCAGCAGCGCCACCAGCCCGACCACCAGCACCCCGGCCGGGACCGCGCCCAGGACCTGCGCCGTGGCCCCCAGATCGGCGCGGACCAGCACGACGGCCAGCACCACGACGCTGGCAACGGGCGCCATCCAGGGTTTCAGCCGGCGGGGATCGAGCGAGGGCACGGCCTTCAGTTCTTCCACGGGAGGATCGGATCGGCCAGGGAGACCGAATCGGTCGTCACCGTTCCCTTGAACAGGAACAGCCGGTCGGGTCCGATGCTCTGTTCCAGGGCCACGGAGAGGCCACCGGCAGGCAGGCGCACGCGGATCACGTCGTCCGCAGGCTCGATCCCTTCCAGATCTCCACAACGCTCCTCCTCGCCCAGGAGCGTGTAGAGCGCCCAGCAGCGCTGGACCTCGAGACGTTCGTCGCGCGGTTCCTTCCACTCGCGACATCGCCCGGTGACCCCCGGACAGTCGAAGAACGCCACCACCGCAGACATGTCCTCGGAGCGCCCCGCGTACAGCGTCAAGGGGCAGGCTTCACCGGCGACGGAGACGGAGTCCATCACCACCGCCGCGCCACCGGGGGTCAGGTCGATGTGCGGCTGTCCCGGCGTGGGTTCGATGAAGTCGTCGCGGCCCTGGAGCATCGCCTCGAGGTCGATCTCCAGGGTCACGGCAGGACCGGGGGCCGGCGGCTCGCGAGGGAACCAGCCCCAGGGCCGGGCCTCCTGGGAAATCCCCGGAGAGACCAGCGCGCCCCACAGACCGGTCAGCTTTGCCGCGGCGAAGAAGGGGCCGTTGTGCCCCAGGCGCCCGTAGTCGGGCCACGGTGCCACGGCAGCGGCGCGCCGTCTGGACGCGAACTCGAAGGCCCCCTCGGCCGGCCGCTCCGGACCCACACCCGGCTCGATACAGATGTATCGCTCGTCCACGGGCACCTGCCAGTCGCGCAGCAACAGCGCGCCGGCCTGCAGCAGGATCGTCAGGCCCACCAGCAGGGGGAGCCCGATCCTCGGCCGCTCGCGCACCCACGCCAGACCGGCCACGGTCCAGGCCACGACCGCACCCAGGACGATCAGCATCACCCACATCTTGTTGACGATGTCCCAGCCCTCCTGCACGGCCAGGCCGGCCATCACCACGGGGGCCCACAGCAGCCAGAACCCGGCGGTCCGACGCGAGCGCGCCACCAGCGCGACCAGCCCCACCAGCGCCGCCGCCGACAGCACGGTGCCGAGGTGGTCGGCGATGTGGAGGGGCCAGCCCACGAACATCGGGAACGGGTTGTGGGGGGTGCGGACCACGTGATCGTGGAAGGGCCAGTTGAGCAGCCCCTCGAACTCGAACCCGACGCCGGCGAAGCGGTACGGGAACGGCAGGAACAGCTCGTTGCTCTCGAATCGCAGCACCGATCCCAGCGCCAGGTGGTGGTGCAGGGCCACGGGGACGCAGGCCACGGCGAACGCGGCGAGCAGCGCTCCCACCCCCCGCCAACCGGCGCGGGAGGCGCCGGCCGCCAGCAGCATCGCCGGCAGCGCCGGGAGCATCACGTGACGCATCGCCACCACCAGCCCGAACAGCGCCCCGGCCACCGCCCACCCGCCCCGGCGCGCGGCCACGAACGGCAGGACCGTCGAGGCGAACGCCAGGGTCAGCAGGTTCTCGTCCACCCTGGGCAACGACAGGGCGTAGGGGTTGAGCGCCAGCAGGCCCAGGCCGACCCAGCCCCAGGCCGCGCGCCCCCCGGTCCATGCGCCGATCACGTACCCCCCCAGGGCCAGCAGGCATCCACACAGCCCGAACAGCACCCTGAAGCCCAGTCCCTGGAACAGGACCAGGAATCCAGCCAGGACACCCACGTTCCCCAGCCGGGCGTCCTGGACGTTCTCGCGCAACAGGTCGATGTCCGGGGGCAGCTCGGACATGGGCGCCGTGTACCCGGCCGCGGCGTACGCCGTGCGGAACATGCACGACTCGGTCACGTGGGACCGCTGGTCACAGGTCAGGAACCACACCAGGCCGATCAGGGCCGCGGCGGCCAGCACCGGACCCGCAGCTCGCAGGCACTCGATCAGGTGGGACAGATCCACGCCGCGGTGGCGACGGCGAGCCACGATCAGGCCTGCGCCAATCGAGCTCACCGCGGCCGCCGCGATCAGACTCGGCCAGCCGATGCGCAGGCCCGTGGCCAGGCACAGCGCCAGCGACAGGCTGGGCACCACGCCGCACCCCCAGCCCAGGGCGACCAGCGCCGCACCCACACCAGCATCCGCGTCGGCCTCGGTCCGGCAGATCCGGCGGTGGACGCACGCGGCGGTCAGACAACCCGGCAACAACAGCAGGACTGCCCCGGCGACGCACCCGACGATGAACAGAAGCTGTCCCATCCACTCCAGCTCTCGCGTGTGTCCACGCGACACTCGGCCGAGTCCACGTTACCATGTGCCGGGCTCGCCTCGACGGACTCGGCGGCCCCCGATGTGGAGACGATGCGCATAGCGTTCTTCCAGGCCGCGCTGACGCACAAGCGCTTCAACGAGAACTTCTCGGTGGTGGACCGCAACTTCGGCGTGTTCCCCGACGTGGGCCTCGCCACGGCCGCCGCGGTCGCGCGTTCCTGGGGCGCGGACGTCCGGATCTGGGACGCCTACGCCGCGCAGCAGGACGTGGAGACGGTGCTCGCCCAGATGCGTGCCTGGGCCCCCGACCTGCTGGCCACCGCGTTCCACTCGGCCCCGACCTTCCGCGACGCCATCGACTGGGCCACCCAGCTCAGGGCGGGGCTGGATGTGCCGGTGCTGATGGGCGGGCACGAGGCCGGTCACTACCCGAACGAGGTGATGAGCTGGGACGCCGTCGACTTCCTGCTCCAGGGTGCGGCGTCGGTGACGCTGCCGCCGTTCCTCGATGCGTTCGAACGAGGTGGCGGCTGGGATCGTGTCGCCGGTCTGGGATGGCGCGACGACGACGACCTCCACTTCGAGCCCGCACCGGTCGCCCCCTCCCTGGACGACGAACCGGTGCCCGCGCGCGACCTGCTGCACAACGAGCTGTACTACTCCCACGTCACCCAGCGCGGTCTGTACACGGTCCTGCTGACCTCACGCGGGTGCCCGTTCACCTGTACGTTCTGCGCCGTGGCCGGCAGCGGCTACCACCCTCGCCCCGTGGACGAGGTCTGCGACGAGATGGCCGACTGCATCGACGGCCTGGGCATCCACGAGTTCGACATCTTCGATCCCCTGCTGTTGCACGATCGCGACCGTGCGCTGGACCTCTGCGGCGAGATCCGGCGACGACGGCTGGACCAGGAGTGGGCGTGCCGCTCGCGCCTGGACGACGTCGACGCGCAACTCCTGCGCGCCATGGCCGACGCGGGATGCAAGCGGATCTACGTGGGCATCGAGTCCGGCGATCCCGACGTGCTGGCGCGTATCCACAAGCGCCTGGACCTCGATCGTGTGCCGGTGCTGCTCGACATGATCCGCGACCACGGCATCCGCCCGCTGGGCTTCTTCCAGATCGGCCTGCCCGGCGAGACGATCGCCTCGGCGCGCCGCACCATCCGCTTCGCCCTGGACCTGCCCCTGGACTTCGCCCAGTTCATGCGGACCATCGCCAAACCCCACTCGGAGCTCGAGGACATGCTGCGCCGTGTCACCGGGACCGACCCGTGGCAGGACTACGTGGCTGGACGCCGCGACGACTCCCGGCTGCCCACGCCGTGGACCGATCTGGCGCCGGAGACCGTGGACGGCCTGGTCCGCGAGGCCTACCTGCGCTTCTACATGCGTCCCCGGGTGATGGCGCGCACCCTGCGTCGGTCCCGTTCGACCGTTGAGGCGGCGCGCTACGTCCGCGTGGGCCTGCGCATGCTCTGGCAACGCGCGGACGGTATATAGTGGTCGTGGGCGGCGGACGCGGACGTCCCTGCCCGGCAAACCTGGTGAGACAGCCTTTCCCCTGGTGGATCGCAGTCACGATTGCGATCGCGATGCTCGCCCTGGGTGTGGTCCTGGGCAGGACGACCCGCCAGGAGGGATCCGCGGATTCCCATCCCCCGCCCCCACCCACCGATCCCGTCACCCTCGACGAGCCCCGCGGGGTCCAGTTCCCCGGTCCCTGCCTCGGCCTCGTGGACGGCGACGGCGGCGCCCCGGTCGATGGACTGGTCGATTCCCACTGGCGCTTCCAGTACGTCGATCGCGTGCTGCAGGAGGTGGCCACCGACTACGGCCCGGACGACACGATCGATGCGCGGCTGACCCTCGACCGCGGTGAACACGGCGGGATCACGGGCGAGGCATACGACTGCGACGCCGATGGCGCTCCCGAGGAGCGCTTCCACTATGTCCGCGACGACCTCGGCCGCAAGCGCATGGCGATGCTCTCGCTGGAGCCGGGCCACGCCGCCGCCTGCTTCAACGAGGACCACCGCGAACGGCTGGACGACCCCGAAGAGGGCTTCGAAGAGCCCACGTGGCCGATCCTGGTGGACTGGCGCGCGGAGTTCCAGGCCCTGGGCGCGGCGGCGCTGCTCGACGATCCGAACCGTGCGGGCTTCGTCCGGTACGTCTGGGCCGACAACGTCGTGACCGCCGAGGAGTGGGACATGGACGGGGACGGGCGTGTCGAGGAGGTGATCCACTTCGTCCACGACCCATGGGGGAACCTGCGCTCCGAGACCCACGACGACGGCCCGGACGGGCGCATCGACGTCTCCGTGCAGTACAGCTACGCCTGCTGGGCG
The DNA here is from genome assembly GCA_964558555.1 of uncultured Rickettsiales bacterium. Lineage (GTDB taxonomy): Bacteria > Myxococcota_A > UBA796 > UBA9615 > CAYRNR01 > CAYRNR01. The sequence continues at coordinate 28,747 of CAZLEO010000010.1, read as the reverse complement.
GCCGAGGTCGCGCCTGCCGCAGGCCCGTGCGGCGGCGAGTGGGACCTGGATCTGGACGGCGAACCCGACGCGTTCACCACCTACGTCCACGACCTCGACGGCCGCACCGTGCGGATGACCGCCGACTGGGACGACGACGGCACCATCGACAACCACTTCCACTACACCTACGACGCCCAGGGCCGCCGGATCACCGAGGAGTGGGATACGCGGCTCGACGGCAGCCGCGACGAGGTGCTCACCATCCACCACGAGGGGGAGCGGCGGACCCATGGTGACGTCGACGAGGACGACGACGGCACGATCGACGGCAGGGCCACCTACCACTACGACGACCAGGGGCGGCTCTCCGAGGAGCGCTGGGACAAGGACGGCGACGGCGAACAGGACGAGATCCTGACCTACCGCTACGACGACCAGGGCAAGCTCGCCGGCGCGCTGTACGACGATCTGCGTGACGAGCAGCCCGACGAGACGGTGACCTTCGTCTACGATTGCGAGATCCCGGGGGCCGAGTGACCGACCCTGCCGACGAGCGCACCCCTGTCGTCCCGTTGCTGCTGTTGCTGGTGCTGCTGCTGGTGGTGCTGGAGCACGTGCGAGCCTATTTCGGGCCGGCGTCGTTCGAGCACTTCTCCGATTTCGTGCGACAGCTGACCGCTGGCCAGGGCAGCCGCAGCCTCCTCGACGAACGCGGGCTGGTCACGGGCGGCGGTGGGCTGGTGTTCGGCCTGCACTGGCTGGTGTGGAAGCTGGGCCTGCCCTATCCCGCCATGCACGCCCTGTACGGGGCTCTGGACATCGGCGCAGTGCTCGCCTGGATCCTGCTGGCTCGCCGCTGGCTGCCCGCGCCCATGCTGTGGAGTTCGGCCCTGGTCCTGGCCCTGTACGGCGTCCCCAAGCTGTTCCTGATCGAGAACAGCACGCTGATGGCGTTCATCGCCCCGCCGCTGCTGGCGTGCCTGGTCGTCGCCGTGCGCCGGGACTCGATGGCCTGGATGGCGGCCGCAGGTGTCCTGCTGGCGCTGTCCACCCACCTGGGCCTGCTGGCGCTGTTCGCGCTGCCTGCGGTACTCGCCGGGATCTGGTGGAGCGGGTTCACGCGCCGCCTGGTCGCGTCGGTGCTGCTGATCGCCGCCGGGATCTTGCCGGTGCTGCCGATCTGGGGAGGGGCACAGGGAGACAATCCACTGGTCGTGGAGCAGCTCATTCGCCTCGCGCCGACCCACATCGTCCACACCGTGACCGGCGTGGTCGGCTACCTGGTGAGCTATCTGATCTCCCCGCTGTTGCTGCTGGGGCTGGTCGCCGTGCTCGTGGCCGGGCGCGACCTGCGCCGCCGGGCACCGTACCTGGGTTGGGGACTGGCCTGGCTCGCCGCGACCGCGATCCCCGCCGCCATCCTCGATCAGTTCGAGGAGCCCTATCACTTCGCCATGGCCAGCCCCGGCCGGGCCACGGTCGCCGGTTTTGGCGTGTTCGCGTGCTGCACGCTCCTGCGACGCGTGCTGGGGGAGCGGCTGTCTTGGACCGGCTTGCTCGCCGGGATGCTCGCGCTGGCCTGTGGGGTGTCCTTCACCCTGACCTGTTGGGCCGCGACGCACACCGATCCTGACGAGCTGACCGAATCCCCTCCCCCTTGCGCTTCCTGGGATCAGGGCTGCAGGCGGATCCCGACCACCCGGCTGCTGGAACGGCTGGACGAGGCGGGCGTGCTCCCCGCTCCCGACCGGTCCGTGGCGTTCCACGGTGTCTCGAGCGGTTGCCTCGAGGCGGCCTGGGCCTGGCGCCAGAGCCAGCTCGCCCCCGACCCCCACGCGGCGGGCCCGGGCACGCACCACGTGTTGTTGATGCCATCGACCGAAGGGGTCGATGCCGCCGATCTGACCGGCGCGGTGGAGGTCGAGGACCAGGTCGCCATCGCCGGCGTCCGCCCGGTGGAGTGGGACGGCGACTGGGACGCCCAGCCCATGCCTCCCCATCGCCTCGTGTTGCCGGACGTGGGACAGGAGCGGATCTACATCGGTCTGGAGACCTCGCGCATGTTCATCGCCGGGGAGGTCTCGCAGCAACGTGACGGCTCCAGCGCTCAGCCCGTGGCGCGCTGTGACAACGACCGCCTCGACGGCTGGATCGAACAGTACGACGGCTTCTTCCTGCTGGACGCTGCGCTCACGCCCGGCGAGGGCCCGCTGATCGTGGACATCGACTCCGACCTGCTTTTTTCCGTACCCCCTGAACGCGTGGACGTATTGCTCCTGCCCTCGGGAGCCAGCCCTTGAACCGCAAGCTGCCACGGCGGGGTGTGCATCGGCCGCGAGGCACGCTGACCGCACTCACCCTGGGAGCCCTGCGCCCCGGCGGTCGGCTCGCCGCCTTCGAGCGAGAGGCCGCCGCCACCTTTGCCGTTCGCCACGCCGTGGCCGCGGGCTCGGGCAGGCTCGCCCTGACCCTGCTGCTGCGCGCGCTGGACCTCCGCCCCGGTGACGAGGTGCTGCTGCCGGCGCTGACCTTCCACGCCGTGCCCACCGCCATCACCGATCTCGGCCTGACGCCCGTGTTCGTGGACGTGGATCCCGCGACCACGCTGATCGACGTCGACTCGCTCTCGAAACACATCGGCCCTCGCAGCCGCGTCGTGCTCGCGACCCACCTGTTCGGGCTGCCCTGCGACATGGCTCGCCTGACCGATCTGTGCGACGACCACGAGCTGGTCCTGCTCGAGGACTTTGCCCAGGCTTCGGGAGCCCGATCCGCAGGTCGGCCGCTGGGTTCCCTGGGACGTGCTGGCTTCACGTCTCTGGAGACCGTCAAGCTGATGTCGGCGTACGGCGGCGGGCTGGTGACCACGTCCGACGACGCCCTGGCCGAGGCGGTCCGGGAGATTGCAGCCTCGCTGGCGCCGCCGGGCGGACGCCGTCTCGCGACCAAGGTCGCCATGGGCCAGCTCGAGGCCGCCATGGGCCGCCCCGATGCCTTCACCCTGGCCTGGCCCGTGTTCGCCCGCGAGGCCGATGGCGAGACCTGGGTCGGCCGCTACAAGAAGCGCAAGCAGGGCGCGGGCAACCACGACGCCAGCCTCCACCCCGCCCAGGCCGCGGCGGGCCGGTTGAGCCTGCGCAACCTCGAGCGCCACCTCGACGCCCGACGCCGCAACGCCGCACTCCTCGAACAGCGGCTGGAGGACCACTGGTGGCCGAGTGTGCCCGCGGATGACGAGCCGAGCTGGTACCAGGCCGTCGTGCGCTGCTCGGATCCACGGCAGTGTGCCGCTGCGGCGCGCGAGGCAGGCATCGACGTGGGGCGCGACGTGGTCACCGACCTGTCGGGTGGCGCGTGCGCCACGGCCGCTCGCCTGGCGCGCGAGCTGATCCAGCTCCCCAGCCACCCCCCCCTGGACGAGCGCGACCTTCGACGGGTGGCCGCCGTGGTGGAACCGTGGCTGCTCTGAAGCGCGCCAGGCCCGTCCTGCGCTGGTTGTCCCGGCGCCGCGGGCCGTGGTTCGTCAGCTGGATGCTGACCGAGCGCTGCAACCTGTCCTGCGGCCACTGTGCCTGCTGGCGCGAGCCGTCCGAGGAGCTGTCTGCCGCCCAGGCGGCCAGCTACGCTGCCGAGATGGTGCGGGAGGGGGTTCTCGCCGTGAGCCTGTGCGGTGGCGAGGTCCTGCTGCGAGACGATCTGGGCGATCTCCTGCGCCGCCTCGATCGCGCCGGCGTGGCGACCCGTGTCACGACCAACGGCCTGCGGGTCCCCGACCGTCTGGACGCCCTGCGGACCGTGACCTCCCTCAAGGTCAGCGTGGACGGCCCCAGGGCGATCCACGACTCGCTGCGCGGCGACGGCAGCCACGGCGCGGCCATGGACGCTGCAGCAGCGGCCCGGAGTGCCGGCATCCCCGTCCAGCTCAACACCCTGCTCTGCGCGCCGGTGCTGCCCCACCTGGACGAACACCTGGACGACGCCCGCCGTCTGGGGACCAGCGTCACGTTCCAGGCGCCCGAGGACCGCGGCGCCGGACTCGGCGACCTCGCGCCCGGCCCGGCAGACCTCCGGCTGGCCGTCAGCCGCCTGCTCGCCCTTCGATCCACAGGTGACGCCGTGATCGGCAACTCCGCGGGTACCCTCGCGTGGCTGTCGCGCTGGCCGGACACCCCTGCGGTCGACTGTCACGCGGGGCGTCGCTTCTGTCGTGTGCTCGCCGACGGCCGTGTCGCTGCTTGCGACCACGAACATGCCCCCCAGGCCCCCCCACCTCCGGGCCCGCCATCGGGCTTCACCGCCGGGTACGAGCTACTGCGGCGCGCCGGCCCGTGCGCGGGCTGCTGGCGGAACAACACCCTGGAGATCAACCGCCTGCTCGGCGGTCAGTTCGACGCGCTGGATGCCGTGTCCCGCTGGCTCTGATCTGCGGGATTCTCTGGATCGGGCGCGGCCACGGGGTCCGCCCACCCTGGCCAGTGTTCAGCGAGGAAGTCCTCCAGCTGGGCCGCGACGATGGCGTGGCCCTCGTCGTTGGGGTGGACGATGTCGTGGAAGAAGTGGCGGTAGGGGAGCACCGGCTCGAGGTCGGCCTCGTCGAAGCCGAACTCCTCGGCGGTGCGGGTGACGAAGTCGGGCTCGGTGCGCTTGCGTTCCAGGATGGCCGGCCAGCCCTCGATCCATCGCTCCGGGTGATCGAGATCGGCCTCGACCACGCCCAGGCAGTTGCCGGCAAAGTCGCCGCAAGCATCGACCACGTGTCCGCTGTGGTGCTGTCCGGAGGCGAGGGGGACCGTCACCACGAGCACGTCGATGCCCTGCGCGTCGCAGGTCGTGAACAGGTGTTCGAGATCGGGCCGGTAACGCTCGGCCGCCGCGACCAGCGCCTCCTCGATCTGCCGATCGTACGGATCGCCGAACAGCAGGTAGCGCAGGTACAGCGCGGTGCGCAGGTGCGATGCCAGGGCCAGGGAGAGCTTGGCCGCCGCCAGGGTGCTCGACTCCTCGGCCAGCTTCCACAGGGTCTGGTCCAGGTCGTTGGCCGGGGCCTGCAACACCACCAGATCCGGCTGAAACACCAGTGAACGATCGATCTGCTCGGCCATCGCCTCCACGGTGAACCCGCAGAAGGCCATGTTGTAGACCTCCAGCCGCGACGAGGCCGCGTCCTCGACCAGGTTGGAGAACCGGCGCGGCTCGTCCACCCCCTTGCCCCAGGCCACCGAATCCCCCAGCACCAGCACACGGCGCCAGCCTTGGGGCTTGTCCTCGCTGAACGGCCGATCCCGGTAGCCCAGCGCGTTGGACCGCACATGGAACGGCCGCTCGACGCGGTCGAAGGCCGGTCGGCCCTCCTCCGGGTACTCGGTGAAGTCCTCGTTGGCGTCGAGGTCCAGGATCACGTCCAGCACGAGCCACTCGCGCTCATGGTCGAGGTACGCCCACCGGGAGACGTTCAGGGAGGTGTGGAACAGAAAGCGGGTGATCGCCTCGGACGGCTCGTGCACCCAGCGTAGATAACCCTCGGTCGCGAACAGCCCGACCAGGACCACGGCGAGGACGGCGAAGGTGATCCTCGTCGATCGGGATCGCAAGCCGCCTTTGGGGGTCGTCATCGCCGCGTCCTCGCCGGAGCAGTCTACAATGGCTCTCGAGAAGCTGAACAGCGGAAGGTAGCCCACGTCGATGCAGATCGCAGTCCAGGTATCCACGGCGCTGGTCCTGCCGCACCTGCTGTTCGGCCTGATCACGCTGGCCGTGGTCTTCTACCTCCCGGGCTACCTCCTGTTGACCCGGCGGCTGGCCGCGGGGACCCCGGCCCTGGAGCGCTGGACCCTCCAGGCGACGCTGGGGTTCTGGAGCGTCGCCCTGGCCACGTCGTTGCTGCTGCTTCTCCCCTTCCGCTGGATCGGTCTGGAGGGCATCGGCCTCGCGCCCTATCTGGTCGTCGCCGCTTCGGCGGCCGTGAGCACTCTGGCCTGGGCGGTCCACCGCCGGCGGCGGCCTGCGAAGCAGCCACGTGCCACGCTCGGCGATCGGGTCGCCCTGGGGACGGCGGCGGCCTTCTTCGGGCTGTTCTTCATCGGGATCGACGGCCAGGCCCACACACCGTGGTGCCTGTACGAACCCCTGGACCAGCTGATGCAGGGGCCGGCCGACGAGGCCCCTAGCCTCCTGTTCGATCTGGGCACGTACGAACGTCTGGGCAACGTGGCGGCCAACCTGCTCCCCTTCAGCCTGTACGAGATGGCGGGCGTCCGGGTGGCCAGCGGCCTGTTCGCGGCGCTGATGTTCCTGTCCACCGCCGCGCTGGCCCGCCGGATCACCGGCCGTACCTGGGCGGGAATCGCCGCGGGCGCGCTCCTCATGTTCACCGGCGACGTCCTGGGCAGCCAGGTGGTCAACGTGAACATGATCGCCGCGTGGCTGGCCGCGGTGTTCCTGCTCCTGATCCAGCCGGGACACCGCAGCCTGGGCGTGGAACGCACCTTCGTGGCCGCGGCCCTGTTCTGTTCGCGCTACATGGCCTTGCTGTCCATGGGTGCCCTGCTCGTGGTGATGTGGCGCGACCGCCGCGACGGCGAGTCGCACGTCACGCTCCTGCGCCGCTTCGCCGTCCACGGCGCCCTGTTCGCGCTGTTCTCGCTGCCGGTCCACCTCTTCCACCTCTACACCGTCGGCTCGCCCTTCGCGTACCGCGCGCTGGAGGAGTACAGCGCCCATCCCCACGTGTTCCTGGGGATTCCGTTCACCCTGCACACCATGCTCAACGTGCCGTTCTTCACGGAACTCGTGCGCACCCCCTTCAATCCGTTTCCGATGTGGATCGGGTGGCCGGTTCACGCCTTTCGCCAGTGGGGGGTCCTCGGCCTGTCGATGATCCTGCTGGGGGGTACGTTGCTGGTCCGTCAGGCCCGCGAGCAGCGGACGCTGGTCTCGTGGGGTCTCTTCGCCGCTCCGATGGCGCTGTTCCTGCTGATCCAGGAGAACTGGATACAGCCGGAGAAGCTGACCATCGGCCTCCTGCTCGCCCCGGTGGCCACCTCGGCCCTGGCCGTGGCCCTGGTCTGGCTCACGGGACCGCCACGGCGAGCGCGTATCGGGATCGCGGTCGGCGCCCTCATCCTCGTCGCCGGCGGCACCGCCCTCGCGGGCGCGGTCCTGCAGCGCGTCTCGTTCCCCGAAGATCCCCGATTCCGCACCGAGTACCCGACCCTGCGCCAGGAAACGGCAGAGTTCTCCGATCTCGTGCGTGCGCGCTGGCTCGGCCCCAAGTGGTCGTCCCTCGCCGACGACGCCGGCGTACTCCGTGGATTCGGCCGCAAGGCCCGCGCGGCCGGCCGGGTCATCGGGGATCCCGGCTTCCCCCAGCGGCGGATCTCACCCTGGCACTGGATACTGGGCGAGATCGATCCCACCCTGGTCGCCGAGCCACGCCCCCAGGACCAGACCATCCGCGACGAGCTCAACGAGAGCCATCCCTTTTCCGCGGCCGAGGCGACACGCCGCCTCGGCCTGGCTCTGGGCGAGAGCCCGATGGTCGCCCAGGCCCCGCTGGACGAGGCACGCGCTCCCGCTACCGACGGGACGCTCCTGGTCGACCTCACCGACGGCCGACGTTGCGCCTCGACCCCCGACGAGGGGCAGCGATTCGCCTTCATGGACACGCCGGGGCGCGTCGTGGCCTGCCGTGCCGGACCGGATCAGGTCTATCTGGCCGTGTCGCCGCCGCCGCCCCCACCCAGCGACGAGGACCTCCGCGAGTGCCTGACCAACGACGAGGAAGAGTACGAGCGCGGGCAGTCGTTCTGTGGAGCCATCCTCCAGGCAAGGGAGCGCGCAGCCTACGACCGCGAGGCCTTCGCCCGACAACCGCCCACCCCCGCGGTGACGCTGTTGCTGCCCGACGCCATCCGCCACATCGTCCTGGTCGAGGTCGTCCACCTCGTCCCGATGCGGATCTACGTGCGCGACGTCTCGCTCGGCTCCGATACCGTCGAACACGGCGAGCCCCGGCCCTGGCGGCACAACTAGCCTTGCGGTGGCAGCCTCTTGCGCAACCCACCGAGCACCGCCAGGCCGATCCCGCCCAGCGACAGCAGGAACGAGCTCCCCCAGATCACGCCCGGCACACCCGCGCTGAACCCCAGCAAGGCCACGGCCAGCAGCACGACCTCCACCCGGACGGGGAGCATCGGCGACGGCAGCGATGCGGGCTCCGGTGGGGGGGGGAAGGGGGGCTTCGGGCCCCGGGCGCGGTAGGCCAGCGATCCGGTCGTACAGGCCTTGACGCAGGTGACACAGCGCACGCATTCGAGATCGCGCACATTGCCGTGTCGCTGGATCTCGTGCATCACGTCGATGCCCATGATGCAGACCCGGCTGCAGTCCCCGCACTCGACACACTCGGCCACCTTGCGGATGCGGAACAGGCTGAACCGCTGCAGCGGCCGGAACACGGGCGAGAAGAAGCAGCCATAGCGGCACAACGCCCGCGAACCGAAGACCCCGTTGATCAAGAAGATGTAGGTGAACAGCAACAGCACGGTCTTCAGCGGCCCGTTGGGCCAGACCGTCAGATCACTCTCCCGGCTCCAGGTCACCCCCTGGGTGAAGCCCGTCTCCATCTCGTTGGCGCGCAGGAACGAGACCAGCACGATGCTGCCCAGGGTCAGGGTCGGCATCACCCACTTGATCCACCGCGAATGGACGATCCTGTCGGGCCGTATCCCCGGAAACCACTTCACGAAGGGCAGCCTGGACAGGATCCACGAGCCCAGCTCCTGCCACGCTCCCATGTGACAGAACCACCCGCACAGCACGCGCCCGAAGATCGGGATCGAGGCGAGCCAGACCACCAGCAGGACCAGGCCGATGGTGACCACACCGGCCTCGATGAACCGTCGGAACGACAGGGGATCGGTGTGCCCGTACGAAGTGACGCCGGTCTTTTGCAGGACGATGTGGGTGAGGATCAGGGCGTTGAGCCCGAACAGGACCACCAGGCGCCAGGTCTGGATGGACCAGGCCCGGTCGGACCCCTCGGTGCGCGCGCTGCACCCCTGGGGTGCGGCGGTTGCCTCGTCCTTGTCGGCCTTCACCCGGACCTCCGGCGGCTTTGGGAATTCGCGATGAAGCGTACCGTTTGAGGATACGGACGTCAGGAAAACCTCGGTGGCCGCGGCCTCGGGCGTACGTCACGATCGGCCGCATCACGCTATCCTGAGTGGATGCTCGCCGTGCTCCTCCATGCCGCCGGTTTCGTCGCCCTGTTCGCAGGGGTGTACTACGTGCCGGGACGGCTGCTGGTGGACCTCCTGCCCGGACCGGTGCGGCGCGAGGAGATCCTGCCGCTGGCCCTGGGGCTGGGGCTGGTCACGGTCAACACCACGGCGATCATGGTCGCCGGGATCGCCGACGTGCTGGCCGGCCAGCTGCTGACCCCGGCCATGGTGGTCCTGTCGGCCGCGGCGGTCGCGGGCCTGGCCGCAGGCCTGAGGTGGCGGCGGCCAGCCCCCGACCGTCCCCCCTGGCGGATCGCGCCCGGCCGGACCGTGATCGCGCTGTGGTCGCTGACCGCCCTGGCCTTCGGGTTCTTCCTGCTGCTGTACGACCAGGATCTGTTCCAGGAGGACACCTGCAAGGTGCTGGCCGCCACGCTGGTCAACGCGGACTACCGCCAGCCGGAGCTGCTGCAGCTCGTGGCCGGGGAGGGCGGCCTGGAGGTGTTCGAGGACGAACCCGAGCTGCACGGTGAGGGTGACCAGGCTCCCTTCCTGCTGCGGCACTACGGGCAACGGCTGGGACCGTCGGTGCTGATTTCCCCCCTGCTGGCCCTGTTCGGGACCTTTGGCTTCCGGCTGGTCTATGCCCTGCAGGGGCTGCTGCTGCCCGGCCTCGGCTTCCTGCTGGGCCGGTCCGTGCTCGGCCGCGGGTGGCCCGCCTGGACCGTGGCCGTGGCGCTGACGTTCAGCCCCTACGCCCTCGAGCTGCAGACCTTCGACGAGAACATCCTGGCCTGCTGCTTCGGCACCCTGGCGCTGGTCCTGCTGCTGCGGTCCCCCCCCGCGCCCTGGTTCGCCGGGATGGCCATGGGCCTCTTCCTCGGAATCCGGCACGTGGGGCTGTTGCTGCTGCCCGTGGTGCTGTTCTACCTGTGGCGCAAGGCCCCGGACAGGGCGCGCGCCGTGGGTGTGTTCTGCCTCGCCGCCGGTCTGCTCGGGCTCCCTTATCTGGTGCTGCACGCGGCCATGTTCGCCCAGGACGGCGTGCTGTTCGAGAGCGCCGCCGACTCGCTGGACGTCTCCCACTCGGTGTTCGGGTTCGAGTTCACCCTGCCGGTGTTCCTCAACTTCCCGTTCGTGCCCCAGCCCCTGCGCTCGCCCTACGGCGTGTTCGCCCCCCTGGTGGCATTCCCACTGGACCTCCTGGACCGCTTCGGCCTGTTCGCTGCGGCCCTCGTCCCGGCCGGACTGGCTCAGCTCTTCGGACGCGACCGCACGCGCGCCACGCTGCTGGTGCTGTGGTTCGGGCTCATCCTCGCGGTGCTGATGGTGCAGTCGAGCTGGACCGAGCCCAACAAGATGGGCATCCCGGCCACGGTGCTCGCCCCGGCGGTGCTCGCCGTCGTCGCCGGGGCGGTCCTCCTGGTCCGGACTCGGCACCTCCGCCTGCGGCTGGGCTGGATCGTCCTGGGGCTCGCCCCGCCCCTGCTCGCCCTGGCGGTCTGCCGGACGGTGGAGATGCCGCTGGACCCGAGGATGTTCGAGTACGAACCCGACGCCGACGACGCCCTGGACCTCCAGCAGCATGCGACACTGCCGCGCGGCCTGCTGCGCTCGGACGAGAGCGAGCCCTACCTCGCCTGGGAGCGGGCACGCTACCGGCCACGTCCCCTGCCCCATTTGAGGTTGCGACAGCTCCACCCGGCCCGGATCGGACTGCGGGCGCGACAGCTCTACGGGCACCTGCGCGAGCCCCGTGTGCGGGACTACTCCCGGCCCGTCGTGGACGCCGTGAGCGCGGTGATGCTCGGCCCGGGCATGCAGATGAACCCGATCAGCCTGATGAAAGTGATGGAGCGGGGGCCGTCGCCGGGAGGGCTGTACCCCGTCGAGCTGTTCGATCCCGGATCGGCGCCCCCGGACCGCGGCCACCGGGACCTGGACCTCGACCTGTCCGAGCCGCCATCCCTCTCCGCGGCACCGTTCACCGCCCCGGACCCTCTCGACCGCGGCGACGCGCTCGACCTGGAGACCGGACAGGCGCTGTTGCTGGAGGGGCTCGAGGTCGATTTTGATCCGCGGCCGGAGAACCTGTTCGCAGCCCGGGACCGCCACGGGACCGTGTTCCTGGTCCTGCTCCCGGGAGAGGTCGGAACGGAGGGCTCGCCCGAGTGGCTGCCGCTGGATCGGATCGACGGCGAGCAGTACCCGGACCGGACCGTACCCCTGCGGTTGCCCGTGGGTGCGGTTGTCCGGATCTTCGATGTACGGAACTACCACCCCGCGACCCCGGCCCCGGGACACCCCCGGGTCTACCTCCGGACCGCGGTGGTGGGTCGGGAACGGATCTGGTTGTCCCAGGCCACCCCAACCTCGGTGTTCTGACCTCGCGACGATCGCCGAGGGCAGGAGGGCGGATGGACCGACGGAGCGCATCGCGTGCGACCGCCAGCCAGGGACGGCCGTCCCCGGCCTGGTGGCTGGCGGGCCTGGTCGGGCTCGCCGTGGTCGTACACCTGCCTGCCCTGTTCCAGCCCGTTCCGGACACCGCGGGCGGCGGCTACCCCGACCTCGCGCTGGCCGTGGCCGAGGGGCGGGGGCTGACATTCTCGGCGCTGGGCGGTCCCGTTCCGCCGTACCAGTCGACGATCCTCTATCCACCGGTCTACCCGTGGGCCGCCGGCACCCTGATCGACGCGCTCGACTCGCAACCAGGCGTGCTGGCGGTGCGCCTGGCCCAGCTGGCGGCCCTGGCAGCCGCAGCGGTGGTGTGGTTCGCGCTCGCGCGGTTGCTGGGCTGCCGCGTGCGGTCAGCGGCAGCCCTCGCCGCACTGGCCACGCTCGATCCGGGCACCTGGGAGTGGGCCGCCTGGCTGGAGCCCACCTGCGCGTTCCAGCTGCTCCTCGCCTTGCTGCTGCTGGCCGCTGCCCTGTGGCGACGGCACGGCCGGCCCCGGTTCTTCGTGGCCATGCTCGCTGCCGGACTGCTGCTGCCCCTGCTGCGTTCGGGCCTGCTGGAGTACGTCCTGCTGCTGTCGCTGGTGGCCGCGGTCCAGAGCTGGCGGCAGCGGCCGGGTGGCGCGCACTCCTGGGCCTCCCTGGTCTTCCCGGTGGCGGTGCTGGCGGTCGTCGCGGCCTGGGGCAGCTGGAACATCGGGCGCGTGGGGACGTTCAAGCTCACCTCCTCGTCGGGCCTGGCGTCGGTCTGTACGGGGCCGCCCCTGGGCGCCGGTCTGGGTGACGAACAGGGCGCGTTCCCGGCCTGGCAGCGGGGCTCCCCCTCGCAGACGGCGTGGCTCGAGCGACACCCCGACCCGGCCTGCCGTTGTGGGCCCCCGTGCGACGAGGCCGACTGGGACGACCAGCTTCGCCAGGCATGGGTGCAAGCCCTGTTCGCCGATCCCGGGGGCATGATCGGCCGGGCCTCCAGAGGGGTCGCGCAGACCGTGCTGCCCGTGACGGTGAACACCCCGGCCGAGCTGGCGCTGGGCTGGGTCGTGGCCGCGATCCTGGTCGCTGCCGCAGGGATCGCCTGGCGCCGGGATCCCGCGACCGCGGGGGTGGCGCTGCTCGTGCTCCATGTGCTGGCCCTGGGTCTGCTGTTCCCGCCCACGGCCGAACGGGCGGCGATCGTGCGACCCGTGCTGGTGTTGCCCCTGTGGCTCCTGGTGTTCTCGCGCCAGCGAGGAGGTCGAGATGGCCGCTGAGGTGCGCACTCGAGGGCTGCGGCGCTGGCTCCGGCGGATCGTGGCCGTACTCGTGGCGACGGGTGTGCTGCTGCTGTTGATGGAGGGTGCGTGCCGTCTGGCGGGCTACCGCGGCATGGAGCGTTTCTGCGCCGATCCCGTCCTCGGTTTCGCGCTCCACCCCGACCAGGCCGTGCAGGATCTGTCGACCCTGCAACCTGTCCGGATCAACGGTCTGGGGCTGCGCGGCGAGGAGCCGGCCGCGGCCCCCGCTCAGCTCCGGGTGGCCTGCTTCGGCGACTCGGTGACCTTCGGGCGGGGCGTGCTGGACGACCAGACCTATCCTGCGCTGCTGCAACACGAGCTCGCGCTCCAGCACCCGGGCACCACGGTGGAGGTCCGCAACCTCGGCGTCCCCGGGTACGGCCTGATCCACGCCAGGGCCTGGCTCGAGCAGCGGTCGAGCTCGTTCCCGGGCCAGGTGTGGGTGGTCGCCCAGACGTGGAACAACCACTGGCTCCCCGGTACACCCGAGGAACTCGCAGCCCTCGCCGACGAGATCGGGCCAGGACTGCACGTGCGCAATCGCCTCAAACGGCTGGCCCTGTTCCACTGGGCCATGCGCACCTGGCTGTCGCTGGGGCTGTTCCCCCTGTACGACGCGTTCCGGGAGCGCGTCTATGGCGCAGATCTCCCCCAGGACGCCGCGCTGGCCTCGTTCGACGACAACCTCGACCGTATCGCGATCCTCGCCGCGGAGCGATCCGCCCTGCTCGTGCTGTTGCGGGTGCCCCCGGACGCGGGCTTCGACGCGGCTTTCCTGGACCACGGCGGCGAGCTGGCCGCGGCGCGGCCGCAGCAGGTGGCCCTGGTCGACATGGGCCCACGGTTCGACCGCGCCGGGCCTCGCGCGTACTGGGTCGCGTCGTTCGATCCCCACCCCGACGCAGCGGGGCACCGCGCCATCGCGGACGCCCTCCTGGAGGAACTCGCCGGACGAGAGGGGCTGTTCAAGGGCTCCGGAGATGACGCGCCAGCTGCTCCCTCGACACCACCCGATACTCCTCGTCCGCGTACACCGTGACGGCGTCGTCCAGGCCGGGCAGGGCGAACACGGCACCGCGCTCGGTCAGGGGTTCGGCCAGGACCTGGGGTAGCTCGCACGAACCGTGCACGTCCTCGAGCCTCTCGGTCTCGTACATCCAGTCCTGTACGACCAGCAGGTCCACGCCGAAGCGCTCCATGAACTGCAGCGCGACCTCGGGACGCTCCGTGTAGTAGGCCGCGTGCAGCGCCGTCACCCGCGTGCGCAGGTTGACGAAGGCCTGCCCGTCCAGGGCGTCGGTGGTCGACAGCACCTCCTGGCAGAACACCAGGGTCTCGCGGTCGGCGAACAGCTCGACCGCGTCCATCAACACCAGCGGCCCGGCCACGACGGTGTCCGCGGGTGTGCCCTCCAGGTACCCCAGCACCCCCGCGGCCTCGCTGAAGTCGTCGGTCCACTCGCTGTGCCGGTCGATGCCCGTGCCCCACCCCACGAGGTAGAGCACAGCCAGTACGGGCGCGATCCCCTGGCCCACCCTGCCCGGCACCCGTTCCGCGGCCCGGGTGACCAGCACCGCCAGATACAGCGCGCTGGCCACGGGGAGGCTGTACAGCAGGTAACGATCCGGTACGAAGAGGTACAGCGCACACAGCACGGCGAGCAGGTACAACCCGACGCTGGCCAGCAGTAGCTCGGCGACCAGCCGCGGCGGACGCGCCAGCTCCCTGCCCCCGACCAGCGCCATCCCCAGCGCCAGCAGCGCCAGCAGCGCCGGAGCCAGGCGGAACGACCACACCAGCGGCAGGGGAAGGAGCCGATCCCCGCTGGACATCAGCGGCTGCCCCGCCGCGTCCATGATGTCGTGGGCCACGATCTCCAGCACCGATTCGAAGGGCAGCTCGACCTCGTCCACGGGCTGGTTGGCGGGCGGCAGCTCGTCCCCCCGCTCCATGACCGCGTCCCGCGCGAAGCGTCCCTCGTACGACAGCCACGACACCTGCTCCTGGGGCGCCAGCAGCAGCTTCCACGGGAAGATCACCAGCAGGGTCAGGACCATGGCGCCGGACAGTATCCACACCTCGCGGTCGCGCACCGGCAGCTGCAGCCTGCCGCGGTGCCGACGGGTGCGGCGCACCACGAACAGCAGACAGCACAGCAGGGCCAGCGGCGGATAGAACAGCCCGGCCAGCACCACACAGGCGATGGTCGCCCACGGGCGCTGCGTCTCCTGGAACCACACGAACGCCAGCAGCAGCGGCCAGGCGTAGTTGTGGGGGATGCCCGACAGGGTCAGGGGCAATCCGGGCATGTGCATGAACATCACGCACGCCAGCAGGCCTGCAGACGGACCCCCCAGCCGCACCGCGATCTTCCACAGGAAGACCAGCGCCGCGCCGAGCAGGACCCAGGCCCACGCCTTGCCCAGCTGGACCGGGTCACCGACCACCCGCATCGCGGCACGCACCACGTTGAACCCCGGCGAGCTGCCCCGTAGGCCCGTCTTGCGCTTGAACACCTCCAGATCGCCATCGGCCTGGTCAGCGTCTGCGCTCCGCACCGAGCCGTACCAGTTGACCATCCCCCCGTGGGACACGTGGGAATCGAGGATATCGGGGACCCGTACCGCGAAGTGGGCGAAGAAGTAGGCAACGGCCAGCGCCGCGAAGATCCAGGTGGTGGTCGAGCGACTCATCTGCTCCACCCACGATACGGGCAAAACAGCCGTGTGTCATACTCCGGACCATGCTGGGCAACCTCCTTGCCGGCGTCTGCGCCACCGCGCTGTTGCTCGCCGCCGGGCTGGCCGTGGCGCTCACCTGGCGCCCCGGCAAGGAGGAGGAGCCTCAGCCGCTGGACCACCTCCTGCTCGCGCTGGGCTGGGCTTTCGGTCTGGTCCCCTTCCTGGCCTTCCTCTACCCCCTGCTGTTCCACGAACCGCTGACGCCGGCGGTTCTGGTGATCGTCGCGGTGTTCGTGATCGTGGGCGCCCTGCTCCTGTGGTACCGCCGCGACCGCGTGATCCCCGTCCAGCTCGGCCGCGGCTGGCGCGCGGTCCTGCCCGTCCTGGTGGCGTGCACCCTCGTGGGTGCGCTGTACGTGCTGCGCTACGACCGCAGCCTCTTCTCGGACTCCACCTGCCTGGTGCAGCTGGTGTACGACACGCTGCACCTGACCGACGAGCCCGTGGATCTGATGCGCAGCGAGCAGGACGACCAGCGCCTGGGCAACACCGCGGTCATCTCCGGGTTTGCGGCCCTGTACGGCAACCTCGGGTTTCGCCTGCTGTTCGGTTTCGCGGCATTCGCCACCGCGCTGGGTGGATTCGTGCTGGGCCGGCGCACGCTGGGCAGCGACGCCTGGGGCTGGTTCGTGCTGGCGGTGCTGACGCTCAATCCGTACCTGCTGAAGCTGCCCCTGCTGGACGAGAACCTGCTGACGCTGGGGTTCTCGTCCCTGGTGCTGCCCCTGCTCCTCCACCGGCGGGTCCCCTGGACCCACGTGGGCCTGCTGCTGGGCCTGGCGCTGATGATGCGCCACGCGCTGGTGCTGTCGTTGCCCGCGGTCGGCTGGCTGCTGTGGCGCCAACCCCAGGACCGGCTGCGGGCGCTGGTTCGCCTCGCAGTGGCGTTCTGCGCCGTCACCTGGGTCGCACACGTACACCACCTGCTGGCGTACGGGAGCGTGTTCACCTTCGAGAGCTACGGCCAGATCCCCGACGTCCCCCATCGCCTCATCGGTCCCTATTCGGGGCTGCTGCAATGGCCCTTCGCCGACGAGCTCGTCCGGACCCCCTGGAATCCGCTCCCGACGTTCCTGATGTGGCCGGTTTTCCTCGCCGGGCACTTCGGCCTGGTCCTGTTCGCGGCCATGGTCGTCGGAGGAGTCGCGCTGCTGGCGTCGCGCGAGCAACGCGACGCGGCCGTGTTCTGGCTGCTGTGGTTCGCGCCCACGTACGGCGCGCTGAGCCTGCAAGAGCACTGGGCCGTGCCCAACAAGATGGGGGTGATCTACATCCTGTTCCCCCCGCTGGTGCTGTGGGCCGGCGCCGGGCTGCGAGCGGCATGGCGCGTACCCCTGCGCTGGGGTGTGGCGCTGGGGGTGGTGGCCATCGCCAGCGGCGGCTCCCTGCTCGTGGTGCGCGGGCTGGATCTGCCCGCGGACGAGCGATATCTCGCCATCTGGGAGGGTGGCAGACCCGAGGATCCGGACCACGTCGCGAGCGAGCGACGCCGCGTCACCCGCCCCACCCCGTGGCCCCAGTACGGGAGAGCCGCCGAGTTCTCGCCGGTACTCCAGACGCGGGTGCTGGGCGCCATGGTCGACGATCTGCGCGATCCCCGCCTCACCCGACCGCTGGCGCCCTACGGCTGGTACCCCGGCGACGCCGTGGACGCCCAGGGGAACCCGGCCATCGTGACCCTCGACCTGACCGTGCCTCCCCATCGCCCCGGGTGGGACCCCTGGGTCGGGCTCGATCCGGACGTCGAGATCGATGTGGATCTGACCCTGGAGGGCCCACCACGGGTGATCACCGGCATCGAGGTGGACTGGGTGGACCGGCCCGTCGCGCTCGTGACCTCCCCCGGCGGCGCGGACGTGACCTCGCTGATGGTGGTCTTCGAGACCCTCGAGGTGGGGGAGGAGACCGAGACCTGGATCGAGCACCACGACCGTGCGCTCTCGCTCATCCTGGGCTGGGGCCCCGACGACAAGGAGTCGTTCGAGCTCGTCGAACACCCGGGCACGACGTGCTCGCTCAGGGTCCTCCCCGGCCCCCTGTCGGCCACCGAGACGGTCAACAACGCCGGCCACACCTTCCTGATCTGGCGAGGCCGCGTGGGCGACGACCTCGAGTTGCACGGACCCAAGGTGCTGTTCCACAACTGATCCGGGCGAGCGCCCCGGTTCGACGTCGCCCCACCCACGGCGTTCGACGAAGGCCCAGGGGCAAAGGAGGGGAATATGAACGCATCGAGCTACTTCCCATGGGTTGGCTGCACGGCCGTTGCCTGCCTCGTCGCCGTTCCACGCACTGCTGACGGAGCGTGGGAACAGGACACGCCGCTCTCCGCAGCCACAGCGTCTTTCCTCGGCGAGGCCGAGTGGCACGTCGCCGGGAAGGCCATCGCTGGCGTCGGCGACGTCAACGACGACGGCTACGACGACTTCGTCATCGGCGCACCCGGCAACTCCAACTACAGCACGGGCGGCCCCGTCTACCTGTTGCTGGGCAAGTCATCTGGCTGGGAGTCGGATCTACCCCTCGGGGAGGCGGACGCCTCGTTCCTGTCGGAGGATCCGACCGACGACGAGGCCGGCATCTCCGTGGCAGGCGTAGGTGACGTCAACGGTGATGGTTTCGACGATTTCCTGGTCGGCGCCACCCGAAACGACGAGGCCCACACCCAGGCGGGCCAGACATACCTCGTCCTGGGCCGCGCCTCCGGATGGGCCCTGGATACCGAACTTGTGGCTTCGGACGCTTCTTTCCTGGGGGTCGCGCACGAGGAGCATTCGGGGGAATGTGTCTCCGGTGCTGGCGACGTCAACGGCGATGGTCTGGATGACTTCCTGGTCGGCGCATACGGAAACCAGGAAGCCGCAGAGCGGGCCGGAGAGCTCTATCTGGTGCTCGGTCGGACGGCCGGCTGGTCCATGGACACGAGCCTGGAGACGGCGGACGCCTCTTTTCAGGGGGAAGGAGCCCACGACTACGCCGGCCACAGGCTCTCCGACGCGGGTGACGTCAACGGTGACGGCCACGACGATTTCCTGGTCGGCAACTACCGCAACGACGAGGCGGGACAGGACAGCGGGCAGGCGTACCTCATCCTGGGCCGCGCGGCTGGCTGGTCCATGGACGCCAGCCTGGGTACGGCGGATGCGTCCTTCCACGGAGAGAACAGCGGCGATGGCGCGGGCTCGTCCGTGGCCGGCGCGGGGGATGTGGATGGAGACGGGTACGACGACCTGCTGATCGCCGCCAACACCTACACCTACCCCTCGTCCTGGGGCAAGGTATACCTCCTGCTGGGGCATCCATCAGCCTGGTCGATGGACAGCAGCCTCGCCTTGGCGGATGCATCCTTCATCGGAGAGGCCGCGGGCGATCTGGCCGGCATGGGGCTCGACGGGGCGGGAGATGTCGATGGTGATGGTCTCGAGGACTTCGTGATCGGGGCCAAGGAGAACTGTGAAGGAACCCCTGACGGCGGCCAGACCTATGTCATCCTCGGACGGCAGACCGGATGGACGTGGGACATGGAGCTGTCGGGCGCCGACGCATCCTTCTGGGGTGATCTCGAAGATGGACAGGCCGGCTACGCGGTCGCCGGCGCCGGGGACGTGAACGGTGACGGGGCGACCGACGTCCTGATCGGGGCACCGTACAACGACATGGCAGCCTATCGTGCAGGGAAGGTCTTCCTGGTGACCGGGGAATGCGAGGACGGGGATTGCGGAGAAGTAAGCGACGACGACGACGACGATGACGATGATGACGATGACTCCGGGGAGGTCGATCCCGGCGACGATGACACATCCCCGGGGGCGGACCCCGCGGACACCGGGGGTTGCGAATGTACTGTTCCGCTCGACAGCGTCGGCAAGCACCGGGGCTTGCCAGCTCGGCCTGCTGCTCGGCTAGCGCTTTGCCTGCTCGCGCTCGTGGGGGCCCTCCAGCGGGGACGAGCACGTTCGTCTTCTCGAGATCGGGGTTCGGCTGGCTTCGGTGGCACTCGGCGCTGAAGACCGTTCAAGCCCTTCCGACGAGCAGATCGCCCACGAGCAGGTGATCCAGCCCGGCCCGCTGGTAGACGCCCACGGCGTCGGCAGGCGTGCAGGCGATGGGCTCGCGGTGGGTGTTGAGGCTGGTGTTGAGCAGGCACGGTAGTCCGGTGCGCTCTCGATAGGCGACCAGCAGCTGGTGGAGGAACGGGTTGCCCTCGGCCGTGACCACCTGGGGCCGGACGGTGCCGTCCACGTGGACCACACCCCGGCACTGTTCTCTCATCCAGCCGGTGCCGTCGTACGACGTGGTCATGAACGGCGCGTCCGCGTCGCTGGTCACGCGGGCGACCAGACAGCGATCCACGTCCTCGGCGAGGATGGCGGGCGCAAAGGGCATCACCGGGTCTCGTCCGAGCTGGCGATTGAGCGACTCCCCCACCGCGACGTCGTCGGGCGCGTGCAGGATCGAGCGGTGCCCCAGCGCCCGCGGACCGAACTCCATCCGGCCGCGGCACACGGCCACGGTCCGTCCCCGCGCGAGCAATCCGGCGACGGCTGCGGCCGGATCGTCGGGGCGGTCGAACGCCATTGACGCCGCCTCCAGCGCGGCCACGGCATCCCCGTCACCAAAACCCGGCCCCTGGTAGACGTGCGTCACGGCCCGCGACGGCAACTCGCCACCGAGCCGGCACGTCACCGCGGCAGCGGCCCCTGCAGCGAGCCCCGAGTCCCCCATGGCCGGGTGGACATGGGTCCGCCGCACCGCGCCCAGCTCGGCCAGGCGCTTGTTCAGCCGGACGTTGGCGAACACGCCGCCGGCCAGAC
Organism: uncultured Rickettsiales bacterium; assembly: GCA_964558555.1. Classification (GTDB taxonomy): domain Bacteria; phylum Myxococcota_A; class UBA796; order UBA9615; family CAYRNR01; genus CAYRNR01. Next base: position 8,258 of record CAZLEO010000010.1, on the reverse strand, counting down.
ACAGGTCGATGGGCCCGTCGTCGCCGATCACGTCCAGCAGCAGGCCCTCGCTGGCCCGCTCCAGCAGGAGCTGGACGCCCAGCGCCAGATCGGCAGGCGGCACGTCACCCAGCCCCGCGATCTCTCGCTCGAGGTCTCCGACCAGCGCGCCCGTGGCCTGTTTCACGTACTGCAGCGGGTTGGCATGTCCGCGCAACGCCACACCACGCCACTCGCCGCCGTCGTGGTGAAACAGGCGCCGTAGTGCCTCGTCGATGCGGGCGTCGGCGCGCCCTGCCGCCGACAGCGCGGTCACCTTGCCCTCGTCCTCGTCGGTTCGATACCCCAGGAACCGCGTCACGGCCGAGTACAGGATGGCCAGGCTGTCGAGTTGATCGATCTCGCGCAGACCCGTCATCCCCCGCCGATCGACCCGGTACACGCACCCACTGAGCAGGTCTCCCTTGCCGTCGAGGGTCAACGCCAGCGCCCGGTCGAAGCCGCTGGTCAGGAACGCGCTGGCGCCGTGGGCCTCGTGGTGGTGGACCTGCGTCAACGGCGCCGTCACGCCAGCCGCCGCCAGCACGCGCTTCACCTTGCGCATCCGCCAGACCTTGGAGGCGGCCAGGGGGCCGAAGGCTGCTGCGTCGAGGGCCCGGCCGTGCCCCAGCCGCGCCAGCCTGGCCCGGTCTTCGCTCGGCGAGCTGAATGCGACGGCGACCTGGTCGACGTCCTGCGGATGAACCCCCGCCGTGGACAGGACGCTGGACAGCGAACGATCCGGCCCCTCCCGCAGCTGCCGGCGCGCGTCCCAGTTCTTGACGCGTCGCAGGCGCTCCTCCTCGACAGCGGCCACGATCTCCCCGTCCCACAGCAGCGCGCAGGAGCTGTTGTGACCGTCGTGGATGCCGAGGACCAGCACCGACTCACCTCCCCCGGACCGGCCGCACGAGATTCCAGCCCGCGCGCAGGTTCGCCCACAGGATCGGCGGGCGGGTCAGCACCGACCGCCGGCGCCACAGGAACCCCGGCCGCAGGTAGAAGTCCAGGTACGCCCGTCGCTCGTACCGGGCCAGCACGCCCCGCTGGTGCGCCGTCTCCTCGGCGCCCTCCACCGTGGGCACCGACTCGACCATGTTGAACTGGGCGTAGTCGCAGCCCAGATCGCGCGCGAAGTCGCCGGCCCTGGCCAGCGCCTCCTCTCGCGATCCCGTCAACCCGACCATGAAGTTCCCCACCAGCTCGAGGCCTGCCCCTCGCACCAGGCGGGCCGCACGATACGCCTCGTCGAGGTCGAATCCCTTGCAGACCGCGTCGAGGGCAGCTTGCTCCGGGGACTCGAACCCCATGGACACCTGATAGCACCCGGCCCGCCGCATCTGCGCCAGCAGCGCGGCATCGACGGCGTCCACCCGGGTCATGCACCGCCAGGGCACCGGGGTGCCCGCCGCAACCAGGGCGTCGCACACGGCCGCCGCCCAGTCGGGGTCGCCGGTGAACACCTGATCGCGGAAGAACACCTCCCGGAAGCCGGCCGCGACCGAACGCCCCACGTCATCGGCGATCCATGCCGGGGAATGGGAGGCCACCACGCCCGGGGGGCGCCACAACGACGAGGGGCAGAAACGACACAGTCCGTAGTGGCAGCCGCGCGTGCCCTGGACCGCCGTGTAGGGGCCGGTGTGGGAAAACGGCGCGTAGTACAGGCCCGGCAGCAGCAGGTCCCGGGGCGGGTGGGGCAGCCCATCGAGATCGTCGACCAGGGCGGGCGCAAAGGGGGGCGCATCGCCGGGTCGCACCAGCCCTTGCGCTGCCTCCCCGGCGAGCCAGGCCGCCGCAGGCAGGTCGGGCTCGCCCACGAGCGCTGCTTCCAGCAGGCCGCTGTCGAGCACGGGCCGGGGATCGGCCGACACCTCGGGGCCGAACACCGCGAGCTTCGTATCGGGGAGGGCTCGCCGCAGGTCCCCCAGCAGCGGGAGTACCTCGTCCATCAGGTCCCCGATGGGGGTGGCCACGAGCACATGGGTGGGGGACGCCCGCTTCACGGCCCGTAGCGCCCGCCGCGGGCCGAGCCGAGCCGCACCGGCGTCCACGAGGGAGACGTCGGCGCCGCGGGCGCGCGCCAGGGAAGCCACGTACAGCATCTCCAGCGGCGGGAAAACGAACCCGGCCGGGGACACGGCGCCCGAATAGTCGGTCATGTAGCCGTGGAGACGGCGGCCACGGCGCAGCGCCGGACGCAGCAGCACGAGACGCTGGCCGCTCATCGGTTCAGCTTCCACAGCTGCCGCCAGTCGAGCCCGACCAGCGAGAGGATCCCCGCAGCCGAGACCGACACGACCTGGCTGAGGTGGGTGACCACGGCAAAGGCGAAGGCCCGCTCCAGATCGGCGGCTCCGGCCAGGACCACGGCCACGGTGGCGAAGAAGTGCATGTTGCCCGCGTTGGTCGGCGGCGCCGGGATCATGAAGCTGACGCCGATCAACCCCATCGCGAACAGGCAGGTCCGGACATCGGCGTCGATGCCGACCATCTCCAGACAGCACCAGGTCGTGCCCACCAGGAACAGGAACGACACGGTGGCGTGGGCGGACGCGGCCGCCAATCGCCGCAATGACGACACCGCGGACAGACCTTCGGCAAACGTCAGCAAGGTCTGGTAGACACGGTCTCCGAATCGGCCCAGGCGCCGGGTGAGCCGCCTCAGCAGGCTGTCACCACCGTCGCGGCCCAGCTCACGATCGTGCCACCAGGCTGCCGCGATCCCGACGGCGAGGATCACGCAGCAGATCCCGGTGGTCACCGCCATGGCCTGGACCACGCTCGCGGGCAGGGGCAGCACGGCGAACGACACCGCCAGGCACAGCGCCACGAACGCCAGATCGAACAGCTTGTCGCCGAACAACGTGGCCAGCGCGAACGTGAACGGCACGTCCGGTATGTGCCGCGACAAGAGGTAGGGACGACCCAGCTCGCCCATGCGCGCGGGGAACAGGTGGTTCATGAAGAACCCGACAAAGGTCAGCCGGATGGCCAGCCCACGCGGCACCGGCGCTCGCGTGGAGAGCAATACGCGCCACCGCAACCCCTTGAACACGTAGTGGACCAGCAACGTGGCCCCGATCGGCAGCAGGTACAGGGGCTCGCTGTCGGCGAGCACGGCGCGCATCTTGGCCCAGTCGATGCCCATCAGCACCACGCCGAGCAGGGCCACGCCGACCACGAACCCCAGGCCCACGCGCAGGTAGGGCGCACGGCGGCGACCGGCTGGCGTCCCGGGCAGCGGATGGTCGCCGTCGTGGCTCAGGTGTCCGGCCTCCCCATTCCGTTCGAGGGATACGTGCAGGGGGAGATCGTGTCCGACGTCGGCCCCACGCGCAATGGCTAAGCGCAGGCGGCGGTCGTGTATGATGGGTATCCGGAGGAGTGGCGCCATCAGGAGTGCGCGATGCGCAGGTACCTTCTCGTCTCGGGGATCGCGGTCGGCATCGTCGGCGTGGTGGCCCTGGTGTCGATCGAACGCTGGAAGAGCGTGAACTTCCTGAAGGTCCGACACGCCCCGATCCCGCTGATCGACGCCGAGGGCGCTCCCCACGCCGACGCCATACAAACCAGGATGGCCAGCATCGGGCCCGGCTCTTTCTGGATGGGCACCCCCAACGACGATCCAGAGCGTGACCAGGACGAGACCTGGCGCGAAGTCACCATCTCGAAGGGATTCCAGATGGGAGAGACCGAGGTCTCCCAGCACCGGTACGAGGCCGTGATGGGCGAGCGGCCCATGCACGGTCGATTTCGCGGGCAGTCCCTGGTGGGCGAGGATCTGCCAGCAGCCGGGATGACGTGGTTCGAGGCCATCCGGTTCTGCAACGCCCTGTCCACACTGGAAGACCTGGATCCTGCATACGAGATCTCCGGCGACCGGGTCACCTGGAAGACCGAGGCCGACGGCTACCGACTGCCCACCGAGGCGGAGTGGGAGTACGCAGCGCGCGCGGGCTCGTGGAAGAGGTACGGTACCGTGGAAGAGCCGTCCGAGATGTGTGGCGTGGCCAACGTCGGGGACCGGTCTGCGCGACGCCGCTGGGAGTGGTCCGTGGCCGCGCCCTGCGAGGATGGGCATGCGGGCCCTGCCCCGGTGGGGTCGTTCGCGCCCAACGCCTGGAACCTGTACGACGTCACGGGCAACGTGTGGGAGTGGACCTGGGACGGCTTCGGCACCATCGAGTTCGGCCCTGCCATGGACCCGATCACGGCTCCGGCCGAGGGTCAGCGCGTCGTCCGAGGCGGCTCGTGGTACGACGAACCATTCTCTCTGCGCATGGCCGCGCGCGACGGTCAGGACCCCGACGCGCGCCGCAAGGACCTCGGCTTCCGGGTGGCCCGCTCCTTGCCTTGACCTAGAATAGACCGGCTCATGCGTCCCGAACCCCTCAGCGTCCTGCTGGTCGCCCCGCCCATGGACTTCATGCGGCAGCTGTACGGGTTCAGTGGGCCCCACAGCTATCGCAACCAGCTACCGCTGGGGATCGGCTACATCGCCGCGAGCCTGCGGCGTGATGGCATCGATGTGGCCATCCTCGACGCCGCGGCACACGGCTGGGACGTGGATCGGACGGCGCAACGGATCCTCGCGGTCGAACCCGATGTCGTCGGCGTCACCGCGATCACCCTCGAAGCGGCGTCAGCCTTTGCCCTGGTCCGGGCACTGCGGCCGCGAACCACGGCACGGCTCGTCGTGGGCGGCGCCCACGTCAACACCAACTGGGAGACCGTGGGGGACGAGTGTCCCGAGGTCGATGCCTTCGTGGCCGGGGACGGTGAGCTGGCCATGCTGGACATCTGCCGCGCGGTGCTCGACGAGGAGACGCTCGAGGGCATCCCAGGCGTGCGCGCGCGACGCGCTGACGGCTCCTTCTCCGAGCTGATCCAGCGAGACCTGATCCAGGATCTGGACCAGCTTCCACCCCCCGCCTACGACCTGTACCGCCACGAGCTGTACCGCCCCCTCCCCCACCGGCAGAAGCGGCTGCCATCCACGGCGATGATCACCTCGCGCGGGTGTTCCTACGGCGAGTGCACCTACTGCGAGATGTCCAATCTGGTCCGCAACGTCTACCGCCGGCACTCACCGCAGCGGGTGGTCGAGGAGATCCTCGAGCTCACCGCCCTCACCGGCGCCCGCGACCTGTACTTCCAGGACGACATCTTCGTCACCGAGCCCGACTGGGTGGCCGAGCTGTGCGACCGGCTGGTCGCGGCCGAGCTGGACCTGATCTGGTCCTGCGAGAGCCGGTTCGTGGACGAGGCGTTGCTGCGCCGGATGCGGGCGGCGGGCTGCTGGCGCATCTACTACGGATTCGAATCGGGGAACCAGGAGCTGCTGGACCGCATCCGCAAGGGCTTCACCCTGGAAGAGGCGCGGGAGGCAGCGCGTGCGGCGCGCAGCGCCGGGCTCGAGGTGGTCGGCTTTTTCATGCTCGGGCTACCGGGCGAGACCCCGGAGCTCGGGAACCAGACCATCGACTTCGCGTGCTCACTGGGGCTGGACCACGCGATGTTCAGCCTCACCGTACCCCACCCCACCACCGATCTGTACGACATCTGCCGCCAGGAGGGGGTGGTCCTCGAGGACCACAACTACTTTGCCAAGCGGGCGTCCTACCTGCCCTCCGGGTACGACTCGGTCGAGCAGCTCCAGGCGCTGCAAGGATCGGCGTACCGGCGGTTCTACCTGCGCCCCGGTTATGTGGCGCAGAGCCTGGCCCGTACCCGCTCCGTCGGAGACCTCGCCTACTACGGCCGCGGCGCAGCAGCGCTGCTGGGTTACCTGCGCTGACGTCGGGATCACCCCAACCAGTCCCCCCCAGGTCCCGGTGGTATCCTCGGGCTGTACTGGGAGGTGTCTCGGTGCCCGGATTCCGCGATCTACTCGCCCTTTTTGCACTCCCCTTCATCCTCGCGGGTTGCCCGGGCGGAGCCGACGACGACACGCAGCCGGAACCGACACGGATCTGCGGCGCCATGGCTGCGGGCGACCGCGACGGCGAGGGACCGGCGTACCTGCTGGGCGAGCCGGTCTTCCAGACCCGCCCCGACGACTGGGGGGTCGACTGGGACACGGTGGCCTTCGAGGAGTTCACGCGCGAGGGCCACACGGTGTTCGGCGCGCAGTTCGAGGTGACCACGTTCGTGGACCGCCTCGGTGGCGACTGGACCCACACCGTGTATCTGGTGGCTCCTCATCCCGACGAACTGGCTCACACGGATGCCGTGGCGTTCTCGGCGGGGACCGGGACGCTGAACGCTGTCGGTCAGGACGACGAGGATCCGGTCTGGGGCCTGGACACGCCAGACTGGTTCGCCGGGATGGATGGGCTGGATGAGCTGCTGCTGTCGTACGGCTCGGTCGTGCTGGATCACGGCATTCCGCTGGTCGTGTCCAACATCGTCCCTGGCGCCATCGAGTTCGATCCGGACATCGCCGAGGACATCGCCGCGGCGGCGCGCGCCAACTCCGATCCCTGCGATGACGAGGACTGCGACGGGGTGATCACCAACGATGACGCCAAGCTGATGTGCATGATGCAGGCGACCTTCGTCACAGGGGACCTGACCCTCGATCCGTTCGTGAACTGGGGCGTGGCCCAGTCGCGGATTCTCGACGCGAGCGAGGTCGTGCTCAACCACGGGCTGGAGCAGCTTCAGAGCCCGGTCGAGGTGGACTGGACGCGGGCCTGGACCATCGGTTCATCCAAACGCGGCCATACCCAGCCCATCGCCGCGGCGCTGGACGACCGGATACAGGGGATCGTGGTGGCGGCGGCCGATCTGGCCAACTTCCCCGCCTTCTTCGACCAGCAGCTGGACGTGTGGTCGGAGGGGTACTCGTTCAACGCCCCGGACCACGACATCTGGCTGGACGATCCGCTGTTCGACGAGTTCCAGCGTGCCCTCGATCCGGTGCGCTGGAAACCCGAGGTGCTGGGGGAACGCGACTACGTGCTGGCCGTGGGTACCCGTGACCACCTCTATCCACTGGGATCGTCGCTGACCTATGTGGAGGCGCTGCCGCCCACCACGCATCACCTGCTGGTGGCCAACTACGGTCACGGGTGGGGCACAGCCGATCACCTGGGCGCGTTCCGCGCGATGGTCGGTCAGGGGCTCGAGGGCACACCCTGGCCCCGGGTCGAGGCGGGATGGGACGTGGTCGCCGACGGGGTCCGGGCGACGATCCATGGGGGCGACTGCGGCACGGTCGAGCTGTGGTGCGCGATCGCGGTGGGCGAGGAGAACCCCGCCGTGGAGAGCCTGAACCCGGGGCCGGACTGTGAGCCCGTCGATGTCGTGCCCGCGGATTCCTCGGATCTGCGCCACGCGCGGTGGGAGCGGTTCCCGATGGAGGACCTCGGCGACGGTGCCTACGAGGCATCGCCCCCGCCCGGGCAGCTGAGCTACCCCGCGTGTTTTGTCCGGGCGGTCACGTCCGAGGGCGCCCCGTCCACCAGCGGTCCGCTGCTCTCGGAGCCGCTATGCGAGGCGGCTCGGCTGTCGTTGAAGTGAGTGAGGGGAAAGGGGAGGGACTCTAGAATGGCCAGTTGTCGGCGTGGTCCGCGGCGATCTGGTCCGCGGTCAGCGGACAGCCGAACACCTTGACCTCGTCGATGCCGCCGTCGAAGAACAGCACGGCCGCGCCCGAGTTGGTGTCGGCCCCGATCCGCGCGGGTGTGGCGGGGTCGTAGTAGGGGTAGGCCGGCGCTGCCATGTCGCTGTGGGTGGGCGCGCCGTCCACGTAGATCACGCGCTCGCCCGTGTCGGTGTTCCAGGTCGCGGCGAGGTGGTGCCAGGCGCCGACGTGTCCGGAGTAGTCGCTGCTGTCCCACAGCAGGTTGAAGCCGTCGCCGGCGTCGCCGGTGTACCAGGCGATGCCGTCGAGGTAGTAGCCCAGGAAGTAGGTGTCGCCGCAGCACCCGTCGTACGCCCCGGACGAACCGTGGCTGATCAGGGTGTCCCACGAACCCCCGTGGATCTGGTCGGGGCGCACCCACATGGACACGGTCATCCCGTCGTACGCCTCGAGCTCGTCGTACTCGAGTTCCACGCTGGCGCTGGTGCCGTTGAACTCGAGGGCGCCGCCCAGGTACCCGGTGGCCCATGTGGCGTCGATGATGGCGCCGTCCAGGCCCAGCGGTCCCTGGTCCACGGCCACGTCGCCGGCGCCGGTCTCGAAGGGCCAGTACCCCAGCGTGTCGGCGGCGCCGTCGCAGTCGTTGTCG
>CAZLEO010000009.1:0-64192 GCA_964558555.1 uncultured Rickettsiales bacterium | reverse complement strand
CGACGACGATTCCGCTTCGGACGACGACGACGATTCCGCTTCGGACGACGACGACAGCGCCGCGGACGACGACGACAGCGCCGCAGATGACGATGACGACGACAGCGCCGCGGACGACGATGATGACGACAGCGCCGCGGACGACGATGACGACGACGACACCCTCGGCGACGACGACGACACCGTCGGAGCCTGTGCGGCCGCCGTGCCCTGCGGGGGGGACCACGTCATCGGGAACATGGGAGACCTGGCGGCCGCCGCGCAGTGCGAGAGCATCGCGGGCAGCCTGTGGCTCGAGGGATTACCCTGGCTCACGGACATCGACCTGCCGTGCCTCAGCAGCGTGGGTGCCGGCCTGATCATCGCCAACAACGACAACCTGACCACGCTGGTCTTGCCCGCCGTCGAGACGGTGGGCGGCAACCTGGAGATCGAAGGGAACGACGCCCTGGTCAGCGTGTCCCTGCCTTCGCTCACGAACGCAGACTACGAACTGTACGTCTACGACAACGACGCCCTGACCAGTTTCGAAGCACCGGCCCTCGACACCGTGGGCTGGAGCCTGTGGTTCTACGACAACGCGGTCCTTCCCGGCATCGAGCTGCCGGCCCTCCAGCAGGTGCGCAGTGGGATGCGGATCATCACCAATCCCGCCCTGATCAGTGTCGATCTTCCGGCGCTCACCGTCGTTCGCAGCGACGTGTACGTCACCTACAACAACAGCCTGGTCAGCCTCGAATGGGACTCCCTGGTCGGCGTGTGGGGCGGCCTGCTCGTGGAGGGGAACAACGCCTTGCCCGTCGTCGAGCTGCCGGCCCTGGAGGAGGTGGGCGACAACCTGTACGTCGCCGACAACGTCGGCCTCCTCACCGTCGACCTGCCCGCCCTCGATCACGTGGGGCTGACGCTCTGGATCGAGGACAACGCCTCCCTGACGCACATCGCCGCGACCTCCTACGCGATCGCGGACCAGGTGAGTATCAGCGGCAACCCCGCCCTGATCACCGTCGACCTGCCGGTCCTCGAGGTCGTGGGCGCACCCGACTACACGTACGACGGCCTGTACCTCGTCGACAACGCCTCGCTGACCAGCCTCTCCCTGCCCAACCTCACCACCGTGTACACGGGCATCGGATTCGCCGACCACGCCTCGTTGATCGACATCGACCTGCCCGCGCTCTCGATGGTCGACGGCTACCTCACCCTGTTCGGCAACGACGCCCTGACCACCCTGTCCCTGCCCGCCCTCACCACCGTCGCCGACGAACTGCAGATCTACGAGAACCCCGCCCTCGTCTCGATCGAGCTGTGCTCCCTCGCAACCGTCGGCGACACCCTGGAATTCGACGATGGCGACGCCCTGACCTCGATCGACCTGCCCGCCCTCGCCACGGTGGGAGGCTGGTTCAGGCTCCACGACAACCCTGTCCTCACCGCCCTCCCCTCCCTGCCCAACCTGACGTCCGTGGGGGGACACTTGCAGCTGGGGGACAACGACTCCCTGACCTCCCTCGATGGCCTGAGCGCCCTCACGACCGTGGGGTCCGACCTGAAGATCTCCGGCCATCCCGTTCTCGAGTGCCTCGACGGCCTGTACAGCCTCTCGAGTATCGGCCAGAACCTCGAGATCTACGAGAACGACTGCGTCAGCCAGGCCGAGGCCGAGGCCTTCGTGCTGGGGCTGACCGTCGGGGGCACCACGGACGTGTACGACAACGGCGCAAACCATCCGTGTCCATAGACGAAAAGGCGTGAAGGTGTGAGCGTCCCTTTTCCGTCAGTTCTCCCCCACCGAGCGCCCGCGGGGTTTCACTCGGGTGGGGTGCCCCATCGGAGTGCGGACGGCATGCGGATAGGCGTCTGGATCCTCGCAATCGCCCTCGTCGGCCTCGGCTGCATCGATCCGACCGGAGCCGGTGACGCGGGCATCGCGCCGGACGGCTCCGGTGACGACGACGAGGGGGATCAAGAGGCTGGGGACGACGACACGACGCCGACCAACGACTGCAGCGTCGCCGTACCCTGCGAGGGGAGCTACCTCATCCAGAGCGCGAGTGAGCTCGACGCCATCGCACGGTGCGAGAGTATCGAAGGCGACTTGCTGTTCGAGGAACTGGCCTGGCTCACGAGCATCGACCTGCCGTGTCTGGTGACTGTAGGCGGGGACCTGGAGTTCTCCTTCGACGACGCTCTGGCGCACGTCGACATGCCGGCACTCACGACCGTGGGCGGTGGGGTCTTGGTTTTTCGCATCCCGGCCCTGGACGACCTCGGCGGCCTGTCCGCCATCACGGCCGTGGGCGGCGACCTGGGCATCTCCAGCAACGACGGCCTGACCAGCCTCGCCGGTCTCTCCCACCTCAGGACCGTGGAGGGCTTCGTGTTCGTCGGGTACAACGACAGCCTTCCGGGCATCGATCTGCCGAACCTCACGACGGTCGGCGACTACCTGTGGATCCGGGACAACGACGCCGTGCCCAGCCTCGTCGGCCTCTCCAGCGTCACGACCGTGGGCGGCCCGTTGGCCATCAACTACAACGACGCGTTGACGAGCCTAGACGGTCTGTCCAACCTCACGGAGATAGGCGTCGAACTGAGCATCGCGTGCAACGACGCGCTGGTCAGCCTCGCCGGCCTGTCCAGCCTCACGGTGGTCGCTGGCGACCTGTGGATCAACCACAACAGCTCCCTCGCCAGCCTGGACGGCCTCTCCAAGCTCACGGCCGTGGACGCCCTGCACATCCTCGAGAACGACTGTCTGAGTCAGATCGAAGCGGAGGGGTTCGCCGCCGGCCTCACGGTGGCCGGCGACGTCGAGATCCACGACAACGGCGACGACCGCCCTTGTCACTGACCCCCCACCTCCGAGCAGACCGGCGGTCAGGAAATCCAGCCGGGATGCGGTGCTCCGGACTCGCCAACTCAGGGGCTTCGTCGGCCGGAAGATGGCGCTGGAGCGCCAGGGAGGGACGTTCCCTGGACCGCACACGGACGGGGGACCGTGGGAACGAGGGAACACCTCCCAGTGGTGAAACGACATCATCAGCGAGAGGATCGGCAGGATCAGCCATCCCCCGATCTCCGGTGTCGATTCGTCAACGGGTGTCGACACTGAAACCGCCCCCTCCCCGTCCAGCCGACCGACGACACGATCAGCGCTTCAGCCCTTCAGCGTCGAGCTGCCGGTGACCCTCGAAGACGGTCAGGATTTCCACGTGGCTCGCCCGGATTCGGTAGACGATCCGATACCGGCCCTCGATCAGCTCCCGCAGCTCGCTGCCTGGGAGTTCGGGCACCGTCCGTCCCATCTGCGGGAATTCCGCCAGTCTCTTCGCGCGGCCCACGAGCTCGTTCGTGTGACGAGCGGCAGCGTCGGGATCATCTGCGGCGATGAAGTCCTCGATCTCGATGAGCCGCTCGTACGCCTGCTCCGTCCACAGGACCTTCACGGCCGGTCTCGGTCCACGCGGTGTGCGGCAAGCCGGTCTTCGAGATCGTCCGTGGTCATCGTCCTCCCTCCCTCTGCGTCGGCCAGCCCGGCGGCCAGGGACTCCAGGAATCGCTGCCGCGCCCGGAGTCGGTCGAAGGCGACGGGAGAGAGCAGAACGCCTGCAGGTCGCCCGTTCTGGGTCAGCACCATCGGCCGGTTTCCGTCCGCGAGCTCGATGAGGAGGCGGGCGGCCTGCGCCTTGAACTCGCCCAGGGGTACGACGTCACGGGCGATCTGGATGTCTTTCATGGCGGGCTCCGTTCGCTGCTAGATGATCTGAATTTAGTCTGTATTCAGTCCTTTTCATAGCAGATCCCGTCGAAGCGACCGCGTAGGGAGGAAGAGGGACGTCAGCACCCGGCACCCGGGCCCACGGTCTCGTCCAGGTCGTCGCAGTCCATCCCGGGCGAGGTCGCCGGGTCGTAGGCGCCGGGTAGCCACCATTCGAAGTAGCCGTCCCAGTCGAGGTCGTAGCCTCCTGCCGCCGGGCCGCCGTAGGCGCCGATGTCCGATGTCGTCCCGTCGGGATCCAGGATCGCGGCGTCGCCCGAATCGACCAGCGATGACCCCGTGGCCAGGTGGAGGTCCCAGGTCGTCGAGTCCACACCGCTCACATCCAGCACGACGGGATCCTCGGAGAGGTTGCCGGACGTGCCGGTCGGATCGCTCATCGAGGCGTAGTCATCGGGGAGATTACCCCACACGTCGCAATGGGCGAACGACGCCGTGGAGGCGACGCCGACCTGGGATCGATAGACTCCGCCGCCACTGCTGCCCGCGGAGTTGTCGCTGATGATCACGTTCGTCGCGGCGAACGCCACGTCGTTGAACACCATGACGCCCCCGCCCTGGTGATCGGCGAAGTTCCCGTGGAGCACCGCGTTGGTGACGGTCACGACGGAGTCGTTGACGTTGATCCCGCCACCCTCGTGTTCGGCAGCGTTGCCCACCGCGATCACGTTCGTCAGCTCCGCGGAGCTGGACGAGGCCACGTTGACGGCGCCGCCCTTGTGGTCGCACCAGTTGTCGTCCAGGCGCACGTTCTCGAGGGTTGCGGCGGCGCCCAGGACCACGTTGATCCCACCGCCCTGGTGTCCGGAGAGGTTCGACCGGAACAGGCAACGGGCCAGCGTCGCGGTCGCGTAGGTCGTCAGGTTCAGGCCACCGCCCTCGTGGCCGGCATCGTTGTCCAGGAACGACACGGATTCGAGCGTCGCGTTCGCCGAGTTCTCCGCGCAGATGGCCGCGCCGCTGCCGAACGACTCGTTGGACTGGAACATCACCCGGGTCCACGTGGAGTCCCCGCCGCTCTGGTACACCGCGCCCCCGTAGTGTCCCGATCGATTGGACTCGAACCGCACGTCTCCGACGGCCACGACCGAGTCCTGCAGGTACAGACCCGCGCCCTTCTCGTCCGTGTTGTTGTCCCGGACCTCGGACGCTTCGAGGGTCACGGTGGCGAGGTTCGTGTACATGCCGCCACCGCTGGTCGAGGTGTTGTCCTCGAGGACCAGGCCGGTCATCGCCGGGCTACCGCCCGTGACGTAGATCCCCCCTCCCTGGTGCTGTGCGGTGTTTCCCTCGACGCTCAGGTCGACCAGCGTCGGGGAAGCCGCCTCGATCCGGATCCCCCCTCCCTGCCAGGCCAGGCCCCCTGTGATGGTGAAGCCCTCGAGGATCGTCGTCGAGGTCTCCCCGCTGACGAACCTCACCACCGAATCCGAGCCCCCGCCATCCAGCGTCGTGAGGGCCGAACCGTCCACCCCCACCAGACGGACGGCCTTGCCCTCCAGATCCAGGTTCTCGGTATAGGTTCCCGCGTGGACGCAGATGGTCTCGCCGCCGACGGCCGCGGAGAGGGTCGGCTGGATGGTCGGGCTGTCGCCCGGCACTTCCACGTCGCAATCGATATCGTCGTCATCCGAGCTGTCGTCGTCATCCGAGCTGTCGTCGTCATCCGAGCTGTCGTCGTCGGCCGCGTCGTCGTCGCCGAGATCGTCGTCATCGTCGCCGGCCGGGATGGACGAATCGTCGTCGTCCCGAGTCCCGGATCCGCACCCGAGACACAGCGACAGGAACACCGCGATCGAAACTCGCGCACCGACACCCATGGCAGCTCCTCCCCCGTCCCACCCGCCGCAGCGCGTTCGTCCACCCCCGGCGACCTGACGGACCGGTACATCCTACTACGCGAGACGCACATGATTGGCCTCCCATTTTCCGCCTCTGCCAATCTCTGAGCAGACCGGCGATCAGGAAATCCAGCCGGGATGCGGTGCTCCGGACTCGCCTACTCAGGGGCTTCGTCGGCCGGAAGATGGCGCTGGAGCGCCAGGGAGGGACGTTCCCTGGACCGCACACGGACGGCGGACCGTGGGAACGAGGGAAAGAGGAGTGGTGCCTGGGGTGGGATTCGAACCCACACGGCATCTCGCCGGGGGATTTTAAGTCCCCTGCGTCTACCCGTTCCGCCACCCAGGCTCGCTCCCGTCGCCAGAGTCGTGAAACTCGTTTGAGGACCATACATCAATCAGGTGACGCGCATGACCTCGTCGATGGTGGTGATGCCGGCGACGACCTTGCGGATGCCGTCGCGGCGCAGGGTGGGTAAGCCGATGTCGTGGAGGACGCGCTTGTAGGAGTCGGAGGCGGCCTTGGCCTTGATGAGCTCGCGGAGATCGTCCTCGACCTCGAGGACCTCGAAGAGGCCGGTGCGGCCCTTGTAGCCGGTCTGGGCGCAGTCGGGACAGCCCTTGGCGCGGTAGATGTGGCGGTCGAGGGGGGGCAGGGCGAAGCCGAGGACCTCCTTGATGTCGCCGGTGGGCTCGTACGCCTCGCGGCAGCGAGGGCACAGGACGCGGACGAGGCGCTGGGCGACGACCAGGGACAGGGAGGAGGCGACGAGGTAGGGCTCGAGGCCGATGTCGAGTAGCCGGGTGATGGTCTCGACGGTGGTGGAGGTGTGGACTGTGCTGAGCACGAGGTGCCCGGTCAGGGATGCGCGGAAGGCGATCTGGGCGGTCTCGAGGTCGCGCATCTCGCCGACGAGGATGACGTCGGGGTCCTGGCGGAGGATGGCGCGGAGGCCCCCGGCAAAGGTGAAGCCGGTGCGGGTGTTGACCTGGGCCTGGTTGAGCGCCGGGGACCGGATCTCGATGGGGTCTTCCAGCGTGGTGATGTTGAGGCTGTCCCCCTCGAGCTGCTTGAGGATGGAGTGCAGGGTCGAGGTCTTGCCGCTGCCGGTGGGGCCGGACACGAGGATGAGGCCCGACGAGGCGCGGGCGCCCTTCATCAGGGTGCCGAGCTGGTCGCGCTTGATGCCCAGGGTGGCGAGGTTGGTGAGGATCAGGGAGTCGGCCAGCAGCCGCAGCACGACCTTCTCGCCGCAGTAGGTGGGCAACGAGGAGCAGCGAATGTTCACCTTCTGATCGCCCACCTCCATCTGGAAGGTGCCGTCCTGGGGTACGCGCCGCTCGGAGATGTCCATCTGCGCGAGGATCTTGATGCGCGAGGTCAGGGGCCGGCTCATGGTCTTGGGCAGGGGCTTCTGGGGTACGAGCACCCCGTCCACGCGGAAGCGGACCTCGAGCTGGTCGTCCTTGGGCTCGACGTGCACGTCGCTGGCGCGCAGGGTGACCGCGCGCTCGAGGATACGATCGAGGAGCTTGACGACGGTGACTTCGTCCACGTTCTCGACGCCGCCCTTGCGCGAAACCATGCCGTCCCCCGGGGATGAGTGGGTTGGAAGTCCATCATACATCGATTACCAACCGCCCTGCCCTCGTTGACGCGATCGAACGACGTCTCTATAATCGGGCCGGTAGTTTGCCTGAAAATGAAGCCATTCCGTGAGGTTAGGCAGACCACCTACCCGGATTCGACAGGGCTGTACACCGAACACCGTCGGAGTCAGCATAGGGAGCGACGAGCCCGGGGGATTGCGGTTCAATGGGCAAGATCATCGGCATCGATCTCGGGACGACGAACACGACGGCTGCTTTCATGGAGAGCAGCCAGCCGAAGATCGTCATCAACGAGGAAGGCGCACGGCTGACGCCCTCCGTGGTGGGATTCACCAAGGAGGGGGAGCGGCTGGTCGGCGACGTGGCCAAGCGTCAGATGGTGATCTACCCGCAGAGCACCATCCACTCGGTCAAGCGCTTCATCGGCAAGCGCTACAGCGAGGTCCGCGACGAGCTCAAGACCGTCTCCTACGAGGTGGTCGACCGGGGCAAGGACGAGATCGGCATCCGCGTGGACGGGGAGGTGTACACCCCCCAGGAGCTGCAGGCGCTGCTGATCCAGAAGGTGCACAAGGCCGCCGAGGACTTCCTGGGCGAGTCGGTCACCGAGTGCGTGGTCTCCGTGCCCGCCTACTTCGCCGACCGCCAGCGGCAGGCCACGCGCGACGCGGCCAAGATCGCCGGTCTCGAGGTGCTGCGGATCATCAACGAGCCCACGGCCGCGGCCCTGGCGTACATCTCCAAGCGCAAGAAGCCCAACGCCACCATCGCCGTGTACGACTTCGGCGGCGGCACCTTCGACATCTCGATCCTCGACGTGGAGGACGACGTGGGCGAGGTGCGGGCCACCGCAGGCAACAACCGCCTCGGCGGCAACGACATCGACAACCGCATCGTCGAGTGGCTCACCGAGGAGTTCCACCGCTCCAACGAGATCGACATCAGCGAAGACAAGATGGTGCGCCAGCGGCTCGTGGACGCCGCCGAGAAGGCCAAGATGGAGCTGTCCTCGGCCTACGAGACCGAGATCCACCTCCCCTTCCTGACCGCAGACGAGACCGGCCCCAAGCACCTGCAGACCACCCTGACGCGCGCCACGTTCGAGTTCCTGTGCGACGACCTGCTGCAGAGCACGGTCAACCTGTGCCAGAACGCCCTGGACGAGGCCAGACTGTCGCCCGAGGAGATCGACGAGGTCATCATGGTGGGCGGCTCCAGCCGCATCCCCAAGGTGCAGAAGCTCGTACGCGATCTGTTCACCCGCCCGCTGGACAAGTCGTTCAACCCCGACGAGGTGGTCGCCATCGGCGCCGCCATCCAGGCGGGCATGCTCGGCGGCGACGTGGAGAGCGTGACCCTGCTGGACGTCACCAACTTCTCGCTGGGTATCGAGGTCAAGGGACGCCAGTTCGCGCGCCTGATCCCCAAGAACACCACCGTGCCGGCCGTGCGCAGCCAGATGGTCTCCACGGTGCAGGACAACCAGAAGACCGTCCGCATCCACGTGCTGCAGGGTGAAGAACGCAACGCCCTGGACAACGTGAGCCTCGGCGAGTTCGAGCTGACCAACATCGAGCCCGCGACCTCCGGCGATCCGCGCATCGAGGTGACCTTCACCATCGACACCGACGGCATCGTCAACGTCAGCGCCCAGGACACCACCACGGGCAGCCAGAACAGCATCGTCATCCGCTCCCCGACCTGCATGACGCAGGAGCAGATCGCCGAGTCCGGCCGCAAGGTGGGCTCCACCGAGGAGGAGGGCGACGAGGAGTACCGCGAGCTGCGTTCGAGCATCGAGACGGCGATGGCATCCCTCGAGGAGCTGCTGCGCACGCACAAGCCCAAGCTCAAGAAGAAGGACATCTTCGACGTGGAGCAGGCCCTCAAGCGGGGCCGCATGGCCCTGAGCAAGGGCGCGAGCAAGGAGAGCCTGGTGGATCTGTCGGGCTACCTCAAGCGCTTCAGAGGCCTGCTCATGGAGAAGGTGGACACTGCCCACACCCAAGGTGGCGTCCAGGTCCTCGGGGACGAATGACCCCACCTGCCCTTGGAAGAGCCATGATTCGCATCCCCCTCGCCGCCGGACTCGTCGCGATCGCCGCCCTCCTGTTGCCCGCCTGCGGCGGTCCCGGGGCGGAGGACGACACCCCCACGGGCGTGGTCGTCGATCCCCCCGAGACCCTCGACTTCGGCACGGTGTACGAGTGCACCGACACCCTCGAGGAGATCCTGATCACCAACTACGGTCCCGACGACGTGGACCTGTCGTTCTCCGTGGATCAGCTCATCGCCGAGGGTTTCCTGGTCTCGAGCTTCTCCGACATGACGCTGGAGGCCGAGGACGAGCACGGCATGGGCATCCGGCTCGCGCCCGAGAGCGGGCACTCCGGCCTCAAGGAGGCGACCCTGTTCATCACCGCAGGTTCCCGCTCCATCCAGATCCGCGTGATCGCCGAGGTCGTCGAAGGCGACCAGTGTTGACCCCCCACGGATTGGAAGCCCGACCATGAGTCCCAGGCCAGGCTCCCACCGTCCGCCGTTCGGACGCTATCGGCTGCTCTCGCTGCTCGGAGTCGGCGGCTACGCCCGCGTGTACCGCGCCGAGGAGCTCGACGGCGACCGGCGGTTGGTGGCGGTCAAGATCGCCCGGGACGGCGACGAGGGCCGCAGCCGCAAGGTGATCCGCGCGCTGAGCAACGAGGCCGAGATCATGTCTCGCCTGGCCCACCCCAACCTCGTGGAGGTGTTCGAGTTCGGCCAGGTGGACGGTCACTACTTCATCGCCATGGAGCTCGTCAGCGGGCTGCCGCTGAAGGAGGTCCTCAAGCGCTGCCGCCGGCGCGGCATCCTGTTCGGGCCGTCCGCGGCCGCGGACGTGATCCGCCAGATCGCCGCGGGTCTGCACGAGGCGCACACGCTCGCCGACGACGAGGGCACGGTGCGGCCGGTGATCCACCGCGACCTCAAACCCGCGAACGTGATGGTGACGCCAGAGGGCCACGTCAAGGTGATGGACTTCGGCGTGGCCAAGTGGCCGCTGGCCGAGGTGTCCACCACCGCGGGCATCATCAAGGGCACCCCCCTGTACATGGCGCCGGAGCAGGTGCGCGCCCTGCCGGTGACGCCGGCGGCGGACATCTTCAGCCTCGGCACGGTCCTGTACCAGCTGCTCACCGGCAAGCCCCTGTTCAAGGCCGACTCGATCAAGGCCCTGCTGCGCAAGGTCGCGCGCGCCGACATCGAGGAGCAGATGTTGCTCGTGCCCGAGGACTGCCAGCCCGTGGTGCCGCTGCTGCGGCGATGCCTGCGGCGCAACCCCGACGAGCGGATCGGCTCGGCCCAGCAGTTCATCCACGAGCTCGCCGAGAGCATGACCGCCATCGAGGACGAGGACGATCTGTCCACCCTGATCCGCGCGGTCATGGGGGCGAGGTCGCCGAAGCCGGCGCCGATGACCCCCGTGGACCAGCCCACCCTGGCCAACCCGGCCTACTCGGAGAAGGCCACGGGCCTCAACTGGTCGGTGCGGATGCGCCAGCGCAAGGGCGTCCTGATCGAGTACGACCGCAAGCGGTCCGACGAGGACTGACCCCCCCGACGTTACACGTCAATAAGCCAAGAAATATCCTGATCACAGTCAGTTAGGATGCGACATGTATCCTTGTCCTCGAGGTCGTGGAAGTCGGATCCCGCCGTCTCCCTGAGGCCGTGGGCGGCCAGCACCCGGCGCAGCGCCCGCACCTCGTCGGGCGTGTGCGCGAGGTTACCCACCTCCAGCCCCTCGAGGCCCGCGTCCACGAGCTCGACGGTGATGCGCTCGAGCGCCGCGGTCCGGTCACCCGCCGGCAGCGAGCGCAGGTCCACGGCCGGGTGCGCCCAGACCGCGTGGCCCCCGCAACGGCGGATGGCCGCGACCGCATCGACCGCCGCCACCTTGGCCTTGGGGATGTGCGCGGGGCGCCCGCGCTCCAGGTAGGTGTCGATGAACCCGCCCACGTCCGTCACTGCGTCCCCGGCCAGCCGGGCACGGTTCTCGGCGCGTCCCAGGGCGTCCCGGGCCACGTCCGGCTTGCCGGGTGAGCCGGCCTCGGCGAGGATCCCGGCGACGTCGATGACGATACCCAGGGCGCACAGGGCCTCCCCCATCCGCCGGACCCGGACCTCCCGGGCCGCCCGCAGATCACCCAGCATCCGCTCGAAGGGCTCGTCCGGGGTCAGCGAGTACCCCAGCACGTGGGGTCCCAGCCCGGTGCCCGCGTGCTGCGTGGACACCTCCAGGCCGGGGATCCAGATCATCCCGTCGGGCAGGGTCGCGGCGGCCAGCGCGATGTTCTGGTCCCAGCTGTCGTGATCGGTCACCGAGATGGCCTCGATGCCGCGCGCACGGCACAGCTGCGCCAGCTCCACCGGGCTCAGGGTCCCGTCGGAGAACGTGGAGTGCAGGTGGAGGTCGGCGAACACCGGGGCATTGTAGCCCGTCGCCTGAGCCGGATCGGAGCACCCCATTCCCAACTTTTACAATCGCTTGCCCTGCAGCGGTCCAACCCGCCTTGGAGGGGCGCCCCTTTCGTGCTAATCGATGAAAGTACCTGGGCGGATTCCGAGCTGAACGCGCACGCGCGAGGGGTGAAAGAGGAGACGATGTCCCACTGCCGACGGACCAGGCACGCTCCCCCCGCCCTGGCCGCCGTCTTGCTCCTCCTCGTCAGCTGCTCTCCGTACGAACCCTGGGATCCCCCCGACGAGCTACTCGAGACCGCCCCGCTGGGCATCGTCGGCGGGCTCTCCACCTCGGCCTGGCCGGCCGTGGGGGCCTACCTGATCAACGGCGGCTACGGCCTGTGCACGGCCACCCTGGTGGACCCCCAGGTCCTGCTCACCGCGGCCCACTGCGTGGACGGGTCCGGCCCCAACGACCTGTTCTACGTGGGCTCCAACATCGACAACGCGACCTGGAACGACCTGTACGAGATCGAGGACGTCTACGACCACCCCCAGTACAACCCCAACAGCGAGCATCCCCACGACGTGGCCGTGATGATCCTCCGAGACCCCCTGTACACGGTGGATCCCATCCCGGTGAACACCCAGCCGTTCACCAACCAGTGGATCGGCGACTGGTTCCACTACGTGGGGTTCGGCTCCAACACCACCTACAGCGGCGGCGGCGCGGGTCAGAAACGCGAGGCCGACATCCAGGTGTACGACTACTACACCTACGAGTACATCCACTACACCAACGGCTCCAACACGTGCGCCGGCGACTCGGGCGGTCCCGGGCTGGTGGAGCTGGGCGGCCAGTGGTACGTCGCCGGCGTGAACTCGTCGGTGTTCGCCACCCAGCACGGCCAGGATCCGTGCCACGGTGGCGGCTTCGAGATGCGCGTGGACACCGAGCTGGAGTGGCTCGACAACTACTTCGATCCCTACCAGGGCCAGACCGACGACGACGACGACGACGACGTCGGCGACGACGATCACGGGGACGACGACGCGTCCGACGACGACGACACGATCCCGCCGCTGGAGGACCTCCCCGAACCCAATGTGAGCGACGACTACGACCAGCCCCAGGGTTGCGCCTGCAACGACTCGCGTGCTACTCACTCGCCGAGGGTCGTTTCGCTGGCACTGGCCCTGGGTCTGCTGATCGCCGTGAGGCGTAGACGCTGATCCCAGTCACCGAACGAACCGCGCGCGGAAAGGTCGGACGATGCACCCGCTCAACACCCTGATCCACGGCACCACGACCGTCCTGATCGCCAGCTTGCTGCTGGTGGCCCCGCCCGCCGGAGCCGATCCGGTCCTGACGGGGGAGCAGGTCCTCGCGGACGGGCTGGACCGAGTCGAGGTCGAGTCCATGCAGATCCGCAGCTCGTCGAGCCGCCGGCGCACCAAGGCCGTGCGGTTCAACGCGAGCATCGGCGGCGGGGTCAACGTCGGCAACCAGTGGATGGACTACCAGGTGGAGTCCCGCTACCAGGTGCCCAAGAACGGCCTGGTCGAGGACGACGAGATCCGCGCCTTCTACTTCATCACCAAGCCCGCCCTGGACATCCAGGTGGGCCTGGAGGCCGCGGACGAGCGCCTGGTGCTGGGGTTCCACATCGGCCTCACCGGCATGTCCCAGCGGTCCACGGCGTCCATGATCGCCGAGTGGGAGAACGGCAACACCACCATCCTCGGCACCAGCGGGGAGACCATCTACAACCCGGCCATGGTGACCATGGGCATCGGCGCGGCGTGGGTCTTCCTGCCCGACCGCATGTTCACCCCCATCGCCGGCTTCCGCTTCGGCTTCGGCATCACCTACGACGCCGACTACCACATGATCGACTCGTGGGAGCTGTGGTACCGCACCGGCGAGGCCAGGCCCGACAAGTCGCTGGCCTACGTCACCCGCGTGCCCGTGCGCGGTGGCCTGGATCTGGGCGTGCGCTGGAATGCCCACGAGAACTTCGCCGTCGAGGCCCACGTCCCCGGCGAGCTGTTCGCCATGCACGGGTATGTCCGCGGCATCCTGTCCGGCCTCAACGTCCGCTTCGTGCTGCGCATCTGACCCGCCCCCCTGCGGTCTGGATCTCCCGTTCCATCGGGGTAGTATGTCCCCCAGACGGAGGTTCCGATGAAAGTTCTGTCCTGGATGGGCGAGGTGCTCATCGCCGGTCTGCTGGCCCTGCTCCCGGTGTACCTGACGATCCAGGTGCTGATCTGGGTCTTCGGGTTCGTCGACAAGACCGTGGGCGGTGTGTTCGAGCCGATCTTCGGCCGCCACATCCCCGGTAGCGGCATCGTCACCACCGTGCTGCTGATCTTCGTGGTCGGCATGCTCACCAAGTGGTGGCTGACCCAGCGGATCATCCAGCTGATCGAGAGCATCACCCTGCGGGTGCCCGGTCTGGGGCAGCTGTACAAGGCCATCAAGCGGCTGCTCGATCCCCTGACGCGCAAGGAGGACCGGCCGTTCCGCGAGGCGGTGTGGGTGCCCATAACCCCGGAGATGAAGGCGCTGGGTTTCATCACCTCGAGCGAGGTGGACGCCGGCGATGAGGACGGCGAGGGGCGCGTGTCCGTGTTCCTGCCGTCGTGCCACCCCTACTTCGGCATGGTCACCGTGATCAAGCGCGAGGATCTCATCCCTGCACCGGTGCAGCTCGACGAGGCCGTCAGCTACGAGTTCGCCTTTGGCGCGGCCACCCCGCCGGGCATCCGCATGGAGGAGAAGGACTGATCACGTCGTTCCTACTCGAGGTCCTCCTCCAGTTCGCCTGGGCGTTCGCGCGCAGCGCGCCGTACCTGCTGCTGGGCCTGCTGGCGGCGGGGGCCCTGCGGGTGTTCATCCCCGACGAGCTGCTGCTGCGGCTGCTGGGGGGCAAGCGCCGGCGCGGCGTGGTGGTGGCGTCCCTGCTGGGCATCCCGCTGCCCATCTGCTCGTGCGGCATCGTGCCCGTGTCCGTGGCGCTGCGCCGCAAGGGGGCCGGCCGGGGGCCCACCATGGCGTTCCTCGTCTCCACCCCGGAGACCGGCGTCGATTCCGTCGCCCTGACCCTGGGGCTGATGGGGCCGCTGATGGCGGTGTTCCGCCCCCTCGTGGCCCTGGTGACGTCGGTGGTGGGCGGGCTGCTGATCCGGGCGTCCGACGAGGAGCACGGGGAGGTCGAGGGGGACCTGGGAGAAGACGACGTCG
Source organism: uncultured Rickettsiales bacterium (assembly GCA_964558555.1). GTDB lineage: Bacteria > Myxococcota_A > UBA796 > UBA9615 > CAYRNR01 > CAYRNR01. Next base: position 49,269 of record CAZLEO010000009.1, on the reverse strand, counting down.
GCGCGGCGGCGTGCACCTGCGAGGCCGACGGCGCGCCGGACGGCTGCGAAGACGAAGAATGTGACGACGACCCGCCCGCCGGCGACGGCCGGGTGCGGGCCATGCTGCGCTACGGCTTCGTCGACCTGCTCGGCGAGATGGCCGTGTGGCTGCTGGTGGGGCTGCTGCTCACCGCCGTGGTGGGCGCCGCGCTCCCCGAGGGGGCCCTCGAGGGAGGGGCCCTGGGCGCCGGCGTGGCCTCCATGCTGTTGATGGTGCTGGTGGGGCTGCCCATCTACATGTGCGCGTCGGGCTCGACCCCCCTCGGCGCCGCCCTGGTGGCCAAGGGGCTCAACCCGGGCGCGGCCCTGGTGTTCCTGCTGGTGGGTCCCACCACCAACCTGGCCACCATCACCCTGGTCCGACGCTTCCACGGCGACCGCTTCGTCAAGATCTACCTGGCCGTGGTGGTCGGCTGCGCACTGATCGGCGGCGTGGCGCTGAACGCGCTGGTGGCCGCCACCGGGTGGCAGGTCCTGGGCCGCGTGGGCGGGGGCGAGGTCGCGGCGTCGCCGCTCGAGGCCTTCTGTGCGCTGTTCCTGGCCGCGCTGATCGTCAACGCCCTGCGGCGCGTGGGCCTCAAGGGCCGCCTCGTGGAGCTCCGCGACAGCTCGGTGGCCCTGGCGCTGCTGGTGACCCGCGTGCGCCGCTGGGAGCGCCCCGGTCGCCGCCTCGCCGCGGTGACGGCGGGCCTGCTGGCGGCGGCCTGGCTGCTCACCGGCGTCACGGTCGTGCGCCCGGGAGAGGTGGGCATCGCCCGCCGCTTCGGCACCGCCGAGGAGGTGCCCCTGGCCCCGGGACCGCACCTCACCCTCCCCTACCCCATCGTCCAGGTGGACATCTGCCGCACGGACCACATCCGCGTGGCCGAGCTGGGCTTCCGCCTGCGCGGCCAGTACCGCGTGCGCGACCCCGGCGTGGCCAGCGAGCTCGATCTGATCACGGGGGACGAGAACCTCGTGGACATCACCGCCACGGCCGAGTACCGCGTCGTCGATCCGCGCGCGTTCCTGTACGAGGTGGAGGACCCGGACGCGCTGGTTCGCCAGGCCACGATCGCGGCCATGAACGAGATCGCGGTGGGTCGGCACATCGATCACCTGCTCACCGACGGGCGCACGGATCTGCAGGATCGCACTCGGATCGCCGCCCAGGAGCGCCTGGACGGGTACGGGGCCGGCGTGGAGCTGGTGTCGGTGCGGTTGCTCGACGTGCACGCCCCGCCCCAGGTCCACGACGCGTTCCGCGAGGTGGCCTCCGCGCTGGAGGACGCCACGACCACGATCAACACCGCCGAGGGGGATCGCGCCCGCGCGCTGGCCGACGCCCGCGGTGAGGCCGTACGCCTGCGCAAGGAGGCCGAGGCCGACGCCACGCGTACGGTCCTGGTGGCCCAGGGGGAGGCGCAGGCCTTCGCCGAGCTGGCCCGAGCGGTCCGCTCCTCGCCGTCCACGGCGCGCAAGCGCCTGTACCTGGAGACCCTGCAAGAGGTGCTGTCGGGCCGCCGCAAGGTGGTCCGACCCGGCACCGGCGAGTTCGAGCTGTGGACCCTGCCGGCCGGGGATGCCGGCGACGGTGGGGCCCGCCGCATCGAGGTGCCGGTGTTGCCGAGCGAGCCAGGCGATCCCACGTCCGTGGAGATCGAGCTGGAGGAGCTCAGATGAGAACGGAGGTGCGTCCATGACGTCGCTGACAAGGGGGATCACGCTGGCGCTCGTCGCCGTCGGGATCCTGTTGCTGTTCACCAGCACGGTCTACGTGCAGGACACCACCGAGTACGTGGTGGTGACCCGCCTGGGTGATCCCGTCCGCACCTCCCTCGAGCCGGGGCTGCGCCTGAAGGCGCCCCTGGGCCTCGAACGCATCGACCGCATCCCCAACCGCCTCCACCTGCTGCTACCCACGGATACCGAGTACCTCACCAGCGATCCCAAGAACCTCACCGTGTCGTCGTTCCTGCTCTGGCGCGTGTCCGACCCGCTGCGCTTCCTGCAGTCCGTGGCCACCCGAGAGGGCGCCGAGGCGCGCCTCACCTACGTGCTGTCCTCGGAGCTGGGCACCAGCCTGGGCAACCGCGAGTTCTCCGAGCTGATCAACGCCGAGGCCCACCCCGACGGCCTGCAGCAGCTCTCCGAGGAGCTCGCGCAGCGCTGCGCGCCCATCGCCGAGGCCGAGTACGGCATCGAGGTGGTGGACGTGGGTATCCGGCGCCTGGGCTTCCCCGAGCGCAACCGCGTCAGCGTGTTCGAGCGGATGCGGGCCGAGCGCAAGCGCATCGCCGTCAAGCACCGCTCCGAGGGGGAGGAGGAGGCGACCAAGATCCGCAGCGAGGCCCGCCTGGACAGCGAGAAGATCCTCAGCGAGGCCCAGCGCGACGCCGCGTCCATCCGCGGCGAGGCCGAGGCCGAGGCCGCCCGGATCTACGCCGAGGCGATCCAGCAGGACCCCCGCTTCTTCGAGTTCCTGCGCACCCTCGAGGCGTACGAGGAGATCATCGACGAGGACACCACCCTGGTGCTGCCCGCGGACGCCCAGCTGCTCGACCTGCTGCTCGAAGGCCCGGAGGGGTATCGATGAGACCGGACGGCCCCGCGGCGAAGATCCTGCGCTGGGCGCGCCACCCGGGCGTGCTGGCAGGGGCGGCCCTGCTCGCCTGGATCGCCTCGGGCCTGTACGTGGTGGAGAACACCGAGCACGGCGTGCTGCAGGTCTTGGGCCGCGTCACCAACCCCCGCGTGCCGCCGGGCCTGCACTACCGCCCGCCCTGGCCCGCCAGCCGGCTGCATCGGGTGGACACCAGCACGCAGCACACCATGAGCGTGGGCTTCAAGATGCGCGACATGGTCATGGGCATCCCCACGCCCCCGGAGGAGAGCCGCTGGCTCACCGGCGACACCAACATCATCGAGGTGCGCATGGTGATCCAGTACCGGACCGACGATCCGGCCCGCTACCTGCTGGGCGCGGACAACACCGACGACCTGGTCCGTCGCGCCGGCGAGGCCGTGGTCACCGACCGGGTCGGCCACATCGGCGTCGAGGTGCTGACCACGGGCCGCGGCGGTCTGGTCAGCACGAGCCACGTGGACATCCAGCGCCTGCTGGATCGCTGGGACAGCGGCGTCACCGTGACCTCGGTCAACTTCGAGGGCGTGGATCCCCCGCGCGAGGTGATGGAGGCCTTCCACGACGTGCAGAGCGCCAAGGCCGACAACGCCCGGCTGCGCGAGGAGGCGCAGGCCTGGGCCAACCGGGCGCTCCCCGACGCCCGGGGCGAGGCGGCCCGCCTGCGGGCCGAGGCCCAGGCCTACCGGGAGGCGCGCGTGGCCGAGGCGCAGGGCTGGAGCCGCCGCTTCGACGACCTCGCCGCCGCCTACCGCACGGCCCCCCGCGAGACCCGCTCCCGCCTCTACCTCGAGACCGCCGAGCGCGTGCTGTCCCGCGGCGACGTCACCATCGTCGCCCCCCAGAACCCCGGCGAGACGCAACGCCTGGTGCACATCCTCGAGGCCCCGCCGACGGACTGACGGGGCCTCGCTCGCACCTGCGCAATGTTCGGCGCTTTTTTGCCATTTCTCGGTTGTCTGGGCGGCTCGATTTCGTAGAATCTCCCTTTGCCGAAAGGACCATCGGCCAGCCGCAATTTCCGGACAAATCAGGCACCGCGAGGCCCCCATGAGAGTGGGGTTCGTGGGGCGCAGTTTTTTGGAGGATCGCCAGACCCATGCAGAGCAAGTTCATCTTCGTCACTGGTGGTGTCCTGTCATCCCTGGGCAAGGGGCTGGCAGCGGCGTCCATCGGGGCGTTGCTGGAGAGCAAGGGTCTGCACGTGACGATGCTCAAGCTGGATCCCTACATCAACGTGGATCCAGGAACGATGAATCCCTACCAGCATGGTGAGGTGTACGTCACCGACGACGGCGCCGAGACCGACCTGGACCTGGGCCACTACGAGCGGTTCACCTCCGCCCCCACCAGCCAGGCCAACAACACGACCACGGGCCGCATCTACGACAAGGTGATCCGCAAGGAGCGGCGCGGCGAGTACCTGGGCCGCACCGTGCAGGTGATTCCCCACATCACCGACGAGATCAAGGCCGCGATCCACCGCGTGGCGGACAACACCGACGTGGTCATCGCCGAGATCGGCGGCACGGTCGGCGACATCGAGGGCCAGCCCTTCTACGAGGCCATCCGCCAGTTCCGCTCGGACGTGGGCAGGGAGAACGTGCTGTACCTGCACGTGACCCTGGTGCCGTTCATCTGGACCGCTGACGAGCTCAAGACCAAGCCCACCCAGCACAGCGTCAAGGCGCTGCGCGAGATCGGCATCCACCCCGACATCATCCTGTGCCGCTCCGATCGCGAGATCGACGACGGCATCAAGGCCAAGATCGCCCTGTTCTGCGACGTGGCGCCCGATGAGGTGATCAGCGGCGCCGACGTCGGCTGCATCTACGAGGTGCCGCTGGCATTCAAGAAGCAGGGGATGGACGAGAAGATCTGTTCCAAGCTCAACATCTGGGCCCGCCGCGCCGACCTGTCGCGCTGGGAGGAGATCGTCGAGCGGTACAACAACGCCGAGTTCGAGGCCACCATCGGCATCGTCGGCAAGTACGTGCACCTGGTGGAGTCCTACAAGAGCCTCAACGAGGCGCTGGTGCACGGCGGCCTGGCCCACCGATGCAAGCTGGACCTGCGCTACCTCAACTCCGAGGGCATGGACGAGCCCGGCGGCACCGACTGCCTCGACGGCGTGGACGGTATCCTGGTCCCCGGCGGGTTCGGGGAGCGGGGCATCGAGGGCAAGATCGAGGCCGTGCGCTACGCGCGCGACAACGACATCCCCTTCCTGGGCATCTGTCTGGGGCTGCAGATGGCGGTGATCGAGTACGCCCGCAACGTCTGCGGCATCGCCAGGGCCCACAGCACCGAGTTCGAGCCGGAGACCCCCGACCCGGTGATCCACCTGATGGACCACCAGCGCAAGATCACCGACAAGGGCGCCACCATGCGGCTCGGCGCCTATCCGTGCGAACTCGAGCCCGGCTCCCTGGCGGCGAGGACCTACGACGCCACGTCCATCTCCGAGCGCCACCGGCACCGCTTCGAGGTCAACAACGCCTACCGCGAGAAGCTCGAGGCTGCGGGCATGGTCCTGTCCGGCCTGTCGCCGGACGGCATGCTGTGCGAGATGGTGGAGCTGCCGGACCACCGCTGGTTCCTGGCCAGCCAGGCCCACCCCGAGTTCAAGTCGAGGCCGCTGGAGGCCCACCCCATGTTCAGGGACTTCGTCGGCGCGTCCCTGGCCCTGCGCCAGGAACGCTCCAGGACCAAGGAGTAGGACCATGTGCGGTTTTGTGGGTATCGTCGGTCCAGGGAACGTGGCCTCCTCCGCGGCCGTGGCCATGCAGGCGCTGCAGCACCGCGGTCAGGACGCCGCCGGTCTGTTCACCCGCGACGAGGACAGGTTCCTCTCCCACACGGCCATCGGGCTGGTGCGCGACGGGTTCGGCGAGACCGAGATCCAGGGGCTCACGGGCAGCATCGGCATCGGCCACGTACGCTACCCCACCCTGGGCACGGTCACCCTCACGGACGCCCAGCCGTTCTTCTACCGCCGGCCGGGCGTGTTCATGGCCCACAACGGCAACATCACCAACTACGCCCGCATCCGCGAGGAGCTCGCCGAGCAGTCGGTGCAGGTGCTGAGCACCTGTGACGTGGAGCCCATGTTGCTGGTGTTCTGCGAGGCGTTGATGGAGCGGCGCAAGTCCCACCACACCCTCGACGACGTGCACCAGGCCCTGCGCACGACCGTGGAGAAGGTGGAGGGCGCGTACACCCTGGTCCTGGCCGTGCGCATCGACGGCCAGGACGCCCTGGTCACGTGCCGCGATCCCCACGGCATCCGCCCGGGTGTGTGGGGCGAGAGCAACGGCACGTTCGTGGCCGCGAGCGAGTCCGTGGCCCTGGACGCCCTGCACATCCCCTGCCGCGGCGACATCCCCCCGGGCCACGCCCTGGTGCTGCGCGCGGGTGAGCCGCCCCACTTCATGGAGGTGGCGCGGGCCGAGCCGTCGCCGTGCGTGTTCGAGGAGATCTACTTCGCCCGCCCCGACTCGGTCATGGCCGGGCACACCGTGTACGAGCGCCGGCTGCTGCTGGGTCAGCTGCTGGCCAAGCAGTGGCTCGCCCGCGGCCTCGAATGCGACCGGGTCATCCCGGTGCCGGACACCAGCCGCCCGGCGGCCATCTCCTTTGCCGAACACCTGGGCGTGCCGTACCGGGAGGGCTTCATCAAGAACCGCTACTCGGGCCGCACCTTCATCATGCCCGACTCCACCGCCCGCGACCGCGGCCTGCGCCTCAAGCTCAACCCCATCCGCGAGGAGTTCGCCGACAAGCGGGTGGTCATCATGGACGACTCCATCGTGCGCGGCTCCACCATCGGCCGCATCGTGCAGCTGGTGCGGGCCCAGGGGGCGCGTGAGGTCCACGTGGCCATCACCTCCCCGCCCGTGCTGTTCCCCTGCTACTACGGCATCGACATGAGCACCCCCGAAGAGCTCGCCGCGCGGCAGATCTACGGGCCGGCGCCGCGGGGTGATCAGCTCGAGGACGCCCGCGGTGTCGTGGAGAACGCCCTGATCCGCTACCTGGACGTGGACTCGCTGACCTACCTCTCGGTGCAGTCCCTGGCCGAGCTACGCAACGGCGGCCGCTGTGCGGCCTGCTTCGACGGCAGCTACCCGGTGGAGATCCCCGCGTGCGATCGCGAGGAGATCGAGGAGAACCGCCGCCGCCACGGCGTGCGCTGTGCGGCCGTGGGGAGCTCCACGGCCGGTGTGTCGGGGCTGTTCCGGCAGGTCTGACGGGGGGCGGCTCAGGACGCGGCCGCGAAGAACTCGTACCGCTTCTCTGCGGCCTTCTGCGCTTCCAGGGTCGCTCCGCGGATATCGTCGAGGTTCTCCAGCGCGATGTCGGTCACGTCCCGGTCCAGGGAGACACCGGCCATGTCCTCGAGGATCGCCCGGATCTGCTTGTGCACCATGCCCTTGCGGTAGGGGCGATTCTCGGCCAGGGCAGTGAACACGTCGGCCACCGCCATGATGCGCGTACCCAGGGTCAACCCCTCGTCGTCCATGTGGAACGGGTAGCCCTTGCCGTCGAGTCGCTCGTGGTGGAACGACGCCCAGGGCACCACGTTGCCCAGCCCCTGCACCGTCCGCAGGATGTGGAACGTGTGGTACGGGTGGGCGCGCATCACCTCGAACTCGGCCGACTCGAGCTTGCCGGGCTTGTTGAGGATCGACACCGGCACCGCGAGCTTGCCCAGGTCGTGCAGCAGCCCGGCCACGGCCATCATCTTCTGCTCCGGCGGCGGGAAGTGCATCCGCTTGGCCAGCTCGCGGGACGTGACGGCCACGCCCGTGGAGTGGGTGGCGGTGAAGCGGCTCTTGAAGTCGATGATCTGGGCGAACACCGACGCCACCTGGTTGACCTCCTCGATGCTGCGCAGGTGGGCCGCGGCGGGCCGCAGCCCCAGCAGCAACGAGTAGACCCGTCGATTGACCGTGTCGAGCCAGAAGCTCTCGGCCTTGGCCAGCTCCGTGAACGCGGCGATCAGCTCCCGCGGGAACGCCGCCTCGCCCATGTCCGCGATGCTCGCGACGATGTCCGCCCGCTGGCGCAGGATGGGCACGTTCATCTCGATGGAGGACTCCACCCAGTCGGCCAGGCGCAGGATGTGGCTCGCCCGCGGCACCGGCGCGCCCTTGACCGCCTCGCCCCGACCGCTGGCCCAGGGCACGTTGTGGTAGCGCACGATGCGCGCGGCCTCGCGGAACAGGGGGAAACCGTCGAGCATGCGAGCGCTCTGCTCGGCGTGCATGATGTTGAGGCTGTGGCTGTTGTGGGAGTCCTCGGTCAGCTCCTCGATGCCCACCAGGGCTGCGCCGTGCAGGGCCGAGGCGTACAGAAGATCGTTGCGCAGCTCGCGGGGGTAGTCCACGGCGTCGGCGATGCGCAGGGCGATGTAGGCGACGCGGTGGTGGTGGTCTCGGAGTCCGGGAAGGGCGGTATCGAGGGCGTCCGAAAGAGACAGCACCACGTTGGCGAGGTCGATGTTCGGAGCGTCAATCATGGCGTCCTGCCGGCTCGTAGCGTCCGCTTCCTTTTTTTAGTATAGCCGATACCACCACCCCGCGGCTCCCCCAGCGGGCCCGAGGCGCAGGGACAAGATCGGGAGATCAACGGATGAACGACACGAAGCCTCCACGAGGATGGAAACTGGCGGCCCTCATCGCGGTCGTGGCTCTGGCCGGATGCGACGGCGAGGAGGACCCGCAACAGCCCGATCCCATCGATCTCGGCGGCTGGGAGCTCGAGGTGGATGCGGAGGCCGGCACCTTCACCGTGGCCCACGCCACGCGCGGCGACAGCCTGCGTGACGTGCGCCTCTGGGCGGGCTCGGCCGAGGCCGAGATCGAGATGGGGTTCGGCTCGTTCCGGTTCACCGACGGGGAGCAGGCCGTCTCCCCTGCCGCGTCGCTCTCGGCGCCGTCCCAGCAGGGCGCGCAGGTGATCATCGACGCCCAGTCCGCCGAAGGCGCCCTGGGCCAGCTGATCCTGGAGGGGGACGACGACGACCTGTGGCTGCACTGGACCGCGGCCGACGCAGGCAACCGCGTGATCCTCGGCGCCGCGTGCGACGACGACGACCACTTCCTGGGGCTGGGTTCCCACGCCATGGACGTGGATCACGTGGGCCAGGCCTTTGGCCTGTGGACGTCGGAGCCGGGCATCGGCAAGGTGGAGACCGAAGAGTACCCGGGTGACTGGTTCCTCACGGGCACCCGCCACGCCTCCTCCTACCCCTACCCCTTCCTGCTGCGCCCCCACCAGGCCCACGGCCTGCTCGCCGACACCACCGCCCGTGTGGAGGTGGACCTGTGCGCCAGCGATCCCGGCCGCTTCGAGGTGGAGGTGTGGCATTCGCAGGCGAGCTTCCTGCTGCTGTCCGGCGACGGCCCCCTGGACGTGGTGGAGTCCCTCACCGACCACGTGGGCCGCATCGACCTGCCCCGTCCCTGGGTCTTCGCGCCGTGGAACGACGCCGTCCGCGGCCCCGAGAAGGTGCGCGAGGTCGCCACCTTGCTGCGGGAGTCCGGCGCCCCCTCGTCGGTCATCTGGACCGAGGACTGGAAGGGCGCCGAGGACACCGGCGTGGGCTACCACCTCAAGGGGGAGTGGTTCCTCGACGAGGAGATGTACCCCGACGCGGTGGAGCTGGCCCAGGAGCTCGAGGACGACGGCTTCAAGTGGTTCGCCTACTTCGCCCCCTTCGTGGTGGAGGGCACCGAGACCTGGGACGACGCCGTCGAGGCCGGCGTGCTGATCCAGGACGCCACCGGCGAGCCCTACGAGTTCGACGGCGTGACCTTCGAGCCCACCTCCATGGTGGATCTGACCGGCGACGAGGCCCGTGACTGGGTGCGCGACCACCTGCAGGACGCCCTGGACATCGGCTTCGACGGCTGGATGGCCGACTACGCCGAGTGGCTGCCGGTGGACGCCGTGCTCGCTTCGGGCGAGGACGCCATGCTCGCGCACAACGCCTACCCCGTGTGGTGGCAGGAGCTGCACGCCGAGCTGCTCGCAGACAACGACTTCGCGTTCTTCTCCCGGTCGGGCTGGCTGGGGGCGCCCGCGCTGGCCCCGGTGGTCTGGGCCGGCGACCAGCGCACCAGCTTCGACACCGACGACGGCCTCCCCACCATCATCCCCCTGGGGCTGGGCCTGTCCGCCTGCGGTGTGTCCGTGTTCAGCCACGACGTGGCCGGCTACCAGTCCGTGGGCAATCCCCCCACCACCAAGGAGCTGTTCTTCCGCTGGGCCTGGCTCGGCGCCTTCAGCCCGGTGCTGCGCACGCACCACGGCGCCTTCGAGGAGGACAACTGGCAGTTCTTCTCCGACGAGGAGACCACGGCCCACTGGGCCGTCGTGGCCCGCGAGCACATGCGCCTGTTCCCCTACCGCTACGGCCTGGCGCGCCGCGCCGTCGATCAGGGCACACCCATGGTGCTGCCCACCTCGTTCCTCTTCGAGGGCGAGGACTGGGGCCGCATGGACGTGTGGATGCTCGGCGACGCCCTGCTCGTGGCGCCGGTGATGGAACAGGGCGCCGAGGGGCGCGACGTGGAACTGCCCGCCGCCACCACCTGGTACGACTGGTGGACCCACGAGCCCGCCACCAGCGGCCACAAGGCCGCCGCCGTGGACGAGATCCCCGTCTTCGCCGCCGCCGGCACCACCGTGCCCACCTTCGCCGAGATCCCCGACACCCTCGTCGAGGGCGCCACCGGCGACGTGACCACCCTCGCCGACGTGGACGGCGCGCGCGTCGTCTACCTCTTCGGCGGCGGCGGCCCCTTCACAGAGGCCGACGGCACCACCTACGCAGTCACCGGCGCCGCCACCGGCGCCGGCGAGACCGAGGTCACGCTGACCAGCGGAACGGCCGAGGTCGGCGGGATCACGGTCGAAATCGAGGGAACGGTGGAGCGGACGTACACGCTGATCGTGGTGATGTGATCCGGTACTTCGGGGAGGGGGAGATCACGCCAAGGCCGGGCCGCGGGCGGACCAAGAAGCCAAGGCGCCAAGAAGAAGCGAGACCAGGACACCGCAGCCCCGCTGAGTACTCATCCCGGGACCGCGAGGCGCTCCAGAGGGTATCTCAGTCCACGCAATCCAACTCCCCACCCCACGCCAACCCTCGCCGGCCGGGCGGCCGCAGGATACCCCCGCCGGGCGATGAGGGAGCGAACACCCCGAAGCCTGCGTCATGAACCCAGCCCCGGTGAGCGGACGGGGAGCCCAAATCCCATGCAACACGACCGTGGGGCGACTCGACCGGAGGGGGTATCCGAGGACCGCATGGAGGCCGGCCCCACGGGATACAGCAGACTTCCCCGAACGATCCGGATTTCGGATCGAAGCAGGCGGTCACGATAGAAGACCTGGTTCATTGATCCGGAAAGCGGATCGTTTGCGAGGATTGGGCGTGAACTCTCCCCTATCTGACGGCTCCAGGTCCTCCGTCCTGCCTACCGCACCTTTGTCAGGACGAACCGTCCCCCCAGCCCCAGCACGAACAGCGCGCTGAGCACCAGGACGATCGCCGCACCCGGCGGGCAGTCGAGCTGCAGCGAGAGCAGCGTGCCGGCGGTCGTGCCGAGCACGCCCAGCAGCGTGGCGACGATCATGATGGACCGCAGGTCGCGGACGATGAGGTTGGCCACGGCGGCGGGGATGGTGAGCATGGCGATGGCGAGGACGACGCCGACGACCTTGATCAGGACGACGACGGTCAGGGCGATCATCACCAGCAGCAGGGTGTTCATGGCGGCGACGCGGACGCCGGAGAGCTCGGCGAACTCCTCGTCGAAGGTGAGGATCTGCAGGTCCTTGAACAGCAGGACGACGGCGACGAGGATGACGCCGACCAGGGCGGCCATGATCACCAGATCGCGGGACTGGATCAGCAGGATGTTGCCGAACAGCAGGCTGACGGGGTCCTGGACCTGCACTCGGGTCCTGTCGACCTGGTCGAGGAGCAGCACGCCGACGGCCATGCCCACCACCCACAGCACGCCGATGGTGGAGTCCTCACGGACCCTCAGGCGGACCCAGGGGGACGCGACGACGGCGGCCGCGCCGAGGGCAACGAGGGCGGCGCCGTAGGTGGGCTCGAACCAGGCCCAGGCGAGGCGATCCTGGAGGAAGTAGGCCAGGCCCACGCCCCCGAAGGTGGTGTGGGAGATGCCGCCGCTGATGAAGACGAGGCGGCGGACGACGACGAAGGTCCCCACGACCCCGCACGCCAGCGAGGCCAGCAGCCCGGCGACGAACATGCGCTGGACAAAGGGCAGCTGCAGCAGCTCGAGGACGTCCAAGGCCTAGCCCTCGCGGGGGGTCACGCGCGCCCGCTCGCACGCGTGGTCGCACACGTGGCCGTGCGACTCGTCGTGGGGGTGATCGGCGAGGACCCGGTGGGGTACGCCGTGGGCGATGAGATCCACCGGGCACTGGTAGGCCTGTTCGATCATCTCGGTGGTCAGCGACTCGTCTCCGTGGGTGAACAGCCTGCGGTTGAGGCAGGCCACCATCTTCACGTGGGACGAGATGATGCCGATGTCGTGGGTCACCAGGACGATGGCCATGGTCCGGTTGAGCTCGGCGAGCAGCTCGTAGACGTGCCCCTGGGCGGCCGTGTCCACGCTGGCGGTGGGTTCGTCCAGCAGCAGGACGCTGGGCTCGGCCACGAGCGCCCGGGCGATGAAAACCCGCTGCCGCTGACCGCCAGACAGGTCGCCGATGCGCGCCCGCTGGTGCCCCTCCATGCCCACCGAGGCGAGGGCTCGCGCGGCTGCCTCGCGGTCCGCCGCCCGCCACCACGGGGCCAGCCCCCGCTGCGCGCGCCGCCCCATCAACACCACGTCGGCCACGGAGATGGGGAAGTCCAGGTCCACCCGGGGGTACTGGGGCACGTACCCCACCCGCTGGCGGCCGGTGGCCACGGGTTCGCCGTGGATCAACACCTGGCCGGCGCTGGTTGCGTGCATGCCGAGGATCACCTTGAGCAGGGTGGTCTTGCCGCCGCCGTTGGGGCCGATGACGCCGAGGTAACCGCGCTCTTCGAGGATGAAGCTGACGTCCTCGAGCACCGACTTGCCCTCGAAGCCCGCGCTGACCCCCCTGAGCTCGACGGCGGCGGTCATTCGGACGCCTGCCCGCGGTTCACCGCCTCGGCCAGGGCGAGCATGGTCGCCACGTAGTCCTCGGCCAGGGGATCGATGCGCACCACCTCGCCGCCGATCTCCTCGGCGATCACTGCGGCGGAGGCGGTGTCGTACTGTGGCGACACCACGACCACCTTCACGCCGGCCTCCCGGGCCTGGGCCACGGTGGCGGCCACCCCGGCCGGGCCGGGCTGGTGGCCGTCCTCCTCGATGGCCAGCTGCCTCAGTCCGTAGTCCCGCGCGAAGTACCCGAACGACGGGTGGTACGCCAGGAAGGAGGCCCCCTTGTGCGGGGCGAGCAGCTCGTCCAGGCGCGCCGCGAGGCCGTCCATGGCCGTGGTGATGCCGGCGTAGTTCTCGCGGAAGTAGTCCTCGTGGTTCGGGTCCACGTGGATCAGCTCGGACAGCACGTTGTGGGCCATGGCCCGGGCGTTGGCCGGGCTGGTCCAGATGTGGGGATCGGCGGTCCCTTGGCCCTCGCCGTGGTCGTGGTGGTGGTGGTCGTGGTCCCCGTGGCTGCACGCGGCCACGCCCAGCAGCTCGACGCGCTCGCTGCACTCGACGACGGTCATGCCCGGGTTGTTCTCGCGCAGCGCGTCCGCGTGGTTCACCTCGAACTCCACGCCGGAAGCCAGGGTGAACCACAGCCGCGCCTTCGAGGCCTGGACGAGCTGGCCGGGGGTGGGCTCGTAGGTGTGGGGGCTCTGGCCCGCCGGGACCAGGATCGTCACGTCCACCCGCTCGCCGCCGATGTCGCGCACCATCGCCCCGAGGGGAGGGAGTGTGGCCAGGGCGATCATCGGTCCGTCGGCGGGCGGGGTCGAGCCGCCGCCGCACCCCGCCGCGGTGGCCAGGAGCGCCAGCAACAGCAGGTGGTTCGCGAGGTGCCTCATGCTGCGCACAGGTATCACTCCGACAGGCCCCACAGGTCAAGGGCGTTGCCGCCCATCACCGCGGCCCGCTGCGCGTGGTTCAGTCCAGCCGCGTTGAGCAGTCGCCGGATGAACGGTACCTCCAGGTCGTGGCCGAACCAGGGCCAGTCCGTGCCGAACAGCACGCGTCGCGCCCCGTGCGCCAGCATCAGCTCCACGAATGCGTCCAGCGGCAGCACGTACCCCGCGTTGGACGTGTCCAGGTAGAGGTTGGGCCGCGGGCGCACGGTGGTGAGCAGCTCGGCCGGCGCCGCAGCGAGGCCGCCCATGTGCGCGCCGACGAAGGTCAGCTCCGGGAACCTGCCGACCACCTCCATCAGCTTGCCCGGCGTGGTGACGTGGTCCACGTCCGCGTCGAAGTGGTGATGGGCCCTCGTGTACGTGTCGATCACCACCACCGGCCGCCGGCCGCGGATCGTCCCCTCCCGCTCCAGCGCCCCCAGCATGGCCAGCGCGGGGCGATCGGTGAGGTCGAACCGCTGGGAGAACGACGACAGCTTGATGCCGCGGCAATCGGCCCGCAGGAGCCGACGGATCTCGTCGCCGAGCCCTTCCATGGCAGGGTGTAGCGTGCCCAGCGCCATCAGCCGCGGGTGCCGCGCCGCGGCGTCGGCGTAGATGTCGTTGACGCGCCGGACCCGATCCGGCGACGCGGTGGGCAACAGCACACACTGGTGTACGTCGCGGCGCGCTGCGGACGCCTGCAGATCCTCCGGGGCGAGCCGCTGCGACGCCGCCGCCACGTCGAGGTGGAGCTCGTCGAGCATGGCGGGCATGGCGCCCATGAACTTCATCGTCGCCGGGGTGAACAGGTGGCAGTGGCTGTCGACGATCAAGGCGATCCGGTCTCCAGGTGGGTGGGCATTGTAACCCAGGCCGAATGTCTACCGCCTCGATGTTCGATGTTGACACGCCGCCGCATCTGACTGAATAAGGAACGCCATGGATACAGTGCAGGACAGGTACGAGGATCTACTGACGCGTATACGCGCGCTGGACGGCGTCGTGGTCGCCTTCTCCGGCGGCGTGGACAGCACCTTCTTGCTCGCCGCGGCCGCCGAGGCCCTGGGGGACCGCGTGCTGGCGGTGACGGGGCGCTCGGCGAGCGTGCCGCGGCGCGAGCTCGAGTCGGCCGTGGGGCTGGCCGAGCGGCTGGGGGCGCGCCACCGCTTCGTGGACACCACCGAGTTCGCCGACCCGGTGTTCGCCGCGAACCCGCCGGACCGCTGCTACCACTGCAAGGGCACGCTGTTCCGCACGCTGCTCGACATCGCCGGACAGGAGGGGCTGGCCGCGGTGCTCGAGGGCAGCAACACCGACGATCTGGGCGACTACCGGCCCGGATCGCGCGCGAGCAAGGAGCTGGGGGTGCTCTCCCCCATGGTCGAGGCGGGCCTGTCCAAGGACGACATCCGCGCGCTGTCCAGGGGCATGGACCTGCCCACGTGGTCCAAGCCGGCCATGGCCTGCCTGGCGTCGCGCGTCCCCTACGGGGAGGAGCTCACGCCCGAGCGCATGCAGCGCATCGATCGTGCCGAGGAGGCGCTGCACGACCGCGGCTTCGCCCAGGTCCGCGTGCGCGACCATGGCGACGTGGCGCGCATCGAGGTCCCACCGGAGGACATCGCGCGCCTCACCGCCGAGGACGCCCGGGCGGACCTCACCGAGGCGGTCCAGGCCGCCGGGTACAAGTACGTGGCCGTGGATCTCAAGGGCTACCGCACCGGCGCCATGAACGAGGTGCTCCCATGACCGGGATCGACGTGGCCGAGGCCCTGGAGTGGATCGAATGCCAGGGCGCCGACGTGTTCGAACTCTTCGCCCGCGCGACCCGCGCCCGCGAGGAGCACACCAGCGGCCGCGTCCACCTCTGCGCCATCGTCAACGCCCGCTGCGGCGGATGCCCGGACGACTGCTCTTTCTGCGCCCAGTCCAGCCACAACGCCGCCGAGATCCAGCGCTACCCGCTGATGACGGTGGAGGAGCTGGTGGCGGCGGCGCGCACGGCCCAGGCGTGGAACGTGGCGCGCTTCTCCTTCGTCACATCGGGCCGCGCCATCTCGAAGCCCGCCGACGTGGCCGCCCTGGCCGAGGCCGCCCGGACCGTGGCCGAGACCACACCCATGGCGCCCTGCGCCTCCCTGGGGCGGGTGAGCGGCGAGGTGCTCGCCGAGCTGTTCGACGCCGGCCTGACGCGCTACCACTGCAATCTCGAGACGGCCGAGAGCCACTTCGGCAACGTCTGCACCACCCGCCGCTACTCGGACACCTACGACACCCTGCTCGCCGCCCGCGAGATCGGCATGTCCCTGTGCAGCGGCGGCATCTTCGGGATGGGTGAGTCGCCGGCCCAGCGGGTGGAGCTGCTGGCCAAGGTCCGCGAGCTCGAGGTGGACTCGGTCCCCATCAACTTCCTGCACGCCATCGAGGGCACGCCGCTGGAGGCCATCGAGCCCACCCCCGCGCTGGACTGCCTCAAGGCGGTGGCCGTGGCGCGGCTGATGATGCCGGACCGCGAGATCCGCATCTGCGGCGGCCGCGAGCACGCGCTGCGCGACCTGCACTCGTGGGTCCTCGCCGCCGGGGCCAGCGGCCTGATGGTGGGCAACTACCTGACCACGGCCGGCCGCGACGCCACCGACGACCTGCGCATGATCGCCGACGCCGGCCTCGCCGTGGAGGGCCCGGGGGAGGCCTCCCCTTGACCTCGCCGCCGCGCGCCCTGGTGGCCATGAGCGGGGGGGTGGACTCCTCCGTCGCCGCGGCCGCCATGGTCAACGAGGGCTACCACGTGACCGGCGTGACCCTGCGCCTGTGGTCGTGTGAGGACACCTCCACCGAGTCGAGCTGCTGCAACGCCGAGGCGGTCGGCCTCGCCCGCGCCGTGGCCGACCGCCTGGGCATCCGCCACGAGATCATCGAGGGCCTGGACACCTTCGATCGCCAGGTGCTGCGGCCCTCATGGGCCGAGTACGCCCGCGGGAGGACCCCCAACCCGTGCGTGCTGTGCAACCCCCACGTGAAGCTGGGGCTGCTGCTGCAGCGCGCCGACGAGTTGGACGCCGACTGGGTGGCCACGGGCCACCACGCCCGCACCCGGTGGCATCAGGGGCGCTCGGAGCTCTGGCGGGGCGCGGACGTGGACAAGGACCAGTCCTACTTCCTGTACCGGCTCGACCCGGCGCAGCTCGATCGCGCCCTCTTCCCCGTGGGGGGGCTGACCAAGGCCGAGGTGCGCGACGTGGCGCGGCAGCTGCGCCTCCCCAACGCCGAGCGCGCGGACAGCCAGGACGCGTGCTTCGCCGGCGGCGGCGAGGTGTTCTCCGAAGCGCTGCGGCATCGCTACGGGGCCGAGGGTCGCGCCGGCGCCGTCGTGGACGTGCGCGGCAAGGTGCTGGGCGCCCACGACGGGGTCCATCTGTTCACGGTGGGGCAGCGGCGGGGCCTCGGCATCTCCCTGGGCCGCGCCGCCTACGTCGTGGCCATCGACGCGAACGCCTCGCTGGTGGTGGTCAGCACGGACGTGGACGACCTGCTCTCCCCTGGTCTGGACGTCAGCGGCGTGCACTGGCTCGACGAGCCGATCCTGGACCGCCCCGTCCAGGTCCAGATCCGCTATCGGCACAGACCGGTAGGTGCGATCGCGCGTCAGCTGGGCGAAGATCGGATCAGGGTGACCTTCGATCAGCTCCAGCGGGCCGTGACCCCCGGCCAGGCCGCCGTGATCTACGACGGCGACCGCGTGCTCGGTGGCGGCTGGATCGACGCACCCCTGCCGCGATCAGGCGGCCCGGAGGGCGCCACGCCATGAGCGAGATCGACCCGCGCTACGAACGCCAGGTGCTCGTCCCCGAGCTCGGTGAGGACGGCCAGCGGCGGTTGCTGGACAGCAAGGTGGCGGTCCTGGGCTGCGGCGCCCTGGGCAGCAACCAGTCCACCCTGCTGGTGCGTGCCGGCGTGGGCCACGTGCGCATCGCCGACCGCGACCGTCTCGAGCCCAACAACCTGCACCGCCAGGTCCTGTTCGACGAGGACGACTTCCGCGCCCAACGCTCCAAGGCCCGGGCCGCCGCGGCCAAGCTACGGCGCATCAACTCCGGCGTGGTCGTCGAGGATCACTTCGTCGAGGTGGACGCGGGCAACATCGAGGCGCTGGTCGAAGGCATGGACCTCGTGCTCGACGGCGCGGACAACTTCGAGCTGCGCTACCTGGTCAACGACGCCTGCCTCGCCGCGGGTATCCCCTGGATCTACGGCGGGGTCATCGGCACGGTGGGCATGACCCTGCCCATCCTGCCGGGCCGCGGCCCCTGCCTGCGATGCCTGTTCCCCGACCCCCCTCCCCCGGGCGCCCTGCCCACCACCGCCACCCACGGCGTGCTCAACACCGCCCCGGCCTTCATCGCCACGCTGCAGGTCACCCAGGCCTACCAGGTCCTGCTCGATCCCGACCTCGAGCCCACCTCCCTGCTCCACGTGGATCTGTGGACCCGCTCGTTCCGCCACCTCGAGGTCAAGCGCGACCCCGACTGCCCGGCCTGCGGGCACGGCAAGCTGGAATTCCTGCGCACCCCCTGAGCCCCGTTTTCGCTGGACACCTGAACGTCTGTTCAGTACACTGAACAGCATGACCCAACGGGCCCCCACCGCGCGGATCCTGCTGCTCGCGGACACGCACCTGGGGTTTGATCTGCCGGCACGGCCGAGGATCATCCGGCGGCGGCGTGGGCACGACTTCTTCGCCAACTACGAGCGGGCGTTGCGCCCGGCGCTGCGGGGCGAGGCGGACGTGGTGGTGCACGGCGGGGACCTGCTGTACCGCAGCCGTGTGCCGGCGTCGCTGGTGCAGCAGGCCATGGAGCCGCTGTTCCGCGTGGCGGACGCGGGGGTGCCCGTGTTCATCGTGCCGGGCAACCACGAGCGATCGCACATCCCCTACCCCCTGCTGGCGCGGCACCAAAACGTGCACGTGTTCGACCGCCCGCGCACCTTCACCACCGAGGTGGCGGGATTTCGCCTGGCGCTGACCGGCTTCCCGTACGAACCGGAGGTGGCGCAGCGGGGGATGGGTCACATCATCCGCGAGGCCGGATGGCGCTTCGAATCCGCCGACGCCCGCGTCCTGTGCTTCCACCAGCTCGTGCAGGGATCGCGCGTGAGCGGGTTCACCTTCTCCCGGGGCCCGGACATCATCCCCGCCGCTGCCCTGCCCGCCGGGTTCGCAGCCTACCTCACCGGCCACGTCCACCGGCACCAGGTGCTCACCAGCGGCCCGGGTGGCCGCCCCCTTCGCGCGCCCGTGCTCTACCCGGGCTCCATCGAGCGCACCTCATTCGCCGAGGCCGCCGAGCGGAAGGGGCACATCCTCGCCAAGGTCGCCCCGGGTCCTCCCGACGGCGGTCGACTCGTCTCCTGGCGCTTCGCCGAGCTGCCCGCCCGGCCGATGATCGACCTGAACTTCGAGCCCACCTCCCGCGCGAACTTCGAGCCCGAGCTGCGGCGCATGCTCGCCCGCCTCCCCCACGACGCCGTCGTCCGCATCCGCCTGCGCCGCGATCCCCGCGGCGGTACCGACCTCCCCGCCGCACGCCTGCGCGAGATCGCACCTCCGACGATGAACGTGACGACGGTGTTCGATACGAACCGGGCGGCCCGGTGGCGGAGACGGCGGGCGCGAGCCTAGGCAGGTCCCCAGATCGCGATGTGGTTGTTGGAGTCGCTGTCCTGGAACGGCAGCCAGAAGGGGGGACTGGAGGGATCCTCGGTCTTGCCGTCCTCGGCGGCCTCGATATCGAAGCCGGTGACCCAGATCTGGGGCCGGTTGTCGTCGATGGAGTTGACGAACCCGTAGTCGCGCTTGGAGCTGAAGGTGAGCCAGGCGATGTCGGCGTCGGGCAGGGGCGCCCAGCTGGGCCAGGAGTTGGTGACGTAGTCGTCCTCGACCATCTCGTCGGCGAGGTAGCCGTTGGCCGCGGAGAGCTCGTACAGCTGCTCGCCGTCGACGCTGACGACGTACAAGGTGGCGGACGGGTCGTCGTAGCTGTCGAAGGAGGAGGCGGCCTGGCCGGTGTCCCATGAGCGGTTGAAGGCGATCCAGTTCCCGTCCGGGCTGAACGCCGGGTAGTAGGCGTTGGAGTACTCCTCGGACTCGAACAGGACCGTGTACTCGGTGCCGATGACGCCGTTCTCGTCCACGTCCAGCGTGGCGATCTTGCCGTCACTGAAGATGTAGTCCATGCGGTACTCTTCTTCGGGCACCACCACCACGGCGACCTTGTCGCCGTCGGGCGACCAGCTGGGCTGGGTCACGGGCACGTCGAGGATCACGTCGTACAGCAGCTCCCCATTGGATGTGTCGTAGACGTACAGGACGCCGTCGTAGGTGACGACGAGCTTGGAGCTGTCCGGGGAGAAGGTCTTGAAGTTGCCGTGCACCCCGTCGTCGTAGGCGATGACGGCCGCGTCGTCGTTGGTGGGCTCGTCCATGGCCAGGATTCCGAGCACCGAGTTCTCGCCGTCGTAGGTGACCGAGAGCATGGTCCCGTCAGGGCTCACGGCGTGGCAGCTGACGCAGTGGCCGTAGCTGGTCAGGCCGTAGTAATTCTGCGCCTGGCTGCCGCCGTAGAGGATGCGGTAGACCCCCTCGTTGCTGGCCGACCAGTAGTAGATGGACCCCGCGGCGTCGAGGCGCGACACGCGCAGCGTGATCGTGGACACGGCGGCGAGCACGTCGCTGTCGGCCACCGGCGTGCTGCCGTCCATGTGGTACTCGACGCAAGACAGCTCCAGCAGGGTGTCGCTGCCGCCGTTGTTGGCGGCGATGGCGTTCCAGGCCGTGTCCTCGGGCACCCACGATACGTCGGTGGTGTACACGTCCACGCGCGTGGTGGAGGTGGTGAACTTGTACTGGAACAGGTTGCAGACCTCGCCGGCCTCGACCATGAAGGTGATCTGGGGCGTGTTGCGGGGGATGCGGACCTGGTCGTAGGGGTAGATCACCTCCGGGGCGTCCGCGGACCCCTCCACCGGATCGTCGGCGAACAGGTCGGCCGCGCCCTCGGGCGCGTCCCCCTCGACGATCTCCTGGAAGTAGTTCACCGTGAGCATGGCCTCGCCCGTGACGCCGAGGTAGGTGGCCCGGATGATGGTCTGGCCGCCGGTGGCGTCGGTGGTGAGGAACATCCCCGTGTCGTCGAACTCGCCCAGGGACAGGTTGGAGCTGGTCCAGCCCACCTCGGCGAGGTCCTGCTCGGTGCCGTCCTCGCGGACGATGTGGGCCATGTACTGGATGTTCTGGGGGAACCCCGGCGAGACGTCCACCACCTGGTCCAGGGGGATCACCTCGACGGACTCGACCGGTGAGTTGAAGTCCCCCTCGGTCTTCTCCGAGCACCCCACCGTGACCAGCAGGACCGCGAGCAGTCCCAGGAATCGAATGCGCATGTTCATCTCCGGTGGTAGCTGGCCACGACTTCCATGCCCGCGCGGGGGATGGCGTAGCGATGGAACGAAATCGAGTTCTCGGCGGGGTCGTACTGCCAGCCATCCACGGCTCGACGCGGGATCAACACCTCGTCCACGGTGACCTCGAGGGAGTCGAGGTCTGGCTCGTGGGTCAGCACGAAGCTGTTCTGGAGCCCCAGGGCGGCCAGGCCGATGCCCTCGAGCAGGTCGGTCCAGTCGTCGAGGCAGATGCTGCCGTTGTGCCCCTCGGTGGCTCGAGCCGCCTCCAGGTAGCGCAGGCCGGCCTCGGCCGAGGCGTCGGGCGCCAGACAGCCGGTGGGCTCGTCCCCGACGATGGCGTGGATGCTGAACTGGGTCGGGTCCGGCACGAGCGCGGTGAGCTCGGCGACGAACTCGATGACCTCGGTGTCGCCGTGGTCGTCCTCGTCACTGACCACCACCACCTCGAGGGCGGCCTCGTGGCGGAAGAAGCCGTCGTTGTAGCCATCGTCCATGGCCTCGGTCATGGCGAGCCGCAGGGCCTCGAATCCCCGCTCCTCGCGGCTGCCCTCGGTCCCCACGGCTGCGTTGGCCAGGAATGCGTCGGCCAACGACGGGGTGTCCGGGCCCAGGACCGTGGGCTCGCCCTGGAGGCGGCCGCGGTGCTCCTCGTCCTCCACGTCCGTGGTGATCACGCCCAGCCGGTAGTCGGCCACCGACTCCTCGAACAGGGTCATGATGCCGTCGATGCTGCTGGTGAGCCGGGACTGCTCGCCGCTCATGGTGCCGGAGTTGTCCAGAACCCACAGGAAGTCCACACCCGAGAGGGCCTCTCCCTGGTAGAACACGTCCGTGTACGTGACCTCCTCGATGGCGTACTCCTGGCATCCTGCCAGCGCCAGCACGAGGATCGGTCCCAGCAACCTGCGTCTGTGCGTCGTTCGAAGCATCGTTTCGACCTCAGTGAACGTCGATTGTCGCATCTTCGGGCGATCCAGGTAGGATTGATAGCATGAGATCATCCCATCGACCACTCGTAGGGTTCACCCTCGCCTTGCTGGCCCTGGGCTGCAGCACCACCGCGGGGGAGGACACCGCCGTGGACACGGCAGCTTTCGTGGTCCCCGAGGCGGAACACGCCTGGGACTACGGCACCGACATCGACGAGGACTGGCCCCTCGAGGACTCGGAGTACACCTACCTCCGCTCCGAGGCCGCCGACGGCACGGCGGTGTACTTCGACTTCAGCCGCGGGCTGGAGGACATGCAGCCCGATCCCATCATGTCGATCCTGATCGACGTCAACGGCGACGGCGCCGTGGTGATCCAGGGGCTCGTGGACGCCGATGGCGCGGAGTCCGCGTTCTCACCCGCGCTGGTCCTCGGACCCGCCTCGTGGGAGGTGGGCGAGACCACGAGCACGGACAGCGCCCTCGACGGCTCGCCGGTGAGCTGGACCGTGGAGCTGGCCGAGCGCGATGAGCACGAGGTGCGCTACGGCCTGTTCCCCGACGCCATCCGCCTGGTGGTGGACGACGGCGGCGCGACCCCCCTGGGGGGCACGTGGTGGCTCGGCGCGAACGCCGGGATCATCCAGATCGACACCGACGATGGGCTCCTGGGCGCCCTCGACCTGCTGACCTATCGCTAGACCCGAGGACAACACATGACTCGATGGATTCCCTGGCTCCTGGGCCTGATCTGGATCGCGACGGGGTGCGTGGGCGTCACCGCCGAGGGCGTGCCGCCCGACGACGACGACCCCACCGGCGACGACGACACCGGCGACGACGACGACCTCGGCGACGACGACAGCGCCCCGGGGGACGACGACGACACCACCGGCGACGACGACGTGGTGGACGACAACACCTGCGACGAGGGCGCCTCGTCCAAGCAGGAGGTGCGCTTCATCTTCCGCGACCAGGTCAACACCCCCATCGCCGGCGCGGCCTGGCAGGTGTTCGACCTCGACGCCGAGACCGGCGCCGTGGACGGCACCGCCGTGGCCGAGGGCACCACCAGCGAGAAGGGGCACGCCCTGACCACGCTGGACTGCGCCTACGGCTGGATGCTCATGGAGATCAGCGGCGAGGGATACACCACGACGCACATCTTCTTCCGGGTCAACGACCAGCAGGCGTGGCCCGCGTCGGTGATCAGCACCGAATACGCGGACGAGCAGGTGGGCGTGGAGATCGCGGACCCCGCGGTGGGCTTCCTGGCCCTGGTCAAGAACTCGCCGGAGGTGGGCTCGGACCTGCAGGGCGAGGACAGCTTCACCATCGACGGCGGCTACGAGCTCGTGCCCTGGGACGCCGAGGACGACATCGGCATCTGGGTCTTCGACGGCGCGTTCGGCGTCAACTACTTCGGCCTGTGGTACGTGGACTACGAGCTGCCGGGCGACGGGACCGTCGTCCAGATCCGCTACGAGGATCTCAGCGCGAAGCGCGTCTTCCTCGCCAACCTACCGGTGTGGAGCTTCACCGCGGGGGACGAGCGCCACATGACCGTGGTGGACATCGCCTCCTGACGTCCGCAGCCGAGGGGGCCGCATGACCGAAGAGGTCGGCGAACAGACCGAACCCACGCAGTCCTCCGACGAGGACGCCATGGTCGGCGTCGGCACCGAGACGATCATCCTCGAGCAGATCTACGGCGGCTCCCTGCCCCATCCGTTGCAGCTCCTCGTCGCCTCGCTGGTGTTCAGCTGCGTGGGCATCGCCGTGGCGCGGCACCTCTTCGACGATGCCGCCGGCGCCATCGGCGTGTTGCTGTGCGTGCTGGGGCTGCTGCCGACCCTGGACCGGCTCGTGGACCGCCACCGCCCCTCCCCCACCGCGCTGTCGCCGGTGCTCTACCTGCGCGCGGACATGACCCTGGCCACGAGCGTGCTGTGCCTGTTCGCCGGCGTGATGATCGCGTACGCGGCGTGGGCGCTGCTGTTGCCCTTGGAGCAGGTGCGCGTCAGCTTCCACAGCCAGCTGGCGCCGTGGTTGCGGCTGGGGGTCCCCGGATTCGAGCCCGGGGTTCTCAGCGGCATCATGGTCCACAACCTGCTGGTGCTGCTGGGCGTGCTGCTCCTGTCGGCCCTCTACCGGACCGGCGGCGCGCTGCTCGTGCTGGCCTGGAACGCCTCGGTCTGGGGCGCGACGTTCGCGATGATCGCGCGCCTGCAAGGCGGGGTCGGCAGCTGGCTGGCCGTCTCCGCCTCCGTGTTTCCCCACGTGTTCTTCGAGGCGGTGGGGTACGTGCTGATGGCCCTGTGCGGGCTCGGCGCCGTGCGCCTGATCGCCCGGTTCTCCGACTCGTCCCTGGACAGGACGCGCCTCGCGCGCAAGATCGCGCTGCTGGCCGTCCTCGCCGTGGGCTGCGTGCTGCTCGCCGCCGTGTTCGAGAAGATCCTCGCCGAACCCCTGCTCGCCGCCTCCGACCTCGCCAACGGCTCCTGGTAGTCCCCAGCAGGTCCCCCCGAAGGGGGGGGGATCCACATTTTTTTGGATGTTGCGCGATCTCCGGTCATACTAAATAAGAGCCGTTAAATGTTTTGCCTGATAGTCATTACAGGGCAATAGGAGAGGCCATGAGATCCCGATTCACCATTCCTGCAGGCTTTTTCCTCGGCTGCGTGATCCTGGTCGCGCTGCTCGAGGCCACCGGACAGCTGGGCAGCGGCACGGGCGCTGCAGTGGGTACGGACGCGCAAGGGTGTGCGCCCCCCGAGGTCGTCGTGACGGGCGAGATGCCCGCCGACGTGTACGTGGGGACCCCCATCGCCGTACCCCTCGAGCGCCTTGCCGCGCCCACGGAAGCCTGGGCCGACGCCATCGACGGCGAGTACGTCGTGTCGCTGACCACGGACGCCGATCCGGCGCAGGCCCTGGCCGGCGCCCGCTTCGAGGCGGTCCACCCGCGCCTCAAGTCCCCCGCCTTCCCCCACGAGCACCTGGGCCTCGACCGCCAGTACCTGCTCTCCGCAGGCGCCGATCTCGTCGCGGAGCTGGGCACGCTGGACGAGGTGGAGTGGATCGAACCCGTGGTGGAGGTCCGGGCCACGGCGCTTCCGGACGACCCCTTCTACGCCATGCAGTGGCACATGAACCAGCTGCACATCGACGTGGCCTGGGAGGCAGCGGACGGCACCGACGTGATCGTCGCTGTGGTGGACACCGGCGTCTCCGAGGGAACCGACGGCTTCGACACGCTGCTGTCGGGCTACGACTTCGTGGATGACGACACCCACGCCACCGACGCCAACGGCCACGGCACCCACGTGGCCGGCACGGTCGCCCAGGCCACGGACAACGGCCTCGGCGTCGCGGGCGTCGCGCCCGGCGCGGCCATCTTGCCGGTTCGCGTGCTCGACGCCAACGGGGTCGGCACGAGCGTGGACGTGGCCAACGGCATCATCTGGGCCGTGGACAACGGCGCGGCCGTGATCAACATGAGCCTCGGGGCCGCCTCCCCTGCCATGGTCATCGAGGAGGCGTGCTCCTACGCCCACGAGGCCGGCGTGCTCGTCGTGGCGTCCTCGGGCAACGAGGGATACACGAACTTCGTGGGCTACCCCGCCGCATTCGACACCACCATCGCCGTGGGGGCCACGGACCTCGCCTACGAGGTAGCCAACTACTCCAACCAGGGCTCCCAGCTGGATCTCGTCGCCCCGGGTGGCGACCTCGGCGCGGACCACAACGGCGACGGATACCCCGACGGCGTGCTCCAGGAGACGACCATCGGCGGAAACTTCGGCTACTACTTCATGTCGGGCACGTCCATGGCCACGCCGCACGTGGCGGGCGCAGCCGCGATGCTGATCTCCACCGGCGTGACGGACCCCGAGGAGATCCGCGCCGCCCTGACCTCCACCGCGGACGACCTCGGCATGGCGGGCCGTGACGATGTCTACGGCCACGGGCTCGTCAACCCCGTGGCAGCGCTGGGTTACACCGCGCCGGCCGAGCCGCCCCCCTTCGAGCTGATCAACGTGATCACCCGATCCGTGGCCGAGGCGCGCGTGATCGTGCGCTGGCGCACGGCGGTGCCCTCCACCACCACCCTGCAGGGGGACAACGGGTTCGTGTTCGACCAGCAGTCCTTCACCCGCGTCCACCGCGGCCTGGCGCGCGGCGTGCCGGGATCCACCGCGACGTTCACGGTGTCGTCCGTCTCCGAAGAGGGGTACACCGCGACCGAGACCGTGGAGATCACCTTCCCCTAGGGCGGATCTCGGCCCCTGGCCTCACCTCACGAACTGTAGATAGAAATTCCTACGGGACGGTGCAGATCATCTGCCCGGGGTTGCTCACGGAGATCACGCCGCCCCAGGTGCACATGCAGGTGGACGTCTGGTTCAGCGCCACCTTGTTCTCGATCATGATCGTCGGCGATCCGGGCGACCAGGGGGAGGTGGTCACAGGCACGCACGGCACGGGGGTGAGCACCCCCTGGGCGGCTGCGGTCGCTGCGGCCACCATCGGGTTCGACGGTGTCATGCAGACACCGAACGGCGGGATGTTGGTCATGGGCACGTAGTCCATGATCGTGCCGGCGGGCATGTTGGCGCACATGACCTTGATCGTCGTGGAGGCGAACGTGGACGGCGCCGCACCGAAGCTGCAGGTGATGGACGCTCCCGTGACTACGAGCGGGACTGGCATCTAGGGACCTCCTGACTCGAGCAGTATGTCTGCTCGCGGCGTCATTCGCCAGGCTCGGGTGCCTCGGTGGCGGACAGGTTGGCCATGTGAGCCACGGCGAGCACGGCCGTCTTGGCGCCCGCCTGCAGCGCGTCGGATGGCCAGGGGCAGCCGGCCGTGGGCGGCACGGCCGGGGCCAGCTCGCCGCGGGCGACCAGCGAGATGTCCGGGAACACCGGCTCGCCCGGCACCGCCGGATCCGAGGTGCGCGCCATGCCGAGAACCAGGTCCTCCACGCACTCGTCCACGCTCTGATCGAGGACCCCCTCGGCCGGCGTGGGCATGCGGTTGTAGGCGTCCCACACCGCCAGGGACCACAGGTGCGCCTGGCCGGGCGAAACGGGTGGGCGATCCTCGGTGTCTGCCGAGAGCAGCGCGTCCATGACGGCGCGCAGGCCGTTGGCGAGGATGTGCGAGGACCAGCGGTCGTTCATGCGCAGGTCGGTCAGCGGACCGGTGCTGCCCTCGGGCTTGGGCTGGCTCCCGCCGAACTCCTCGGCCGCGCGGGCCGAGATACCCCAGCTGCCCATCCGGTCCACGCCGCCCTCCACCACCGAGTACCCGGCCGGACAGATGAGGTTGTTGTCCGGGTGCCACAGCAGGATGAACCTGGGCAGGTCATGGCCCAGCACGCCGTCGTAGGTCAGGCAGCGCTTGGCCTCCTTGGAGGCGCCACGCTGCAGCTGCATCTCCACGACGATCAGGTCCTGGAGATCGCTCATGTACTGCTGGTCGATGCCCAGGGCGTCCTCGTCTCCCATGCGCGGGCCGCCGCGATCGATGGCCATGGTCTGCGCCAGGGGGGTGGCCAGGGCGATCTCGGCCTGCAGCTCCCGCTTGGCCTCCATGTCGCTGAGCTCGGTGACCACCTCCTCGCGCTGCGCCACGCAGCTGGCCTCCGCCTTGAGCGCGGCGTCCAGGCTCGCCTCGGCCGTGGCCAGGGCGTCCGCCGACTGGGCGGCCTCCTCCTCGGCGTTCGCGGCCTTGCGCGCGTTCCAGACTCCCCAGAACACGCTCAGCACGATGGGCACCAGCGCCATGAGGAAGATCATCATGATGCCGGGCGAGATGCCGAGCTTCTTGAGCTTGCCCTGGATCGCCGCGATGACGCGGGCCCCCGGCGAGCTGATGATGGCCATGGCCGTGGGCACGATCCACAGCATGCTGGTCACGTCGGATACGGCGCGCTTCTGACCGCCGCCGCCCACGGACGCCTTGGCGCCCTGGATCACCCGGGCGGCGTACTGGAGCCCGAACGTGACGGCGCCCGCGCCCGGCATGGCCACTCGGAAGCGGCTGCCGGTCTCGAACTCCAGGCCGTTGGTCACCAGGCTGTCCATCTCGGGCCGTCTCAGATCCACCGGAACCTTGCGGTTGACCTTGCGCACCCGCATGAGGGCGCGGTCTTCGGTGGTGACGGCCGAGAACAGGAAGATGGCGTCCGCCGGCGGTGATTCGTCGGGCCGCCTCAGGACGGTCTGCCTCAACCCCAGGGCGGCCTTGTTCAGGGTGTCCGTCAGCAGGTACACCACGAACGACTCGCCAGCATCCAGGCTCAGGGAAACCTGGGTGGGTCGGGCCTGCGCTTCATAGCACTGAACGATATGAGCCATGATCCCTACCTGTCCGTTCTCGGGTTCGTAGCTTGGTCACCGCCCAGGAGGCGTTTGACCTCCTTGCGGTACGGCTCCACCATCACCTCTGCGGTGGAGCGGTCGGCCTTGCCCAGCTCTCTCGCCAGGCTGGCCAGTACGATGGGCGTGGACAGGGGAGTCTCCATCCCCTTGGCCCACGCCGTGGCGCGGATCGCCGCGCCGCGGATCAGTCCGCCGCTGATGGCGAAGCGTTTGCCGAGGAAGTCGAAGTCCACCCCTGCGGCCTCGCCGTTGCGGGGCAACATCCTCTTCCACAGCTCCGAACGCGTCTCGTCGTCCGGGATCGGCAGCACGACGAAGTCGTCGAACCGCCGGAAGAAGGCCTCGTCCATGTCGCGGATGCGGTTGGTCGTGGCCACGAGCACGCCGGAGTAGCGATCCAACCGTGTCAGCAGATAGGCCACACCGGTGGCCAGGGCCCCGGCGCCCGACTGCCCCGTGTCCCGCTGGCGGAACAAGGCCTCGGCCTCGTCGAGCACCAGCACGGCGCCGGCGATCTCGGCCACGTCGAACACCTGGGCCAGCAGCTTCTCGGTCTCGCCCAGCCACTTGGAGAGCACGGCCGAGAGGTCCAGCTTCATCATCGGGCGGCCCAGGGTGGTGGCCAGGGCCTCCGCCGCGAGGGACTTGCCCGTTCCGGGGAGTCCGCTGAGCAGCAGGCGATACCCCTGCCCCTTGCCTGGCACGTGGACCTGGCCCGGCAGCTCGTCGAGGCGGAAGTGGGCGTGGACCAGGGCGCGGTCCAGCTGTAGACGCACGTCCCGCGGCAGCAGCAGGTCTTCCATGGTGGTGGAGGCGCGAACCGGGTTGGCGATCTCCGAGTCCGGGACACCGCAGATGTCCGCCGATGTGGTCCCGGCCACCTCCTCGAGTCGCTTGGTCACCCGTTCGTCCAGCACCACGTCGCCACGACGGGTATGGACCACGGGCTCGACCCACTTCAACTTCGCGCCCGCCATGAAGGCGAGATCGCGCAGAGACGAGGGATCACGCACCAGCAGCACGCGCGGAGCGCGGGCGGAGCCGGTGCGGATGACGACCTCGCGGAGTGCCACGAGCCCCTGGGGATTGTCGCGCAGGGCGAATCCGTCGAGCACGGCCGCGCCGCGGGCGCACAGCGCTTCGGCGAGCTGACCGCACACCTGCCCGGTCTCCTGCGGCTGCAGGGGCACGAAGTGGAGGTGGTACGCGGAGTCCCCGATGAGTTCACCCGCCTCGAGCAGCAGAGCCTCGCGGCTCGTGCCGTGGAGGATGGTCCAGGGACCGGCGTCCTCGGAGGCGTCCTGCACCTCACCGCGCACCACGGGCGCGAGGCCGAGACACGACCTGCCGTAGTGGGTCAGGCGCAGGGCTGCGGCCCCGGGGACCACCGGATCGGTGGCCAGCCGGCCCACCACCTGCAGCAGCTCCCACTCGGACAGCGCGACCACCGCCTGCTCCACCTGGCCCAGATCCGACCCCTCGGCCTCGGCCGCGTCCAGATCCACCAGGCGTTGCCACGACAGCACGCCGGCGCGGTGGTGGATGTCGGCCTGGCGGCATTCCTCCGCTGCGACGGCGTCCACGTCGATGCGCACGAGGATACGCAGCACCCACTCCGCGCGTGGCGGCAGGCCCAGGACGGATACCGTCCGGGCGAGCTGGGTCTCGACGTGGTGCAAGAAGGTCAAGCGTGTCTCCTCATCCTGATCCGTCGTCCACGTGGAAGCCGTCCATCGGCTTTGGCGGACGAGCGCGGGTGACGCTGCCGGGTTCGAACGTGGGCCGCGCGCCGAGCACGATCCGCATCTGGAAGTTCAGCGCCGCCTGCAGGGGTCGTTGCAGCGCCTGCATCAGCAGGGCGAACTCCTGGTTGGTCAGGTCGTCCAGGGGGGCGATGGCGATGCCGATCTCCTCGGGCGCCTCCAGCATCTCGAGCAGCGAGGTGATGCGCTTCTTCTCGTCACCCTTGGTCGAGTCGATGATCGCCTCGACGTAGGAGACCAGGTGCTTGGGGATGGGCGGCGGTTCCACCGTCATCATGACCCGGCGCTCCAGGTGGACGCCGGTGGCGATGACGCTCAGCGCCGGCAGGGCCAGCGGCGCGCCGGTGGACGAGTACTGGGACGTACCGCGGCCGGGGTCCGACGCGACCGCGATGTACCGGATGACCAGGTGGATCCCCGGCGACCAGCCCAGCGCGGGCGGCGGCACGTGCTTCTTGCCTTCCCACTCGGCGATCCACGCCGCGTCCGGGTCCTCCTTCTGCCGCTTCGTGTACCACTTCTGCATCGGCTTGGGCAGCTTGGTCAGCAGCGGCATCGGGAACTCGCGCCGCGACGACGCGCCGACCATGGGTTGCGCGTGGGGGAACCAATCGCGCGTCAGCCGGCCGACCTCGGTGCCCAGCTTGCGCCAGCCGACGGGGATGAAGCTCACCTGCCCGTCGCCCCAGGTCTGAGTGTTGAACAGGGAGATGCTCCTCCCCTGCTCCACCAGCTTGGGGGTGGGTCCGACCCAGTACGGGAACAGCACGAGGTGGCTGGACGTGGTCCCCTCGGGGGGGAACTGCCCGTACACCTCGACGGTCTCGAGGTCGGCCTGCTTGAGCAGATCGCGGGCCCAGGACACGAGGGCGTCGTGTACGGTCCGGGTGAGCCCCGCTACGTGCGCATAGGTCTTCATGGGCCTTCCGGGAGTCCCTCGGCCTTCTGCTTGACGCGAATCTGGCCGCGGATGCCGATGATGGCGGTGATGCCGTAGTCGAGCTTCTTGAACCGCGTCTCGTCCGCCGCCAGCACGAACTCCAGCTGGGTCCGGATGAACGGTCCCAGCAACGTGGCCGGTTGGTAGGGCGTGAAGCTCGCGTGGGGCGACCGCTTGTTTCGCAGGGAACCGGCGACCCACAGCTCCAGTGGCACCGTCCCCTCGAGCCCGTTGAAGCCCGGACCGAGCAGGAAGCCGGCGCGGAAGCCGAGCTGTACGCGTCCGACGCGGCTCGCGCCGTCCGGCGTCTCGGCGCCCCAGGGCAGGCGGCGCTTCGAGCGCAGCACCATCGGTGCGGGGTTGGGTGCGCCGCGCAGGCCGAACAGGACGCCGAACTGGGGCCGCAGGGCCCAGGCGTTGGTCCGGTCGTCGTACTGGCCCCAGATACCGGACGTGCCACCGGGGGTGATGTCGAGGTTGACGCTCGGGCCCATCTCCAGGCCGAAGCGGTGGTCGTCGACCACCCACCAGGTGGCGAGCGCGCCGATGTCGATGCTGATGCCCTCGGTGAACCGCGCCGAAGACTGGCAGTAGACCGTGGAGGGGTCCGCGTCCTCGAACAGGTCGTCACAGCTCGCGCGCGCGTATCGGATCGGGAAGAACCCGAACCCGGCCATCAGGTTGAAGTCCGTGCTGCGGTTGCGGCCCCAGCGCGGCATGGGCGTGCGCGTGGCCACCGACTCGGTGGTGCGGTAGTTGGGCGAGATCAGGTGGAACGCCTTGTCCGGCTGCAGGGTCACGTAGTGTGCCCAGGCCGCCGTGCGCAGCCAGCGGTCCTCGTCCTCGGCGGGCTTGAGCACGCGTAGCTGGCGCCGGGCGTAGGGTGTGCGCGGGCGTCGATCCCGCATCCCGAAGTGCTCGTACGAGGTGGTGGAGTCGAACACCATCAGCATCATGGGCTTGTTGCCCTGGGTCAGCTCGTACAGGGGTTCGCGCAGGACCTCGTGGAAGTACGCGGTGTTGGACCGCAACTCCTCCACGGCGCCCTCGCCGGTCGGACCGCCGAACAGACTGAACACCGCCGGCGTGGTCAGATCGACGGAGTCGGGGATCGTGTCGGGCACCTCCCCGGTGACCGCGGCCACCTGCTCGGCCTGGGCCGCGGCGGCCTCGGCCTCATCCGCCTGCACCAGCGCGGCGTTGATCACCTCGTCTTCCGACGCGGTCTCGAGCTCGTGCGTCGGGCGGTAGCGCTTGCCCTTCATCACCGGCGTGGTGGGCCGGAGATTGCCGTCGAGCATGGCGGCGCGGACCAGCGTGGGCACCAGCTCCGGCGCGGACAGGACCGTGTCCTCGCAGACGGCGCCGGTGCGGACCAACAGCTCACGCTGCTGCTCGTTCTGCGCGGCCGCGAAGTTCTGTGAGGTCCAGAACAGGTGCCAGCCGCTCCAGATCTCCCAGCGCGCACGGTACAGGGCCCGCCCGTCGGGCAGGGAGACGAGCTTCTCCACCTCGGGGACGGTCACGTCCGGGCTGTCCACCATGATGAAGGGCAGCTGACCGCGGGCGTTCCACAGGATCTCGTCGGGGTTCTCGGTGACCTCCTCGGCGGCGAACAGCAGGTCGAGCTTGACCGCGCCGAAGGAGGGCTCCTCGAGGGCGTCGGGGCCGTCGAGGGTGGTGCAGATGGAGGTGGGGTCCACGGCGCCGAGGCCCTGGCTGAAGTGCGCGGTGCGATAACCGTGCTTGCCCAGGACCGCCTCCCACTTGCCCGCCGTGGCGTCCACGAGGTTCCCGGGAGTGGCGAGCACACCCTCCTCGCTGTCGAAGGTGGAGGTGACCTCCAGGTTCACGTGGTCCAGCAGGATGCGGGTCTGCAGCTCGTCGCGATCCTCCTTCTCCAGGTCCTCGACCAGGAGGTTCAGGGCCGCGCGCTTGACGTGCCCGGCCACCATCTCCTCGGAGGTACCGGGGCGGGCGTAGGCCTTGACCCACGCGCCGATGCTGGCCTCGTCCAGGCCGTTGAGGGGGCCGACGGCGTCCCGCAGCAGATCCTCGAGGTCATAGACCAGCACGTCGTTGAAGTCGGCCCAGAAGGCCTCGTCCAGCTCCCGGCGGCTGAGCAGCTCGGCCAGGTACTCGGCCACGAGCTCGATGGGGAGCTGGAAGTAGTTGATCTCGAAGCCGTGCTGGAGGCGATAGATGCCCTCCTCCAGTCGCTTCTCCACCGCCACCTCGGAGTCCGTCTCACCCAGGGCGGCGGCGACCAGGTCGCCGGCGCGGCCGGTGCGCTGCTCCAGGGCTCCGGGCGGGGATTGCATGGCCGTCAGCGCGGTGAGCACGCGCATGTGGTTGGTGGTGTAGTCCTCGAGCCCGAACTGGGCGATCTGCGTCGCGATGAGGCGAGCGAAGATGTAGAACTCCTGGCGGGCGTTCCACCTCATCTCCCCGAACTTCTGCTGCATGCGGCCGCGGGCGCGGCCGCGGGCCTGGAAGCCGCTGAAGTGGGACAGGGGGACCAGCTCGCCGCCCGAGGCCTCCATGGCCTGGGAGTACGGGTACATCTGCTCGAAGAACGGTCCCGAACTCATGGGATCGCCGTTCATCAGGTCGAAATCGTGACGCCGGCTGTTGAAGCCCAGGCGCAGGGCGAAGCGACCGGCGAGGAGCACCATGTTCGGCTGGGCGCGCTGGCCCTCGGGGGCCAGGTAGCGCACGCGCCGGAAGAACGCGTTGGACCCGCCGCGGGCGCCCTCGACCCACTGACTGGAGTCCAGCCAGAGCTCGGGCCCGGGCACGCCGTATACGCGCTTGTCCTTGCGCAGCGACGCCTCCCACTGCTTGGACGTGGTCGGCAGCGCGGTCCACCCCTGCAGGCGCATGGTGTTGGCGAGGACGTCCTCGTCCTTGAACCAGCGGTGGGCGATGTCCTCCCACAGCTCCGCATAGAGCTGGCTGGTGTTCCGCCACTGAGCCTTCTGGGTGGACGTGGCGGGTACGCCACTGAACGCGGGGATCATGTCGACGAAGCGCACCTCTTCGATGCAATCGCCGAACCGCGCGTCCATGGGATCGCAGTCCCCCTCCAGGTCGTGGAAGCCAAGCACCCGCACGTCGGGTGCACCTCCTTCCACGACGGTCGCGGCCTCCTCGGCTTCCTCGCCTTCCTTGCCGTCACCCCCGTCCTCCTCGGACTGGGCTGCGGCTTGGCCGGCGGGGCCGGTCAGGACCATGAGGACCGCAAATGCGGCCACGTAGACAATCCACCAGGTACTTGATCGTGTCATGAGATCTGTCTCAACCGTTCGATGCGCCAGTACTCGTCGATCTGCTCCTGGACTTCCCTGAGCAGCTGCCGCGCCTCGGGGCTCCGCTCGGTCATGGAGCGGAGCACCTCGAGCAGCTCCTGCTCGGCCATCTGTTCCAGGGCCGTATCCGCCTCCTCCGTCGGAGGGGGCTGGGCCACGGTCCGCTTCGTGCCTTGCCGGCGGGCGCCAGGTGCGCTCCAGGTCTCGCTGGGTGCGCTCCAGTCCTCCTCGACCGGCGGTTCCTGTTCTTGCGGCGCCTCGTCCTGCGGCGGCGGCTCTTGTGCCGGCGCGCGACGCGCAGTCGGTGCCTTCCAGCTCGGCGCGGCGCGGGGGGGGGGGGGGGCGGGGCCCCCCCCCGGCGGGGGGGGGGGGGGGGCGGGCGCCGGGGCGGGGGGGGGGGGGGGGGGGCCGGGCGCGCGCCGCGCCGGGGGGCCCCGCCCGCGCGGCGCGGCGCCGCGCCGCTTCGCGGAGCCCGCCCTGGGGGACGGGGGTGTCCGGCCGGGCTCTGGCTCAGGCGGCGCGGAGGACGGCCGTGGGGCCCGGATCTCCACCTGCTCGCGACGCCTCCAGGATGTGGGTTCGGCGGCCGCCGGACGCGCCGGATCGGGCGCCTCGGGCTGCTGCCGCCCCGGCCGCGCGAGCACACCTGACGACCTCAGCTGGCCGGTGGTGGCGGGCGGAGTACGCCCCTCGTGCAGCTGGACCACGTCCCCCGCCGACCTCGCGGCGGCCACGTGGGGCTGGCCCGATTCGATTCCCTTGGACGGGCGCGTCAGCATGTCTGCGGGCGCGACCGCCGACAGGGGCGCCGCAGCGATCCCGCCCTCACTGCCCGCCTCGGACCACCCGCCGGTGCGGGTGGACAGGGGGCCGGGCTGGCCCGGACTGGTGCCGGTGCGAGGCGTGGTCGGCGGGCGCCCAGGGGACGCCGGTCTCGACGGGGCGGGGGTCTCTACCCGGCCGGAAGACGTCTTCGGGGTCGTGTACGTCGCCTCCGGGGCGGGCGGCGGGCCCGACGTGGGGGCGGCTCCTGCGCCCCCGCGCGACCGCTTGGACAGGTAGAGGCCCTGGACCGCGGCCCCGGAGAGCAGCCGGGTCACCGTACGCCGCGGCACGTCGCCGCGGGTCAGGTCGGCCGCGGCCTGCGCGGACAGAGGTCCGCGGGCCAGCGTGCGCGGCGCACCCATGGTCGGAGCGGCGGGGGGCCGCGCCTGGGCCGGCGCAGTCGGCCTCGGCGAACTCGTCGCCGCGGGGCGAGTCGAGGGCCGGGGGGTCGGCTCCGGGGCGGCCGGGGAGCCGGCCGCGGTCGGTGCCGGCTCATCCGCCGTGGGCGGCTGCGGGGACACCGCCGAGGGGCGCGAGCCCACGAGCAGGTCGGTCCCGGAGCCCAGGACCGGCTGCACCATCATCGAGCGGAAGCCGCCGGCCAGGGACGTGCGCCCCGGCCAGGTCGTGGACAGGGGGCTGGCCGGGGAGACGACGCGACCCGTCGGTGGCGCGTGGCGTCGAGCAGCGAGCGGCGCCGATGCGGCGGCTCGCGGCTGCACGGCCGGACGCCCCGCTTGCGCGGGGTCGGGCTGAGCGGGCCGAGCGGACCGGGCCTGGGGTGGAGCCGGTGGCGGCTCCGCTGCGGTGGCGGCGGACGGCCGTGCCGCAGGTCGAGCGCCTTCGGAGGGGGTCTCCGCCGCGGGGGCCGGGGCCGTACGCGGCGGGGCGGTCGCGGGTGCCTCCGTTGCGCTGGGCTGCTCGGGCTCGGCGATCGAAGGAGCTGCCTCGTCTGCGAGGGCCTTGCGTCCGACCAGCTCGTCTCGTTGGGGCGGGGCCAGCGGCGCGGCCTGGGGTGCGGACTCGCCCGCCGGTCCGGAGCGTTGCAGCGCCGGTTCGGGGGCCAGGGTATCCGGGGGCGCGACGGGCGGCGCCGAAGGGGTGACCTCCGGTGTCGGATCGGCGGCTGCCTCGGCCGCGGGCTCAGGTGCCGGCGCGGACTCCTCGGGGGTCGCGGGGCGCTGAGGCCGGATATCGGCGCGCGAACGGGTCGCAGCGCTCGGCGTCGCGGTCGGCTCCGCGGGTCGGCCAGGGGATGGCGCGCCCGGGGTCGGCCGTGTGGGA
This sequence comes from uncultured Rickettsiales bacterium, assembly GCA_964558555.1. GTDB lineage: Bacteria > Myxococcota_A > UBA796 > UBA9615 > CAYRNR01 > CAYRNR01. Next base: position 12,590 of record CAZLEO010000009.1, on the reverse strand, counting down.
ACTGCCGGTTGCGGCTGCGCAGCGGTCGCGGGGCGGTCCCGCCTCAACTCCACCGAGGGCGGCGCGCTGCTGACCTGCTGCACGAGCCCTTCGCCGTGCCACAGGGACGGGGCGGTCAGGCGCTGGCGCTCGAACGGTCCCGGCGCCCCCAGCGGACGGCTGACCGGCGTCACCGGCGGCCGGAACTGCTGGGTGACCGCGGCCTGGGGTTCGGGCGGCGCATCTTCGGCAACAGGGGGCCGCTCCGCGGGCGGACGCGCGGCGACGATTTCGGGCGCAGCGGCGGTCACGGGCGCCGTGACCGGGGTGGCGCGCCCCGAGGCCAGGGCCGACGGGGCGGATCGCAGGAAGCCGCTGCGCGTCGGTGGTGCGCCTGCTCGTGACGGGCGCGAGAGAGCTTGCTGGACCGCAGGGGCCTTCGGGGCCCCAGGACGCGTCCCGGCGTCGGGGCTACGAGGTGCGGCGGCCTCGTCCTGCGGTGCCTGTACGGCGGTCGGCTCCGCCTCGCGCTCCGCGGCCGGCGCCGGCTGTTGCGTCTCGACGGGCGCCGGGGCCGTGGGCTCCGAGGTCTCCGCCGGCGGCGCCGAGGGCATCACCACCTGGGAGGGCGCGTACGGGTAGGCCTGGATCTCGCCGGGCGGTTGCCAGCGCACGTCGGGGCGCAGGGGGCTCGCCGGATCGAAGCCGCGGGTCATCCAGTAGGCCCGCTCCCAGGCGCGGGAGGCCGTGGAGGCCTGCACCGGCGCGGGCGCAGCGGGCTCGTCCGCCCGTTGCGGGGGCGCGGCTTCGGCGGGTCGCCTCGCCGTGGCTCGATCCGCGGCCGCCCCGGTGGGCTGCCCCGTCGTGGTCGGCGGCGGATCCTCGTCGACGCGTTGCGCCGTCGTCGGCGGAGGGGCGTCCGGGGCGGAGACCTGCTCTGGCCTCCGCGGCGCCTCGGCTCCGCGGACGGGATCGGTCGGAGTGGGCGCGGGCGCCTTCCGAGGATCCGATGGCGGCGATGCAGGTGCCTCGGCCCGCGTCGGTGGCTCCTGCGGCGCTGCGGTCGGCGCGGGTTCCACGGACGGAGGCGGCCCAGCCGCGGCTTCGTCCGGCTTCGCGAGCGTCGTGGGCGGCGCCGCGGGCATGGACCTCGCCGGCACCGACGGGGCGCCGGCAGGACGCTCCGGTCGAGGCGGCGTGGCCAGAGACCGCATGTCCACCTGCCGCGACATGGAGGCCTTGACGACCGGGACCCCGAAGGACGGTCCCCAGACCGGCTGCACGATCTCCATGGGTGCCGTGCAGCCGCGCAGCAGCCACACCAGGTGGGAGCTCGCGCCCCACCACAACAACCCGCCGGTACCCCAGCGCATACCGTAGCCGCGCCAGTCCGGACCGGACCAGCCGCACGATCCCTTCCAGGGGGCCGCACTGCGCAGGCTCACGCGGGGGTGGTTGCTCTCCATCGTTCCCTTCGGTCCGGTCGTCTCAGCGATCGATTTCCCTGAGACCCTCGACCCTCTTGCGTTCCTCGGTCTTGTCCTTCAGCAGCCGCGCCAGGGCGCGAACCACCTTGTGCCTCGTCAGGCCGTCGATCCGGGGGGCCTCGCGCTCGGCCGGCGGCTGCTCGCGGTCCCGGGTCAACCACCCTCCTTCTTGTCACCGCCGCCGCCCTCGCCACCCTCGGGCGGCTTGCCGCCACCGCCGTCGTCGCCGTCGTCGTCCGAGGGCACGCCGGGCCAGTAGTCCACGCGCTCCTCAGGGATGCGGGTCCACAGGTCGGGCAGCCGTCGCAGGCCCACCAGCAGGAAGAATGCGAGCAGGGCCACGCCGCCGAGGAACAGGCTCTGGTGCTTGGCGCGCTGGGCCAGGGAGGCCTGCTTCCACGCCGGGGAGTCCTTGCCGGGCAGCGCGATCGGCTTGCGGCCCGACAGCATGCCCACCGTGTAGCCCCAGTTGCGCAATCCGCCAGTCCCGCCACCCATGATCTCGGTGAGGTCCAGCCAGGTCTCGTCCTCCAGCTCCTCCTTCTCCGCGACCTCCGCGTTCTTGGGATCGGGGACCTGGACGAACAGGTACTCCGGATGCTCGAGCACCCAGCCCACGCCGTACTGGACGCCCGCGCCCGCGGTGGCCTTGGGACGGTCCGGGTGGCGCTCCTCGCTGAAGAGGCGGCGCAGCCCCTCGACGATCTGCCAGTTGGGCACCAGCAGCAGCACGTACTGATCGTCGGCTTCCGGGGTACCCACGGACGGGTAGTAGTACGGCACGCGCGCGAGCAGGTCGGTCATCCCCGCGCCGGCGGACCAGCCCTCGCTGTCGGCCCCTTCGGGGCGATCGAAGAGCGGGAACTGCTCCAGCAAGGCAATCTCGTTGCCGCTGGGATCGGACCACAGGACGTCCACGCGAACCGACTCGTCGGTGTCGCTCGGGTTGGCGGCCTTCCACAGGGCGGAGTCGTGGGGCTCCACCAGCACAGCCAGGTCGCTCCAGTAGGGGCTGGGCCGGCGCAGGGGGAGATCCCCCAGGCCGCTGATCCGCAGGGGCACCATGCCGGGCCGCCGCATCATCGGCGCGCCGGGGCGCTCCTCCACGGCACACGAGCGCAGGGACGCACCCCAGACGTCGGACGGCACCAGGTCGAGGCTCCCCTCCCCTGCCCCGCCGCCGCCAGAGACGCCCAGCTCTTCACCCTCGACGATGCACGCGTCCGGCGGACCGAGCAGCGGCGGGATGGGATCGCGCTGGCCGCCGAAGTACATGCGGTCGGAACCCCAGTTCTCCTCGTCCGGCGGGTCCAGGAGGAATGCCTGCCGCAGGTTGCTGGCCGTGCCGCCCACCCAGCCGCGGCCGGTCTTGTGCTCCATGCAGGTCTCCATCTGGAGCTGCGTGCGGACCAGCTGCTTGTGGTGGACGTTTCCCTCTCCACCCACGCGTACGGCGATGTAACGCGGCATGACCGCGGGCTGGAGCAAGAACTCGGGCTTCTCCACCCCCAGGGCGACGCGGACGCCGGCCGAGGACAGGGGGCCGTCCCCGGCCGCCTCCGTGCGTTCGAGCACGACGGCGAGGGTCGGCGTGAGGGAGTTCGCCATGGACTCGGCCTCGAACACGCCGAGACCGTCGGGCGCCTTGGCCGGGCCGCAGGAGCCCGTCATCCCCGGGAACGGGGTCCAGACGTAGTCAGGTAGCTCGTCCTCCTCCTCGGGATCCGCGGCGGTGGCGAGCAGCGCGGTGGCGTCGTACGCCCCCACGAGCTTCCAGCCGGGATCCTCGGGCGTGGACAGGCAACCCCCGCCGACGGCCAGCAACCCCGCGCAGGCGCACAGGAGTGCGGCGCGCAGGGCGTGACGGTCGAGCCAGGAAGAGCGACTTGTTTCGTTGAACGAGCTCACTATCCCACCTTCACGTAGTCTTCGAGTTGCGGGGGACGGAACGCCTCGAACTCGGCGTAGCTGTACAGGGGCTTGCCGATCTCCACCTCGAACGCGCGGGCGACACCCTCGGCCGAGAGCACCACGAGATCGCCCTCCATCAGGGTCGCGGACTCCACCGTGGCGTCGAGCACCTGGATCGAGTCCTTCGGCCCGCCCGACTCCCACTTGTAGGTGCGCACCCTGCGGCGACGCAGGAAGCCCTTGGGGAACGCCCTGAGCACCACGATCCGCCGGGTCTTGGAGTCCTCGGCGAGCACGGTGGAGACGTCCTGGCGGGCGCCCATCTTGATGGTGATCACGTCCCACTGGGTCTCGCGGGTGACCGGATCCGGCTCGAAGCTGGCCTCACCGAGGATGTGGTGCGGCAGCAGCGGCGCGCGCTCCGGCCACAGGGGCCGGACCGGGTCGTCGAGCTTGTCGATGCGGGAGCTGCTCACGGGCACCAGCCACGGGTGCATCACCAGCATGCGCTTGGTCCGCAGGGGGTTGAAGCGCAGCGCGCCCTCGGGCGGACGCTCGAAGCCCAGGGCCGTGGCCTTGACCTCCTTGTCGCCGCCACCGGCGGGGACCACCTCATGAAGCACGCAGGCCCGCGCGATGGGCTCGGGCCGCGCCCACAGGACCGCCGCCCAGACCACCACGTACAGAGACCCGGTGTAGGCCTGACTGAAGTCCATCAGCCCGCCGAGGATCTGGTAAAGCAACGCGATCCCGACCATGGGGCCGAACAGGGCCATCAGGGCGGGGAACGCGTCCAGGCGGTGCGGTTTGCCGTCGCGGCGCCCTGCGGCCTTGCGCTGGCGCAGGTTGCGGTTGCTGCCGGCGAGCAGGCCGATGGTCATGAAGGCGACGCCCGTGATCATGGCCATGCCCATCCACGGGGGCAGTACCGATCCTTCGATCCAGGGCAGCCTCGCCGACCCGCACAGCCAGCCCATGGAGGCCAGCCCGAGGGCGATGAGGACGAGCAGGACGGTCCAGGAGACCACCGCAGAGGGACCGGGCGGATTCCACGCGGTCTTGCCGTGGTTGCGGCCCATGGCCAGCAGCACCAGGATGCCCACGGAGAGGACCACGCCCACGCCCATCATGGGGGGCTGGAGGCTCCCCGCGCCGCTGTACCAGAACAGCATCGCCCACGGCACGGCCACCAGCGCGATGCGCTGCACGAGCTTGCCGAAGATGGCCTTGCGCAGGGTGAGCATGGGGTGCGGACCGGCGCCGATATGGCGCGCGCGCAGCAGGGTCACGACGCTGAGCGTCAGCATCAGCCACGGCACGAGGTCGTCGCGGGCCAGGAAGTGGTCCGCCGGGACCAGGGGCTGGGCCACCACCAGGGCGGCCCACACGGCGATGAGGTCCAGGTTCTCGCGGAACCGACGTCCCATGATTCCGAACAAGCGCCGGATGAACTTCATGGCGTCCTCCCCACGTTGGTGTCCTTGGCCAGGATGCGGATGGAGCCCTCCACGTTACGCAGGGCCTGATCCACACCGGAGGCGCAGGGGAAGTCGATCTCACCTTCGGGCAGGTTCCCGTCCGGGTGCAGGTAGGGCTGGACGAGCTGACACCACGGCGTGTACTTGCGCACCGTCACCGGCGTGGCGGACGACAGGTCCACCAGACGGTCCATCCAGGTGTCGCGCCACTCGTAGCGCTCGTACCGGCCGCTGTCGATGATGTCGATCAGCGTCGAGGTGAAGCACTGGGCCGCCACGTAGCCGCAGGTGTTGGAGCTGCGGCTGCGGCCGTAGCTGCTCATGTTCTCCGCGCCCTTGGTGGCCAGGCCGTCCTCGCCACCGGCGATGCGCGAGCCCGTCGCCGTCTCACCGGCCCACTGGGCCGTCGCCTTGCCGCCGACGAGGTAGCTCTCCTCTTCAGCCGCCGGCATGTAGTCCTGCGCGATCAGGTTGAAGGCGCAGATCTCCGCGGCGGACGGCGCGATCCAGCCCGTGCTGCGCGTGCCGTTCCACGGGACGCGCAGCCGGTCGAGGTCACCCCGGCCGAGGTCGGGGGTCTCGCGCGGCGCTGACGACGTGATGCAGCGCGACAGGTCGGCCTCCCGGGTCACCCAGGTGGCGTCCTTGGCGCTGTTCTGCACGTCGTAGAAGGTGGCGCACACCTGGCCGCAGAGCTGCTGCTCGGTGGAGAACCAGATGCTGTCGTCGAGGTCGGCGACGAGCGGGTGGACCGGCGCGTACTGATCCAGGCGCTTGTCCACCACCTTCCAGCAGGTGCCGCCGGTCAGGCCCTCCTCGAAGTCGAGCAGGGCCGCGTCCAGCGAGAGCTGGGTGCGCACGGCCTGCCCGCCTGCGATGTCGTACTTGTCCGGGATGGGCACCCAGAGATCCCAGCGGGTGTCCAGGCGCCGCTGGATCAGCCCCGAGGCGGTGCCGCTGAGGTTCAGGTGGCACTTCCACAGGTTGGAGGTATCCCCTGCGCCGGCGGCGCCGAATCGGGCCGCCACGTAGCGCGGGATGAGCGGGTCGGGCTCGCCAGTGGGCACGGGGCTGCCGGCGAGCTGCATCCAGATCTTCTTCTGCGCCAGGCGCCGGACCGTGGAGTCGGGCTCGCCGCACAGCTCGGCGTACTCGTACACGTCCAGGCCCTCGGCCGAGCCGAGGCGGAAGCACCGCTCGGCGTCCTCGGCCGTACCCACCATCGAACCGTTGATCAGGTTCTGGCGCAGCTGCGCGGCCTCTGCCGCCGTGCCGGAGGTGGCGCCGACCGTGGCGCCCACGTGGGTGGCCAGGATGGCGCCCTCGACGCGGTGCTCCATGCGGGTGAGGTAGGCGTCGCAGGCCTCCTCGAGATCGGCGACCAGGTCCACCAGCGACTGGATGCGCAGGGCCGGGTCCACCAGGAACAGCTCGGGATCGGCCAGCGCCCAGGTCCCCGCAGACTGCCCCGTCCCCTGCGTGTAGGGGTGGGGGTGGCCCAGCACGTTGAAGCACGACTGGGAGGCCGCGAGTTCGGCGAAGTTGTACAGGCCGGTGCTGTTGGTTCCGGAGAAGTTGCCGAGCCAGCCGTCCTTCTCGCGGTCGAGCAGCCCGCAATACAGGGGCCGCAGATCCTCGGTGGTGGCGTCCACCACCTGGGTACTGCCCATGTCGCTGCATACCGGGCCCTCCTCGCCGTAGGGATCGGCGAAGTGGCCCACCTGGCAGCGGAACTCGGTGACGAACTTGTGGTGGTCGGCCGAGCACACCGACATGGCGGGCTGGGCCGCTGGCGGCGGTGCGGCCGCCGTCTCCTGCGGGCGCGGCACCGTGGCGACGCGGATCAGCAGGGTGACCATCAGCACCAGCACGAACACCGCCAGGGTCGAGCTGATACCCATGAGCGCCTGGGACTGCCAGCGGCTCTGGACGATGCGGTCCGTCAACTCGCCGCCGTGCACGGCTGCCGGTCCCGGCGGCCAGACACCCAGGTTGCGGGTCAACCACCCGGTCATCGGGAAGCCGACGCGGTCGCCGGGCAGGTCCATGGGCGGACCGAGGCGGTGGGGCTCGTCGTCGTCCATCTCGTCGTGCTTGCGCTTCGAGCGGAGCTTCCGCTTGGCCTGACCCTCGGCCCAGTGCTCGACGCCCACCGAGTGGGAGCTCGCCCCCTCCTCGGCCGACGGCATCGCCACCCAGAACTCGCCGTGGTGGGTGATGCTGTCATGGGTGAGGCGGCCCTGGACGACACACAACAGCGACCGCGCGCCGGGCAGTTCGTCGTCCGCCGTGGCCTCCTCGTCCTCGTCCATGGACATCTCGACCTGGATCTCGGGGACCGTGGCGGCCTCGCCGAGTTCATCCTCGGGGACCTCCTCGAGCTCGCCTCCGGCGAGCCAGTCCTCGTCGCCCTCGTCCGCGGACTCCAGGTCCGTGAGCTCGGCGATGACCTCGGGGAGGTCGTCCTCGGCCGCGTCCGCCATGGCGCCGCCATCCACACCGGGCGGATAGAGGCTGGACCGGACGGCCAGGGAGGGGAGCCACTCGAGCACGACCACCGGGTTGAAGCCACCACGGCGGTCCGTGGCCACCTTGAGGTTGCGCCACCAGACCTCCTCGATCATCGCGTCGAGCAAGCCCTTGGCATAAGGCGGATGTCGCTCGGGGGGACCGGTGACGCCGTCGTCGAAGTACGCCAGCCCGAACACGACCCAGAAGCCGGCGATGCGCGGCTCCGAGGTCCCGTCGGTGGTCAGCACCACGTACAGCCCGGCGTCCTCGCCGATCGCCGCCGTCTCCAGCAGGCGCTCGCCGAGGCCAGCCTCGAGTGCGGCGTTCACCTTGCCGAGCGCCGCACGGGCGCTCGTGGTCACCGCGTTGACATCGAAGGGGAAAGGCCCGTGTAGTGAGAAGCTCATCGTACCCTTCGCCAGATGCGGGTCATGGCCGCCAACCAGAGGAACGCCAGGATCGCCCCGCTGGTCTTGACCTCGTTGCTATCTCCGGAGGTGGAACAGCCGGTTTCCGAGCACGGCGACCCGCTGGCGGCACATCCCACTCCCTGTCCGATGAAGCACTCGGCGCACGCCGGATCTTCGCAGTCCGTCAGGCCGTTGCAGTTGTTGTCCACACCGTCGATGCAGGTGCGGCAATCCGGCGCCTCGTTGAAGAACTGGCCGAGCAGGTCGTCGGGGCCCTCGGACTCGCCGCGGTTGGCGTCGCCGATCTCGTTGACGCAGTCGCCGCCGGTGTAGTCGTAGGCGACGGGATCGGAAGGCGGTCGCAGCTGCGCCAGGGCGCCGGCGATGTCCTCCTCCCAGCAGCCGGTCATCACAGCCTCGATGGCCTCGGGGTCGTAGCGGCTGAGCTCGTGCCAGCCCTTCTTACCCGTGGCCACCACCTCGGCGAACTCGGACTGGTTGTCCCAGGTCCGGCCGCCGGGGACGATGGTCTCCTCCATCATCCACCAGTCCTCGGGCTCGCGTAGGTCGGCGCAGCCGTAGGTGCCGTAGACCCGGTAGCACTCCCACCAGGCGACGAGTTCGCGCGCGTCGATGATGCGGTCGTGGTGCCACACGGTGCGGGTGATCAGCTGGTCGGGGTTCGACTCGCACGACTCGGACACGGCCAGGTCTTCGAAGTTGCCGTCCTGGTCCTCGCCGATCTTCAGGCGCAGCACGGTACAGCCCGCGCCCTCGATCACGCCCTCGCAGTCCTCCTCCGCAAGCAGCCCCTCTTCGCACATGTGTGCGGTGATGCAGTGCTGCAGGGCGGGCTCGAGGGACTGGGTCAGGGTGATCTCGTCGGCCACCTCGTCGCCGAGCAGGAACGCGAGCTGTCGCGTGAGGCGGTCGTCGCATTCGGGGGCGCCGCGGCGCGGCATGATCAGCGGGATGACCGACGCGCGGTCCTCGTCGATGGCGGCGTCGGGGTCGATGTGGGCCAGCACGTAGATGTACTCGGCTAGCTCCTCGTCGCCGCTGAAGGCGCCGCAAGCGCGGTGGCCGTCGCGGTCCAGGTCCGTGCCCTCGCCCACATCGTCGCACACGTCGAGGAAGCCGTTGCAGACCTCTTCGGCGGACGGCGTGGTCACCGAGCACAGGTCGTTGCAGTCGCCCATGTCGGGGATCGCGTCGGCGCAGCTGAGCGCCGACAGGTACTCCTGCTTGCCCGTGGGGGTGTCGGAGCAGCCGATGAAGGAGTCGCCATCGAGGTCCATCTCGGACGACGACACCGTGCCGTAGTGATCCAGGTCCGACTCCATGGCGTCGGGCAGCCCCGGCACACCCTCGGTGGGGTAGTTGTCGTCGAACTCGGTGGACGTGCAGTCGTTGTCGATGCCGTCGCAGATCTCGTAGTTGCCGGGGTAGCGCTCGACGCAGTTGTCGTCGCAGTCATCGATACCCACGGGCGCTGGATACCGCTTGGCGTCCACGAACAGGTCCTCGGCCACCGCCGTGGTCAGCATCCAAAGGCCCAGCTCCTCGTCGCATTCGATGTCTATCACCTGCTCCCAGCAGGTGAGCTGGTAACCATCGCCGACCCAGTCGACCTCGCTGAGGTCCTCGGGATCGTCGGCGTCGTAGCCCCAGCAGGGCCACAGCTCGGCGCCATCGAGCAAGAAGGACGTCTCCGGCTCGGACAGATAGGTGTAGACGATCTCGGCGTTGAACGGGAAGCCGGGCAGGTTGGTGATGTACCCGTCATCGTCGCAGTCCAGCTCCACCACCGGGATGTCGCCGTCGCAGTCGTTGTCCGCCCCGTCGAGCAGCTCGACGATGAGCTTGTACTGTGGCCCGTCCTCGGGGGGGGTGTAGTACGGGTGGATCAGGTAGTCCGAGTCGTTGCAGTCGCCCTCGTTCTCCACGTAACACTCGCCCTCGTAGAAGTGGGTCACGCTGGAGTTGGGTGAGCCGTTCTCACACTGCTCGGCCTGGGCGTCTCCACCCAGACACAGGCAGATGGACTCGTCCGGATCGCCCCACTCGTCGCGGTCCGCGTCCAGGTGCAGCTCGCGACAGTTGCTGGGGTCCTCGTCCGGCAGGGTCTCGTCCACGAGGCAGTTGCAGTTGTTGTCCTTTTCGTCGCAGGACTCGGTGGCGTCGGGGTTGACGCCCGCGTCCGTGTCGTCGCAGTCGCCTGAAATCGCCGATACGAGATCGCCCTCCACGGACTGGTCGCATAGCCACACGCGGTATTCGGCCGGGTTGTTGGTGCCATCGCAGGAGGTGCCGTCGTCGCCGTAGGTGTCGCCGTCGTTGTCCCAGTAGTAGAACGTCGCGTTGTCCCAGGTCACGTCGTCGGCCGTGCCGAAGGTCAGGTCCACACCTGGATCCGTGCAGGCGCTGGTGTCGAACGTCGGGAAGACCATGTCGTCCCAGTCGATCACGCAGTACTGACCCATGTACGTGTTGACGTTGCCGTCACAGTCGTTGTCCACCTGGGAGGTGGCCTCGCAGACCTCGGGCACGCCCGGGTGGACGTCGGCGCCGGTCAACACGGAATCGTCGCAGTCGCTGCCTGGGACGACGTCTCCTTCGGCGGCCGAGTCGCCGTAGCCGTCGAGGTCCTGGTCGGTCATGCAGCTGATCTTGCTGTCCGAGAAGGCTGCGCCGGGATAGGTGTACTCGTCGGCGTCGTCGCAGTCGGTTCCGGCGATGACGTCGCCCGTCGCCGTCATGTCACCCCAGCCGTCGCCGTCGGCGTCTCGCATGCAATACGTGCCGCTCTCCGTGAAGGCGGCGCCCGGGTACGTGGCGGCCGAGGCGTCGTCGCAGTCGCCACCACAGGTGGTGAACGTGTCGCCGTCGCCGTCGGACCCGCCCTGATCGCCGTTGAGGCAGTCGTTGTCGATGCCATCGCAGTCCACCTCGGTGGCTCCCGGGTGGACGCTGTCGTCGGCGTCGTCGCAGTCCCCGTCACATTCGGTGTACCCGTCGAGATCGTCGTCCGTCTCATCCGTGTCCAGGACGCCATCGCAGTCGTTGTCCGAGTAGCCGTCGCAGGCGATCTCCTGGATGAGGCCGGGGTTCACCGACGCCTCGGAGTCGTTGCAGTCCTGGTCCAGGGTGGCGTCGTAGGGATCCAGCGCGATGCACAGGCACTGGAAGTCCCCGGTCACGCCGTACCCGTCGTCGTCCTCGTCGAGGTAGTAGTTGGTGCAGCCGGTCGCGCCCGCCTCGTTGATCTCGCCGTCGCAGTCGTCGTCGTAGGGCGTGGAGCAGTCCTCCACCGCGCCGGGGAAGATCAACTCACCGCCGCCGACGGTGTCGTTGCAGTCGTCGTCCTCGGTGCCGAGGATGTTGTCCACGCCGCATTCGGTGAACCCGTCGCCGTCGTCGTCCTCGTCGTAGGGGTGCTGGAGGCCGTCGCCGTCGTCGTCGATGCCGTTGCAGGCGATCTCGGACTCGTCGGGGTTGATGTTGGGGTCCGTGTCGTCGGCGTCGCCTTCGCACTCGTCGTAGCCGTCGCCGTCGTCGTCCACCTCGTCGGGGTGGAGGACGCCGTCGCAGTCCTCGTCCACGTAGAAGCAGTCTCCCAGCTCGGTCGCGCCGGGGTTGATGGAGGCGTCGCCGTCGTTGCAGTCGAGCTCGCACTCGTCGTAGCCGTCGCCGTCGTCGTCGATCTCCACCTCGTCCAGGGCGACGTCACAATAAGAGTCCAGGTGGTAGCAAGCGATCTCCGTGGCGCCGTAGTAGATGCTCGCCGAGCTGTCGTCGCAGTCGGTACCGGGCTCGATGGGGTAGTACACCGAGTCGTCGCCGAAGTCGTCGCCGTCCGCGTCGGTCATGCACAGGTCGATGTCGTCGAGTGGAGCTGCGCCGGGGAAGGTGTTGATGTCGGAGTCGTCGCAGTCGTCGTCTTCGGTGCCCTCGATCTCGTCGTCGCCGCACTCGTCGAAGCCGTCACCATCGTCGTCGACGTCCGATGGGTGCTGCACGCCGTCGCCGTTGTCGGCGACGCCGTTGCAGGCGATCTCGGACGCGCCGGGGTTGACGTTCGGGTCGGTGTCGTCCGCGTCGCCCTGACACTCGTCGAACCCGTCCCCGTCGTTGTCCACCTCCTCGGGATCCAGATCGCCGTCGCAGTCGTTGTCCAGGTAGTCGCACGCCACCTCGGGCACACCGGGGAAGACAGCCGCGTTGGCGTCGTTGCAGTCCCCGTCGCACTCGGTGATCCCGTCGCCGTCGTTGTCCTGGTCCTCCGGGTGCTGGACGCCGTCCCAGTAGTTGTCGAAAACGTCACAGGCTTCCTCACCCACCCACGGGTTCAACGACGCGTTCGGGTCGTGGCAGTCGCCCGCGCACTCCGTGTAGCTGTCCAGGTCGTTGTCCGTGTCGTCCGGGTGCTGTGCGCCGTCGCAGTCGTTGTCGATGCCGTCACAGGCGTCCTCGACGGCGTCCGGATTCACCGCCGCGTCCGCGTCGTCGCAGTCGTTCTCGCAGATCAGGTAGTTGTCGCCGTCGCCGTCCACCTCGTCCGCGGGCACCACGCCGTCGCAGTCGTTGTCCGCGCCGTCACACAGCTCGGGCGCGCCCGGCCAGGTGTCGGCGTCCGCGTCGTCGCAGTCCGCGCACCACAGCCAGCCGTCCGCGTCCAGGTCCAGCTGCTCGTCCACGGGCAGCAGGCCGTCGCAGTCGTTGTCCTCGCCGTCGCACAGCTCGGGCGCGCCCGGGTAGGAATCGGCGTTGGCGTCGTCGCAGTCCTCGCAGGCCAGGAAGCCGTCGCCGTCGTC